>CAIUCZ010000044.1 GCA_903897785.1 Candidatus Falkowiibacteriota bacterium
AATTCGTGGTATTCGCATGCAAATTCGCATTTTTCGCATTAATGAACTTACTGATTCGCATTATATCTTCTCGGCTGCTCTCAATTTGGCACTACTGCTGCGCGGGTTGTGCGCTATCTCCTCTGCCGTCGCGGTGATGGGTTTTTTGGTTAAAATATTCAGCTCTGCCTGGTGGCCGCACGCACAAATAAAGTTTTGTGGCGGACAAACGCAATCTTTGGCCTCGCGGACAAAAAATTGTTTGACCAATCGATCTTCCAAACTATGGAAAGATACGACTACCAGCCTCCCTCCCGGCTTTAACAAAGCTAAAGCTTGCGGCAGAGCGGCCTCCAGGCTGACAAGTTCCTCGTTGGTGGCAATCCTTAATGATTGAAAGGTTCTAGTGGCAAAATTTAAACGCCGATCATGGCGGTAAGCGGCGGGCACGGCGCGGGCAATCGCTTCAACCAGCTGGCCGGTGGTGGTAATGGGTTGATGCCGGCGAAATTCGACGATTGATTTGACAATGGACCGATAATATCTTTCTTCGCCAAATTCTTTGATAATTTTTTCCAATTCGGCCGGTTTGGCTTTGTTGATTAATTTAATTGTTGCTTGACTTGAGCCCGCAAACGACATATCCAGAGGCAAATCGCCGACAAAAGAAAAGCCGCGCGTCCGATCGTCCAACTGCGCCGAAGACAAACCCAAGTCAAACACCACGCCGTCAAATTTTTCATTCGGATAACGCTCGCCGGCCTCCCTGCCGACGACGGCAAAATTCGCTTGGACCAATTCCACTTGAGTTAAGTGTTGCTGATCCAAACTTTCTTGCGCGTTCTTGATAGCTAACGAATCTAAATCAAAGGCCACAACTTTGCCGGCCGGTCCGACAATTTTAGCCAAAGCCAAAGTGTAGCCGGCTCCGCCCAAAGTGCAATCAATAAATTTTTTACCGGGCTCGGGTTGCAAATAAGCAACAACCTCATCAAGCATGACCGGAATATGGTGATAGCGCATATTTTTAAATAACTAAGCCGACAATCCGTCCAACGCTTCGGCTATCGCGCCGGCCTGGGCTTCGGTGCCGGTTTTATATTTCTCCCACACATCTTCGTCCCAAATTTCCAAGCGATCATAAACGCCGGCAATGACCGTTTTTTTCTTCAATCCGGCAAACTGGCGCAGGTAATCAGGCAAAATTATCCGGCCTTGGCTGTCAAAATCCACCGCCATGGCTCCGGCCAGCATTAAACGGGCAAAGGCGCGATCATTGGCTTTGGTTAAAGGCAGGTTGGCAATCTTGCCGGCCAGCTTTTCCCAATCTTTTTTGCTGTATAAAAACAAACAATTGTCCAAACCGCGCGTGACGACGGCGCCGATTTTCAACTGCGCGCGCAATTTGGCCGGAATAGCCAAGCGCCCTTTTTCATCCAAGCTGTGTTTGTATTCGCCGATAAACATATTTTCCACTTTTCCCCACTTTTCTCCCTAATGGTTTTATTGTACTCCACCGGCCACCGCCAGTCAACACTAACCGGCACCGATAAATCACAATAAAAACTATAAAAATATTGAATAAAAATAAAAAAATAGCCTTGGGTGTCCGAACAATCTCGAAGGCTATTATTTTATCCACAGGAAAAATATTTTCTGCCATGCTGTAGTCCCTAACGCACTCATTAGAGACTGCGGCAGTCTTAAACCAAAAAGAATGCCGCAGTCCCCTGCGGGAGACTGCGGCATGGCATGATATTTTTTCTGAATTCCAAATTCTAAATTCTAGATTCCAAATTCCTGACCGTTACGCTCACCGGCTTATCATACTTCGGCTCCACCAAGACCAAGCCATCCTTGCTAATCGCCCGTCCTTGCTCATCCTCCACCGGTATCTGCAAGGCAAAGGTCAAAGCATTGGCTGTGGCAATGCCCAAGCGCAGAGCGGTAAAACTGCCGTGGCCGTTTTGCACGACAATCTTGGTCAAATCTTTTAACTTAACTTTATTTTTCTGCAACAACTTTTCGATCGCCGGCAACAACTTTTCCGCTTGGTCGCGCCTTACCGACACCGACAAATTAATTTGCTTGGCGCCGGTATTTAAGCTTAAGGCCATCAGATTGTTATCTGTCGTATTGATAAGTAAAGTCATATGAATACTATATACCAATATACACTGGGCTCCACGGCTCAGCAGTGTTTTTTGTCATCCCGAGTTTACGAGGGATCTCTTAACTCGCCAGTCAGAGGCGTAAGAGATCCCTCGCTCCGGCTCGGGATGACAGTTCCTTTTGTTCCAGATTCTAGCTTCCAAATTCCAACTTCCAGTTTCTATTTTTTCTTAACCGCCGCTTTAACCTTGACGCCCAAAACATCAGGCGCACATTTTCCATCATAAGTGCAACCGTGCGGACAAAGTATGGGCGGATATTTTACGGGGTAAGAGCATTTGTTGTTTTTGCAAACCCCTTTTTGATGGTTTAACGAATATTTACACTGACCGTCGCAGGTCGGGCCGGGCGTATAATTGCAGTCGCTATTCTTGGTACACGTCTTGGGCATCTTGACTATATCCGTTCGGCTGAACCCGAACAAACAAGCGGGCAATTTGTCCAATCCGCTTTGCAGGCCGTTGCCGCCTTTCTTGACGCCGGGGGTCGGCGGTAAATCTTTAATACAGCGCAAGGTATCGGCATTGTCTCCTTTATTGTTGTCTAAGGTCGTAACCGCCACCGAATCGACAAGGTCAGCGCCAAAAACGCTGTTAAGATTTTTGCCTGATTGATAAGTTGATTGTTGCCAACCGGAAATACCAAAATCATTAAAGCTGCCGGTCTCTTTATCAAACCAACCGGTCAACAACTGGGAAAAATTTGAGTCATTGCAATTGGCTCTTCCCTGACACAGCCCGACATTTTTTAGTTTGTCGCCTTCATAAGGTAATAATGAACTAATCAATTTGGTGTATTCGTCAACGTTCGGCACGTGCCAACCGTCCGGACAAATACCTTGCGCAGTCGGTGGAGTTTGTGAATACACTTCATCGTCGTATTTGCTGTCTATGTCCAAGGTTGTATGCCAATAGTAATAACCGCCGTATTTTTGGCACTCGTTGCCATTGTTGTTATTGTTATAACAAAACTTTTGCCAATTGGCTTGCGGCACGTCCTTGCCGGCGGTGACCATGCTGCCAACATCGACATTTTCCTTCATCCAACAACGGCCGTCGCCCGGTTGGACAGTGTCATAATCGCAAACGTCGTTATTATAAGGACATTTATACGACGGATAGCTGACATGAGTTTGTCCGCCGCACGCATCCGGCGTGGCGGCGCAAGTCATGACCGTGACGCGATCCGGTCCGGTAAAATAATTGCTATAATGATCTTGATAAGCGACATAGGGCTGATGATCGGTCGGGCCGAAAGCCAGACTGACATAAGCCGCGGCGGCATCGGAAAGATTCGGCTGGCCGACATTAGCCACCTTTGGATTTAACGTAACTAAATTAGCTTGATACTGGTAATACGGTAAAGATTGATAAGCGACATAAGGATTGTCATCTTTAATGTCGGTGCTAAAAACCAAACTTTGCGGACCTTTAGCGGATGCATCATAATTTATACTAAATTCATTAACCAACTGCCAAGAGCTTTTACTGTAATCGTAATTCATAACAAAATCCACGCCGTCATCGGCTACCCAAGCCAAATACGGTTGGCCGGCGTGAGAAGACAGACTTTCGAATTGAGCCATTCTGCCGGAAAGGCAATAGCTGCCAATGGCTGACCAGTTATGGCCTTGTTGAGCGGTCATCACCGTCGCTCCGCCATTGCAATGTGCATAATCTTTAAAGGCAACGGCCGGTTGCCCGTTAACAAAGGCCAGGCTCTGATACTCGGCTTTGTCAGACGAAATATCGCCAACGCCAAAATCTTGCCAAGTATCGCTAAAATACATCTTAACTTTTGTTTCTGATGAATTATCAAGGTCTTCATAAGCGACAATAATATTATTACCCGGAGTAATTATCAAACTTTGATATTGTGCCTTGCCGCCAAAACCACGTATTCCGCCGACAGCCGACCAAGCGCCGTTAGAATACTCCATCACCGTTGTCTTGCCACTATACTTTCCGTCGGAAAAAGCGACATAGGGTTTGCCATAAGAATCAAACGCCAAGCTTTCATAGGAAGTCGGATACGCCTGGTCAGAAAAACCGGCCGGACCGACCACAACC
Organism: Candidatus Falkowiibacteriota bacterium; assembly: GCA_903897785.1. GTDB lineage: Bacteria > Patescibacteriota > Patescibacteriia > Patescibacteriales > Patescibacteriaceae > CAIUCZ01. Next base: position 4,221 of record CAIUCZ010000044.1, read on the forward strand.
CACGCTTTACCGTCATACTTCATAACCGTTACCGCACCGCCAACACTGCCGTCGGAAAAAGCGACATACGGCTGTCCAGTGGAAGGATTGATTGCCAAGCTTTCATAACTGGTCGTGGCCGCGGAGAATCGAGGCAAGCCGACCGGCCGCCAAGTGCATGCGGTTGGCGCGGTTTGACTGACGCATTCGTTGCCCTGGCGTTTAAAGCCTAGTCTACACGACCACTCGCAAGCATTAGCCGGCACTTGGTTGATATCCAAAGCTTTCCAATTCTGCGTCGAACAGTTTTCTCCCGGCCAATAAGCGCCCTTGCCGCTATTTAAACAATTTGTATCAGTCCCGACTTGGACACGCGAGTCATTGACATCGGCCGGCGCGACAAAAGGATCGCCGCTGTTGGTTGTGCCGCAAGCCACGCAATTTTTGAGACATTGCGGATTGTTGGCCGCATTCATAACCGGAGTATAAGCGCAAGATGGTGAACATTCCCATTCACAAGCTTTTAGCTGATCTTGAGAAATAGCCGGATTTTTGATGTGTCCTCCCCAAAGCTGTTCCGGCGGCGGCGCCGAATAAGGGTTATTCTCCGTATAAGTTTCCGCGCCATGTTTCAGGTGAGGATCGCTCCAATTAACGTTTTCCGGTTGGCAATTGTAAGCTTGGTTTTTCTTTTTACAGCCGATCACCTCCCCGTTCGAATCCGTTACGTCCTCGTAACCTTTGTCCTTATCGCAAATCCAATAGCAATGACAAGCGTTATTTCCCACGGCCGGATCACATTGGTCGCTGCCTGATTTATCTTGAGGATTGCTTGGATCATAAGTGTTAGCCGTTAGACTATGGCTCGGTGTTTCCGTGGCCGGTCTAAAATCACTGGCCGCACAGCTCCAATACTGTTTCCAGCCGCCGACGGCATTCCATTTGGCGCCGTCCGGCAAAGGCCCGCACACGCCGTCTTGTGTTTTTTGGCAAGCATCTTTAATCCCGTCGCCATTGGTGTCGACCGGTTGATAGCCGTTGGTGCAATTCCAATAGCACGACTGATTCACGTCGCCAAATTTCCAGGTGGCATTGGCCGGCGGCACAAAATAATTATTTTGGCTAAAAACATAGGCGCAAACGGTGCGATCGGACGTGTGCTCCGGCTGGGTACCGCCGCAAGCTTTTTCGCACTCGTTGTCGGCATCAACCCATTTATAACCGTTGGCCGCATCGCAATCATAATAACAACCGTGTTTTTGCGTCAGGCCGCTGTGTTTGTTAATCGCCACGTCATGCGTGGTTGACGGATCACAAACATAACAATTACCGGATTTAGTTAAATCTTGTTGATAAGTATGCGCGCCGACCAAGGCGATACCAAAAATTCCGGTCGGCAATTGGCATGTACCCTGACAGGCAATCGGTCGACAGTAAGGCGTATACGGCGAACCGCTGTCTTCGTAGCCATTGCAGGTGTTGCATTGAAAATTGCACAGACCGAGATTCTTATCATATTCCATACTTAATTTATCAGGATTCCACCCGCCTGTTTTGCCATTGAGATTACAATCATACTGCTGATCATAAGAAAGCTGATCGCCGTCATCCGTATAAATCAAGCGGCCGGTTTGATTGTCGATTGTTTTGGTTACGATATCCTGGTTGTCGCATTGTTTGGTCTTTTTATCCGCCACGCAAGTCGTGCCTTGCGCTTGATAATGATCGGCGCAATGCCAAGTACAAGCCTGCACCCCGTCGCCATAAGCCCAGTCCTGCGGCGGCGGCGGCGTGGTCGTCAAACCGCTAAAAACATAAGCACAGTCTTTGGTACTGGCATGAGCATGATACACACCGGTCGAGTCAATGCAATCGACTTCAATTTTTTTGCAGCCTTTGTTTGGATTTCTTTTATCGATCAATTCATAACCGGACTTGCAGGCAAAATGGCAGTTATTAATATTATAAACCGGATCATAAACATCCTGGTCAGTCAAAGCCAGCGGCGAACAATCGTAACACTTTGCTCCCTTGGCTAACACCCTGGCATAAGTCTTGGCGCCCGACTCGACAATGTTTAATTTATCGGCATCGGCCGGCAGTTGGCATTTGCCGTCCGCGCACGTTTGCAATCGGCAAACAAAATCTTGCGGATTGGCGCCTCGTTGCGGCACATAGCCGTTGCAAAGATTACAGCTGTAATGGCATTGGCCGCTGGTCGTGTTATAAGTCATGGCCGTCTCGCCGTTACTGTTGTTTTTCCAAGTTTGATCGGCGCAATCATAATGCTGGCCGTAAGCCGTCGGGCCGTTGAGCTGATACATCAACTCGCCATTACCCAAAGGCGCGGGTAAAGTCGCGGTTTTGACCGCTTGCAAACCGTCGCAATCTTTGGTTGTTTGATCGCCTTGACAATCACTGCCGGTGTAATGCGCGCTGGTGATGCAATCATAAACACACTGGTCTTTGGCTGTTGCTTTGCCGGCATAAACCGGGTTCGGGGTCGTGCGCGGACTCCAAGCGGCGGGCAATTGGCTATCGTCCCAAGTTTGGGTGTAATAAGCGGCTTGAGCGCCATTGGCCGCGCCATAAGAAGCGCAAGCGCCCAACGCCGGACAAGCGGAGGTTTGGGTATTCGGTTCGCAAGTAATCTCGCCTTGAGTGCTGTTTTGCGCGTTGCCTTTGTTATCCGTTTCTACCGGATGATAATGCAGAGTATCGCAATGCCAGCGGCAAGGATCGGTTGTTTGATTTTGGCGATAAACAGACGGGTTATAATCGGTTATCCATTTGGCCGTAAGCTTGGACGGATCGCTATAATCTCCCCTGACAATCGTGCAGGTCAGTTGGTAAGACGTCGGCCCCCACCAGGTGGCACCATGAGGCAGTGTCGCCGGCGAGCAAGTCACTTTCTTTGGGTCGCAATCTCTGGTGCTGACAATGTCCGTATGCTGGCAATCACCCAAACAATTACCATTGACAACTCTGCCTAAACAGGCGCCGGCACACGAGCCGCAATTACTGACGCCGCAAACTTTATTGCATTGATATGTGGTGACAACGCGCGTATCTTGTTTGCAAGGCGCAGTTTTGCCGCAAGTATTAAACAGATCGTATTTTTTGGTTGTTTTTAACTGCCACGCGCCTTTGCCGCCGGTGGCGCAACTTTGCGTGGTGACGGTTGTCTGATATTGCTCCGCGTAAGTTAAGGTCGGACACGGCTTGCCGCACTCGTTCGGCGGATAGCAAACCTTGGTGTTAACGACTGTTAATTTTTGCGTACACGTTTTTGGATCACAACTGCTGGTCGAGGAGGAAAAAAATTGCTTGGCATAGGTCGACCAGGCACCGTCGACCGGCACGCAATCGCCTTTATAGCAATCAACGCCCAAGGTGGTGGTGGCGGTAATTGACGGCAATTTGCCGTCATATTCAGCTTGCAAATCCGGTTCGCAATGATAACCGGCCTGGCAGGCCGTCACGGTTTTGACGGTTTGGCAGCTGCAATCCTTGCAAGTGGAATGATATATTTCATAACCGGCGCCATCGGTGGTGCACACAGTTTTTGGTGTGGCGCAATCGGCGTCTTGAGTACAGGCGGCAGTGCCGCAATACGGCAACGGCGGCTTATACTGATTATTATAAAGACAGCCGCCGGCACATTCTTCTACGTCAAAACTGCAGCCGCAATGTTTTTGTCCGTCGGATAAATCACCAACACATTCAGGCACCGTATGAAAGGTATAGCCGGAGCAAACAAGATTATTGTAATCAATCGCATGAGCCCAGCCGGAGAATTGCTGACCGACATAGCTCGAGTAAAACGCATCGGTTTTGTAACTATAAAAAGAGTGAAAGTCGCCCCAAGCCGGGCCCTGGCAACTATCCGGCCACTGCGAACAATAGCCGATACAATCGCTGGCGCTATTGCAAAATGGCAAACCTGTCGTATTGCCACCCGTCGTTTGCGTACTCACTCCGGTCACCGCCGCCGAGGTTCTAAACGCCGCGCTGACGACAAAGATTAAACCGACAAACACAAAAAAACCGAGCAGTTTGTTTGTCAAACCGCCTTGCCCATTTTTACGACAAGCAGAGACCATAAAGTTTAGATTTAATTTTAAAATATAATCATATTATAGCGCGTTAGCCGCAAGACACGCAAGAGCGTTTGGAGTCTGGAATCTAGAATTTGAAATCTGGAGAAAAAAATAGCACGTCATTCCGAACCAACCGGGAATGACGTGCTTTTTTTTCCAGATTCCAGATTCTATTTGCCCTTATTAATCTTCACCCCCAGCACCGTGCTGGTGCAGGTCATGACCGTGGCGCCGCTCCGGCCCAAGTTGCTGTCATCGGCATAAGCCAAATACGGCTGGCCGAGGGAAGAAAAAGCCAAGCTTTCATAGCGCGCGCCGGCCAAAGAAACATTTTTGGCGCCGACCGGCACCCATTTGCCTTTGTTATTAAAAGCCATAACACTCGCCCGCGGATCTTGGCCGTTCGGATCTCTGGCAAAAGCAACATAGGGCAAATTATTAACCGGATTGAACGCCAAACTGACGTAATCGACTTCGTCGCCGGAAAAACCGAGAGCACCCACCGGCGCCCAGGCCGTCTTATTCCATTTTTGCACTGAAGCGCGGCCGTTGTCGTCAATATAAACCACATATGGTTCATTTTTATTGCTAAACGCCAAAATGCGCCAGCCGTGTTTGTCGCTGGCAAAAGCGCCGACAAACCCGGCCGGACCCTTGGCTAGCCATTTTTGCGCTTGGGCGTCATAATACATCACCGTCAATCGATCGCCGTTGGTTTTGTCATGAAACGCGACATAAGGCACACCCTGTTTGTCAAAAGCCAAACTGGTGTAATCGGCCGTGCCCGCCGCGGGAAAAGTATTACCCAATTGTTCCCAAGCATCATTGGCCGCGTTATAACAAGTCACCGCCACTTGATTGTTTTGTTTATAATCTTCATAAGCGACACAGGGCTGATTGTCGGCGTTGAAGGCCAAGCTGGTATCGTCCACTCTGCCCGCAGACAGACCGTCGCCATAATAATGATAATAATTCCAATTTCTTTGTTCATAATCCATCACCGTCAATTCCTTGGTGGAATATTCATATCCGGCAAAAGCGACAAACGGCCGGCCGGATTCGCCCGGGCGCATCGCCATGCTTAAAAATTTGGCATAACCGCCGGAAAAACCGGGCTTGCCATAAGCAAACCAAGCTTGGCCGTCAAAAAACATCACTGTCGCCTGGCCGCCGGCATAATGACCGTCCCGATAGGCCAAATATGGCGTGTCATAAACCGGATCAAAAGCCAAACTTTCATAATCGGCGGTTGACGCGGACAAACCGATTTTGCCGACCGGTTGCCAAGTGCAATCCGGCAAAGTGTCATCCGGCACGCAGGCACTGCCGTCCCAGCGATAATATTGATCGCAGGCAAAATAACAATGGCAATTTGTTTTACCGTTGGCCGGATCGCAGTCGGCTACCGTGTTTTTTATCGTGGTCTCAATCGGGTGATTATCCTCTGCCGGCCGCCAATAAATCGGCGGGAAACGACAGCTCCAATATTGCGTCCAGCCGCTGATCAGATTCCAATGCGCGTGTTCCGGCTTCAAACTGTTGTCGCAAACAAACGGCTGGGTTTTTTCGCAAATCTTTTTGCCAGGGTTGTAAGCAAATCCGGAGGCGCAATCATAATAACAATCACCCAAAGGCGGCGTGCCGTGCGTCCATTGCGTCGGCGTGTAATCCGGTTTATACGTGCCGTTGCCAAAAATATAAGCCCGGCAAGTATTGTCCGGCGAATCGGTGCACGGCTGCAACGGTTCGCATTTTTGGTCTTTTTTGCTCCAATAATAACCTTTGTCCTCGCGGCAGACAAACTGGCAACCGGAAACATTGGTTTTATTTGTCTCGCCGTCATGCACCGCGTCATCCTGCAAAGCCGCGGGCGCGCAAGCATAGCAATGATTGGCGTCAGCCGGATCGGGCTTTAGCTCGCGCAAATATTTCGGTTGCACCAGTTTGGCCGTATCATTGTTTTCCGGTTGCGGCAAACGGCAAGTCCCTTGGTCGCACGGCCGCAATTTGCAATAAGGCGCTTGATTGGGATTGTCTTCGATATAGCCGCCGCATTGATTACAGATGTAATGGCAGGCCGCCGGTTTTGTGCCATAAACCATTTGCCAATCTTTTTTGTCCCAATCACCGAGCGTGCAATCCCAAGTCTGCAAATAATCCAGCGGACCGTTGGCTTTATATTTTACTACGCCGCGATCATCGGGCTTTTGCAAAATAGCTTGCCCCAGACAATCGGCGGTGTTGACCTCGGCGTCGCAACGGTTGCCGCTACGCGTCGTATGCGCGGCGCAATGCCAAAGACAAGCGTCTTTGATCGGCGCGTCCGTGTTATCGATACCGTAATGCGTCCAATTGGTCGGAGCATATTTTTGCGGATAATTAAAATAAGTGTCCGGCCCAAAAGTATATTTGCAGTCGCCTTTGTTGTTTTGATAAAAATGATAGGGATTGTTATCGTCGCAGGTGTGCGGCAGAGGCTGGCAAACACAGCCGGCGGCAATGTCAGCTTCGTCTCTGCCGGCAAAAATATAATGGCAGTCGGCCGTATCGTCGGCACAGCGCAAAAAGCATTGGTTCATGCTGGCTTGCGGCGGCTCGCGGTGAATATAATTATTATCCGGCAGCCACACGCCGCCGATAAATTTTTGCCAAACTTGCTCTTCGGTGTTGGGTACCATGTTGGGCGGAAAATTTTTGCCAGTCCGGCGCGGCAAGCAATCGACAACCTTTTTGGCGCACTTGGCGCCGTCCCAGTCATAACCATTGGCTTTGTCGCAATCATAATAACAATGATTGACATTGGTTTGCGTGCCGATATAGACATCGACGTCCTGCAAAGCCAGCGGATCGCAAGCGTAACAAGCGACACCGGGCTGCTTGTCCAGCACGCGCGGATAAGTCTTGGCGCCGACTTCAATAATTCCCGGGGTGTTAAACGGCAAATAACATCCGCCGACAGCGCAAGTTTTAACCGCGCACGCGCAACCGCTTTTGCTTGCCGGGATGTAGCCGTTGCAATCGTCGCAAGCGTAAGTGCAGGTGTCGGCCGCAGAGTTGGCGGCGCAGGTCATATCGATTTTCGGCGTCCACTGCGAGCCAAGGCAGTCATACGCTTGGGTGTAAGTTGTCGGGGTGACGGCTTTGTATTGTTTCTCGCCGTTATTGTTGCCGATGGTGGCCAAAATCTCTACTTGGCCGCAAGCTTGCGACCGCTGATCGCCCTGACAGCCGTTGTTGACCGGATGGGCGTTGGCCACGCAGTCATAAACACACTGGTCTTTGGCTGTTGCTTTGCCGGCATAAACCGGAGTCGGCGGCGTGCTGGGATTCCAACCGGCGGGATCAGAACTGTCATCCCAAGTCTGGGTGTAATAAACCGCTTTGGCACTGCCGGCCGGACCGTAACCGGCGCAATCGCCCACGCCCGGACAAGGCAAAGTTTTTGTTTCCGGCTCGCAGGTAATATTGTTGGGCGTATTTGGACCACTGTAGCCGTGATTAACCGATTTATAATGATATTTGCAACGCCAGCGGCACGGATCGGTCGTTTGCTCGTCGGTATAAGCCGTCGGGTTATAATTAGTTTTCCATTCAACCGCCTTGGCGCCGTCAGCTTTGATTACGACCGTGCATTTCAAAGTAAAGCCGGTGTCGCCCCACCAAGCGGCATGAGCCGGCAAAACGGCCGGCGAACATTTGACAGTTTGATCCGAGCAAGGTTTGGTACTGGTGATCTCCACTTTAACACAGCGATCCAAACAGTTGCCGTCTTTTTGTCTGCCCATGCAAGTGCTATTGTCCGGACACGGTCCGCAATCAGTCGCGCCGCATTGTTTGTTGCATTGATAAATCGTCGTCGTTCGATCGTCCAGCATGCACGGCACATGGACACTGCAACTGGTCAACGCCGTATAAGTTTTGACGCTCTGCACCTGCCATTTGCCTTGGGGCAAGGTGCAATTTTGGTAAGTCGCCACTGTTTTTGTCGGTTGGGGCGGATCACAATATTGGCCGCATTTGTTCGGCTTGGGGTTGGTACAAGTCTGCACTTTGACGGTGTCATAACGCTGGGTGCACTTTTGGCCGAACAAATTGGGCTCGGGATTGCAATCGCCCACCGCCGCTGTGCTTGAAACCACCCAGGTGTCATTGCCGTTGGTCCAGCCGCCGTCCAACGGCACGCAATGCGTATAACAACCCAAACCGAGCTCGGTTTTTGATCCGGCCGGCAGACTGCCGTCATCGTGCGCTTCAGCGTCACTTTCGCAAACTAACGTATCATTCGGATTGTGCGTCGTATCACTGCAAGGATTATAAACCGCTTTGGTTTGGCATTGGCAGTTGTTGCAAGTGGAAACGTAAGTATTGTAACCGGTCGGCCGAGCAACGGCTTGTTTGTTGTCCGTCGGATAAGCCGTGGATTGATCGGCGCATTGCGCTTTGGGCGTGGCGCAGTCGGTATCCGCACTGCAATCCCTGGTATGGCTGCCATCGCTGCATTGAGCCGCCGTGCCGTTGATGGTCACACAACCGCCGGCGCACTGCGTCACGTCCCAATATGAACATAAACAAATTCTGGCACCGCCGCCCTGTTTGGCGCTGGTGCAATACGGCACATTTTGATGCAAAAAAGTGGAGCAAGTGGCCGTCATATGAGAAAACCAATTATGCTTCTGGTCGGTGTCACCATAATGACTGTCCGCGCTATAATAACCTTGCGCCTGGCAAGAAGTGCCGTCGTTGCCGTTGTATTTGTTGCAAAAAGTAATGCACTCTTTGGCCATACCGCCGTCGGTTGTGGTACAGCCGGTGCCGTCGTCTTTAATCGTTGTGCCAAGGCAATCGGCCGGCGCCGGCACGCATTTGGCGCTATGAGCCAGGTTGATCGTGTAGTTGGTCGGGCCGTTGAGCAGTGAACCGTTTTGGCAAATCGTCCCCGGCTTGCATACGTCGCCGATAATGTCTTGTTGGCCGCATTGGCAAACGCCGCCACCGGCGACGCCGGAAACAATTTTGGAAGTGTGGAGATACATTTTGGTCGAGCACTTGCCGGAGACACAGCCAAGCGGACGATTAACGGCCACGCAATAATCGCCGCAATCGCCGTCCGAACCGGTCCACGGACTGCTGGTGTAGCAAACGCCTTTGATGCAAACGCCGGTCGAGCCGTATCGCTCGGCGCATTCATTGTTATACAAGCAAGTCGAGCCGCTTTTTTTGTCGGCCTTGGCCGGACCGTAATTAAATAAAAAGCATAAACCCAAAAAAACCAGCAGTCCGACAAGTAAACCGCCGCGTTTGAACTGGCGACAAACCAAAGGCATAAGTTTAAAATTTAGATTTAAAAAAGATAATCATATTATAACGCGTTAAGCGCGCCGGACGCAAGCTTGACCATAAAAAACAACCGTCAGCGATTAGCTGCCGGTCAAATTTAATTTAAATTCTTTAACTCCCGGCTAATGACTTTCATCAAGCAACTGCCATTTACCAAAAATATTTTTTAACAAATCAACAGTGACGGTGGTCGCCCGGGCCGGCACCAAAACAATCGCGCCGTTGATATCCGTTTCGGCCGCAGTGGCGACGGTGTCGACAAAAATTATCGTGGCTCGCTGTTGACACAGTTCGTTGGCCTTGCAATCGGTAATCACTGTTTGCGCGTTGGCGATCGTGCCGGCCGCTTCGGTCGCTTGATTGGCCGGATCAACAAAAACGTCGCGAAAAGCCTGTCGATTAGGCAGATAAACATACTGCAAGGCCGTGTTTAGATTACCGGAGGCCAATTGTTTGCGCCAGCCGACCAGCGCGTCTTGCGGTTGGGCGGCCGCCGGCGACAGCCAAGAATCGATCACGTCCGGAAGATTGGCCAAATAAGTTTCTTTGCCCGACATCACCAGCACAATGACCAAGGCAAAAGGGATCAGCAGATAAAGAATAAAACTTAACCAATAAGATGCGGCAGTGTTTAAGTTGGAAGACATAGAATTAAAAATCAAAATTTCAAATTCCTGCAACGCTATGCGTTTTTGCATTGCGGGCAGGAATTTAAATTTTGGATTTTTTTTGTTGGACTTTGGATTTTTTATTGCGTTCCCTTGTAGCCACTCGTCCAATACGCCATCTCGCGCATCGCGGCATAACCGTCGGCGGTCAAGCCCAAGAAATAACGCTCGCCGTTTTGCGGATAAATATACCAAGCGGCATTGCCGCGCTGGGTTTCAAGCACAATTTTGCCTTTCAGGCCGTTGGCAAATTTTTGATCGACGGGAAACTTACTTTTACTGGTGCTCGACGGATCATAGCCGTTGGTCAAGTCTTGCAAATCATTATGGCCGTTGTGATTGGTGTCGACATTTTTTGCATCCGTGCCCAAAGCGATTTCCGCTTGGTCGGACAAACCGTCGTTGTCGCTGTCCGGGCCGACATTCAAGCCGGTAACGGCCACGGGAATTTTGGCGATATTTTGATTGGAAATCGGCACGGCCAAGCGTAAAATCAACGCACGAATATTGCCGGCGGCGGCCGAACTGTCGGCTTGGGCGGTTTTTAACTGCTGGCTGATATCGGTTGATTGCGTAATCATACTTTGCAAAGTGGCGGATTTGGCGTCCAGGTCTTGCTGGGCTTGGGTGTATTTGGCGGTCATATCAGCCAGCTGGCTTTTGGTCGTCGCCAATGATTGCTGGGACGTGCCCAAATCAGTCGTGGTTTTGTTCAGACTGGCGGTCGTGCTTTGCAAATTTTGATCGGCGGTGGCCATTTTGGCGATCAAGTCGCTGTTGGCATTGTTCATATTGACAATAATGCCGATCGCCGCCAAAAACAAAAGAACGATAAAGCCGTAAAAAAACCAACGCTGCCAGTGACGCGCCCTAATCGCTCTGTCCAAATGATGCTTTTCCACCAGCTCAGGCATGGCCGGTTGCGGCATGGCTTTGATGTTATCCACCGCCGGCGTGGCCGACGCTCCGGCCGCAGACGTTGGGGATACGGCAAAAGGTTGCCCGCAATAAGGGCAAACCGAAAGGCCGTCGGGTACTTGGCTGTTGCAAACGGGACAAATCATAAAGTGATGCCGTGCCGTATTCTCCCCGACTTTAAGTCGAGGGGACTGCGGCATTATACGCTGTGCCGTAGCCTGCCCCGATGTAATCATCGGGAGGACTGCGGCGCTCTTATTTTTTATTATAACACACTTAGAAGCTGGAAGCTAGAATCTGGAAGCTAGATTTTCCAGCTTCCAGTTTCCAGATTCTAGCTTCATTTCTTAACTTGACTAAACCCCAAAAAATAGCTTAAATAAAGACAGTCGAAAGCCGCCCAAAAGTTATCCACAGTTATCTCATTTTTTGATAAATTTTCCACTCGACCCAGCCCAAACAAAATTTATGTCAAGACAAAAAATAAACCAATTTTTTTTACTTCTCGTCGACCTCCTGCTTTTTTACGCTTCGTTATACACAGCGCTGATTGTGCGCTATTGGCAAATCCCGACAAACGAGTCCTGGCATCAGCACGTCAATCTTTTTACCGCGGTTTTCTTTTTGTGGTTAGCCATTTTTTACATCAATAATCTCTATAATTTGAGCTTTGCCGCCAGCCACCGCTTTTGGGAGACGGCAATAAAAACCCTGCTCGGCAGCGCCTTGATTACGATTATTTTATTTTATATCTTGCCTAACCGCGACCTGACGCCAAAAACCGTCTTGATTATTTTTACCCTTATCTATGGCGGCGCTTTTGTCCTTTGGCGTTTTGTCTTTAAAAAAATCAACCAGCGCTGGCTGCCGGTCATGAAACTGGGCTTAATCGGCCACACCGCCGAGACCGCCGAACTGACACGAGAAATTCTCGACAACGCAAATCCGACCATGAAAATTGCTTACTGGTTTGACCCTGCTCCGCTACGCTATGCAGAGCAAGCTAATCCTGCCACAGAACAAAACAGCCCTCTCAACGACATTCAAATCGCACCGTTTGTTGATTTGCCAAAAATCATTGCCGAACAAAAAATCCAGGGTTTGGTTTTGGCCAAAGAAAATCTCAACGCCGCCGAAGCGTCCATTTTGTTTGATTGTTTAAAGCTAAAAATTAATTTTTGGAACCTGCCGGATTTTTACGAAAAAATCACCGGCAAAGTACCGCTTAATTTGATTAACCAAGCTTGGTTTTTGGAGCATTTAAACTTGGCCGACAAACACTGGTTGGAATTAAGCAAGCGCTGGGTTGATCCGGCATTGGCCTTAATCATTTTTATTATCAGCCTGCCTTTTTGGCCGATTATTGTTTTATTGATCCGCCTAACCGGCCGCGGCCCGATTTTTTTCCGCCAGCAGCGCCTGGGGCAAAATAATCAGCCGTTTGAGATGATCAAATTCCGCACCATGAAAACCGATGAAACTTTAAGCGAAGAAAAAAGAATCACGGGCTTGGGCAAATTCTTGCGCAAAACGCGGCTCGATGAAATTCCCCAGTTGCTCAATATTTTAAACGGTGAGATGAGCTTTATCGGTCCCCGGCCGGAAACGCCGGAACGGGCCGAAAGCTTGGCCGCGGCCATTCCTTTCTATTACACCAGAAATCTAATCAAACCCGGCCTGACCGGCTGGGATCAAATCTCCGGCGAATATCATTCTTATTCCACGGAGGATACCTACAAAAAATTACAATACGATTTATATTATCTCAAAAATCGCTCGATTTATTTGGATTTTAGCATTGCCGCCCGCACCGTCATGAGCGTGCTCAAACGCGAAGGACGATAAAAAATCTATCTCAACATTATATTAAGACAAGACTCAGACTCAAACAAAACATAAATGACTAGTCTCGTCATAGTCTCCCTGTACTCGTTCTGGTCTCGTCATAGTATTCCCTGTACGCGTTCTGGTCTCGTCATAGTCTTCCCTGCACGCGTTCTGGTCTCGTCATAGTCTCCCTGTACTCAGGGGACTATGACGCAATGAGCAGATTGCAGCCGGTTCAAAAATCAGCCACGTCAACTTCGTAACACCCTTTGCCTAAAATATAATTAGCCGCGCTGGAATGCTCATAATTTTCCGGCTTATCCGCCAGCTGCCATTTTTCTTGGCAAGGATTAAAATGCAGATAATTTAATTTTTGCAAAAAAAATTTTCTGGATTGGATGACTAAAGAATCAAATCTGGTGTTAAAAACTTTATACTGCGCTTTATTTTTGACATCGGCTTTGGCTTTAAAATAGTCCAACATCTTTTGATTGTTATCCTCTTTCAGTTTAGCGACAATACCATAAGCTAAAAATCTTTTGGCGTTACGCACTAAGATCGCCACATCGGGTGATTTGTCCGACAGCTTAATGATGCAATGAATATGGTTAGGCATAATGGCATAACCGTAAATTTTGTTATCGTAAAATATCTTTAAATAATCAAACCACTTGTAAACTAAATCGCAAGATTGATCATCGATAAAAATCGGTTGCCAATCTAGAATTGTAAAAGTAATAAAGTATATTTCGTTATTTTTTCTGGTAATTTTATAACGAACGGCCATAAAGTTCGTTGTCGCTGATAACGGCGTCATAGTCCCCCGAGTACGGGGAGACTATGACGAGACCAGCTGTTTGTTTTTATTAGCCAATAATGATAATTCGCGTTCTACGGTTCCAATAAACTTTTCTTCCGTAAAACAATCCTCCACTCTTTGCCGTGCCGCTCGCCCGTATTGCGCGCGCAGATTTTCATCATCCAATAATTTATTAATCGCCGCGGCTAATGCTGCGACATTGCCCGGTTCTACTGTCAGCCCGGTTTGTTTATCCAGACTGACTTCCGGTACCCCTGTCGGCAAATCCGTATTAATCACCGGCAAACCGCAAGCCATGGCCTCCAGCTGGACCAAGCCAAAGGCTTCATTGGCAGTAATCGAAGGAAAAGCAAAAATTTTAGCCGCCCGATAATACGGCCGCAAATCTTTGACCGCGTCGATAATTTTGACGCGCTCCGTTAATTTATAAAGTTCAATCAAACCGAGCAAATTATCTTTTTCCGGCCCACTACCGATAATCAAGAAACTTGTTCCCGGCACGGCCTTGGCCGCTTCGATCAACCCGGCAAACCCTTTGTATGGCACCAAGCGACCGACAGCCAACACTAAATTAGGTCCGAATTCGGCGACAAGCCTTTCCGCCTCGCCGTAGTCTCCCCGATTACTATCGGGGGACTGCGGCGCCGGATAATCTTCCAATTTAATTCCGGCCGGCGCGACTTTGATTTTAGCCAAATGCGGTTTTAATAAGGTTGAATGTTCGGCCAAATTACGGCTATGGCAAAAAATTAAATCAGCGCGTTGTAAAATTAATTTTACCAACGGCCTCACCAGCCAACCGCTAATTTTTTGGCGCACAATGTCGCTGTGATAAAACACGGCCATTTTTTTGGATTTAAAAAGAGCGGCCGCTAAAAAGCCGGGCGGAAAAGGATGATGCAAGACAACAACATCAACCTCCTTGATTTCGTTTTGCCGCCCCGACACTCTAGTCGGGACGGCAGATTTAAACTTTTTAAAAAAGTCCAAAGACAAAGGCATGCCCAAAAGTACACCCCAACTGGCGGCGCGGGTAATTTTCACCTGATTAATTTCTTCAACGCCGGCCTTATTTACATCATTGCAAACCAAAACTCGGCTGTCGTGGCCGCGCACAGCCAAGCCTTCGGCAATTTGCCGGACCGTGGTTTCTACGCCGCCCAGCCAGGGATAATAAAATTTATTTACCTGTAAGA
>CAIUCZ010000045.1 GCA_903897785.1 Candidatus Falkowiibacteriota bacterium
GACAATCGTTAATTTGGCTCTCCCAAAAATTATTAATGATTTTGGTATAACAGTGGCGTCCGCCGGATGGATAGCCACTGCTTATATTTTAGCGAACGCCGTCTTTGTTCCGATTTGGGGAAAATTGGGTGATACTATTGGTCGAAAAAAGGTTTATATTTTAGGCTTTAGTATTTTTATTGTTGGCTCGGTTTTAGCTGGTTTAGCTTGGAATTTAAGCTCCATGATTGTTTTCCGCATTATTCAGGCGATTGCCGGCTCGGCTGATTATCCGACGGCCATGGCGATTTTAGCGGTGACTTTTAAAAACGGTAAAGAAAGGGCGCAAGCGCTTGGTATTTGGTCAGCTTCATTTGCCGCCGCGGCCGTACTCGGTCCCTTAATTGGTGGTCCCTTAATTGATTCCTTTGGTTGGCGCTCAGTTTTTTTGGTTAATTTACCGGTAGGAATTCTTGGTTTAATTATGGCCATTAGATTCATTAATGAATCAGTTTCCGAAAATAAAACCGTAAAATTCGATTGGTGGGGAGCAATTACACTTGGTGGTTCATTATCCGCCTTAGTTTTAGTTCTTGATAAGGGGCTTGATTGGGGTTGGTTTTCAACTAATAGTATTTTATCGTATATATCAATTATAATTTTTGCGATAATTTTTGTGGCTATTGAAAAGAGGCACCCGGAACCGATTGTTGATTTTAAATTTTTCAAAATACCCGCCTTTGTTAATACCCTCGGCAATAATTTTGTTGTTTTTATGGGTATGATGGGTGGTGTTTATTTAATTCCAATTTTTGCGCAAACCTTTTTGGGTTATGATGCGACTCAAACCGGTTTTCTTTTCATGCCTATGGCCGCCGCCATGATGATCGCGGCTCCGATTGGCGGGCGTTTAGCTGGCAAGGTTCAACCGCGCTATGTGATTGCCGCTAGCACTCTTGTGGCCGCGATTGGTCTTTATTGTTTTTCATTTTTAGATCCACGTTCAACCGCGATTGATATTATTTGGCCACTTTCCTTAATGGCTTTCGGTATGGGCTTTGGTATGGCTCAACGTACAAATATAATTGCCACAGTTGTGCCGTCTCAAGAAATTGGCATTGCTTCTTCGATTTTAGCCTTGGCTCGTAATATTGCCGGTGCTTTTGGGATTGCTGTTTTTGGAACAATCTTAACCAAGGCGAGCGAAGCCAATATTATGAATATTGCTCATTATAGTACGGTGCATCTTTCTAGTCGGCTTGATTTTGGTAGGGCCGTAAGCCTTATGACTTTAAAAGCCGAAGTTTCTGCCTATAGTACTGTTTTTGTTGTCTCTTCGATAGTTTTATTTGTCGGTGCCATTTTGGCGCTCTGGATTAAAATTGGTAAAAAAGAAATGGCCGCCGCTGGAAAAGTTTTAGTTGAATAAGTTAATTTATAAATATTGTAAACGCCGGTTAAAGCTGGCGTTTTTTAATTACGGAAAAGACTGTTATAATAAAAACATAATATCAATATAAATTACATATATGTCTATTATTAAATCGATTTCTGGTATTCGCGGCACAATTGGTGGCGAAGTTGGTAATAATCTAACTCCGCCTGATATTTTGAAATTCGCGCTTGCTTATGGGATTTTTATTAAAGAAAATTATCCTAATATTAAACAAA
>CAIUCZ010000046.1 GCA_903897785.1 Candidatus Falkowiibacteriota bacterium
CAATAAATTATAAGTCAAAGCGATGTTGGCGTGATCGGCCACAAACTGTTGCAAGTCGCCGACTTGAGCAAAAGTTTGACCGTCGATGCTGACGATAATATCGCCAAACTGCACGCCGGCGGCTTTGGCCGGCGTATCCGGTAAAACTTGCATCACTTCCAAATGTTGATCATGAATCACGGCACCTTGCGGCAAACTGTCCAGCAATTGCGGCGCCCCGGCCAGCAAATTGACGGAAAATAGAACAAAAGCCAGAATAACGTTCATCAGCACGCCGGCCGAGAGGATAATCAATCTTTTCCAAATCGCCTTATGGCCGAACGAATCGGTTTCGTTTTTGCCTTCGCCGTTCTCGCCTTTGATTTTGACAAAGCCGCCCAAGGGCAGCCAGTTAAGCGAATAAACCGTCCCCGGACGCTCGGTTTCTTCGGCCGTCAATTCGCGGCCGCCCCAGACCCAATGCCAGCCTGCCTTGGTTTTTTGCGCGCCAAAAATGCGCGGCGGAAAACCAAAGCCAAATTCTTCGGCTTTGACGCCAAAAAATCTGGCCGCCAAAAAATGGCCCAGTTCGTGAACGAGGACTAGAACGGCAAGAACGAAAATGAAATATATTATTGTCATAAATAAGGAAGTTAGAAGCTGGAAGCTGGAAGCTGGAGATGCATTTTCCAGATTCTAGCTTCCAGCTTCCAGATTCTAAATTGTCATGATATCTTTTTCTTTCTCATCACGGATCGTTTTTAGTTCGTCATTATTTTTCGCCACCGCTTCGTCCATTTCTTTAAAAAAACGAAATTTATCATCCTCGCTTATCGCTTTGTCTTTGAATGCCGCTTCAATCTCTTCTTTGACCTCATCGCGCACTTTGCGCAAGCCGATGCGGCCTTCTTCCAGCTTGGCGTTTAATTTTTTAACCAAGTCTTTTCTGGTTTCTTCGGTTAGCTGCGGCACGGTCAAACGGATTTTATCACCCTCGTTGACAATCCCCAAACCCAAATCGGCGGCGACCAAAGATTTTTCAATGTCTTTGCTGACGCTTTTGTCCCAGGGCGTCACCAACAAACTGCGCGCGTCGGAAACGGAAATGTTGGCCACGGCATTCAAGGGACTGTAGGCGCCATAGGCTTCCACTTGGACATTTTCTAGGATGGCCGGATTAGCTCGGCCGGTGCGCAGCTGAGCAATGTCTTTTTTGAAAAAGTCGATGACTTTGGCGAAATCTTGTTGTTTGGCTTGTAGGTATTGGTTCATATGATTAATTAGTTTATAAAGTTCATAAAGTTGAAAGTTATAAAGTTTCGTGCTTTATAACTTTATAACTTTACGAACTTTTAACTTTAGTAACTAAATAAAGCGTCCCCTGATTCTTCTGATCTATAATTATTTCCCCCGCCGGCCTGGTTGTCGGCAACTGCCGCGCCGCCCAGGTCGTGCCGCCGTCAGTCGTGGCATAAAGCGCATTGTCCGTCACATAAAAAATTTGTTTAACGTCGTTGTTGCTAATCGCCACGGAATTGATGTTGGCTTGCTGTTGCGGCGCAATCAACTGAATCGACGTCCAATCTTTGCCGTGATCGATCGATTTTAACAGACCATAATTGGTGGCCAACAAAATTACGCCCGGATTACTCTTGGCAATCGCCAAATCGCGCACACTGTTGCTGTCCGGAAAAGTTTTTAAAGCGCCTTGCAAAGAATCCCAAACCCCGCCTTGGTTGGCCGAATGCCACAAACCGTTGCCGGCCGTCGCCACAAACAACTCGCGCGTGTCATTGGGGTTGATCACCAGTTTTATAATTTTGTCATTAAACTGTTTGACCATCGACCAACTGCCGCTACCATTGACGCTCTTCAACAAAGTGCCTTTGTCGGTTGTCAAATAAACCAGCTGATCATTATAACCGTCCACCGCCACCTGGCTCACCAGCACACCGGTGTCATTGTCAAAATAAACCTGCGTCCAGGTGCGCGCGCAATCAACCGTTTTTAATAATCGATTCTGGCTGGCCGCGTAAACCACGCATTTGGCCCGCGCGTCTTTGGTGTTCGGATCAACCGCCATCGCCTGAATGTTAATCGGGCCCAAGGCCGTCGCTTCGGCAAAACTGCCGGCCGCGTCCAAACTATAGAATAAACCGTTGCCGACACTGCCGTAATAAAGCGCTTTGGCGTCGGACGGATCAATGCCGATGACATTGGCATCCAAATTGCCCAAAGTTGATAATTTACCGTCGGGCAAAACCACGGTTGCCTGCTGAACCCAAGTAAAACCGTTGTCGGTTGACTTATATACCCCGCCCTGATTTTGCGTGGGCGAAGCCGTCAGGCTCAAAGAGCAGCCGGCCAATGTCAAGGGCAAACAAAGAACTAAAATTATTTTTTTGAACATACAAATTAGTTCATAAAGTTCATAAAGTTATAAAGTTGAAAGTAAATACTCTAGCTTTATAACTTTATGAACTTTATAACTTTTAGCTAATATTTATTAACACATTCTCCAACACATTCTTCGGTCCGACATTGCCTGCCATATACATTCTAGCTTGTGTCAACCGTTTTTGCAACTCCAACAATTCTCTCGCAGAAAAACGTTGTTGATTTTTTTGCAGCTCATCGGCCAGCAACAAAAATCTGGTCAACTCCGGCAGATTTTGATGATACAGCAACAAATCGCGCGTCACGGCAATGAATTGTTCCAGCCACCCGTCCGCCGCCGCTACCGCCGCCTGGCCGGTTAATTTTTTGTCCCACAACTGATCAAAGCCAAGCAAGCGCTGATTAATGTCTTGCCCGAGCGAATTTAAAAACAATTTGGCCGGCGCCAAGAAATTTTGCAAATCGCCATAATTCTTCCATAAACTGACCGCCAAACCGGGCCGGCCATTGGCCAAACGCGCCAAATCTCTGGCCACCGGCCGCTTGGCGCCCAGCTCGCCCAGCATTTCCACAATTTTATTGAGCGGCGTCTGGCGCCACAACAACAGCTGACTGCGCGACACAATCGTCAGCGGCAAGCGATCGACATCGGTCGTTAACAAAATAATCAACACTCGGGCATGCGGCTCTTCCAAAGTTTTGAGCAAGGCATTGCCGGCCGCCTCGGATAAAGTTTCAGCCTGCTCAATGACGGCAATTTTATAACTGCGCGAAAAGGCGCTTAAAGACAGTTGATTAATCAGGTTACGCGCCTGCTCGATGCTGATATTTTTCTTGTCTTCCTCTTTTTTTAAAACAAAAAAATCCAAGCTCGCTCCGGCCGCAAACGCGCGGCAATTGGGACAGACGCCGCAGGGCAAAGTATTTTTATTTTGACAAAACAGAGCCTGGGCAAAACTATTGGCCGCCGTGGTTTTGCCCAGGTTGGGCAAGCCGGCAAAAACATAAACGCCGGACGATAAAGTCTGGCCGGCCGCGTGGCGCTTGATTAATTTTCCTAGAAAATTGATTGCCGGCTGGTTGCCGATTAGATTCAAGGTGAATTCAGACATAGTCAAACATTAATTAATGCAAAAAATGCGAATTAGCATGCGAATACCACGAATTGAAACCACGAAAAATGCGAATAAATACTACTGGTTTCGACGAAGTCTCTCCGACTTCAAGTCGGAGGACTGCGGCGGTTTGCGTTAGATTATTTTTTCTAAATCGCCGTTAATCACCAACGGCTGCATCGCTTCTATTTCTTGCTTAATTAATTCGATTTCCGGAATGTCGTTGATTAAAAATATTTTCTTGCCCAAAATATAAGCATAGCCGATTTCCAAAAATGAACTGCCGCCAATGTAATTCTTAATACCCTTCTTTTCGTGATTAACAACCACGATAGCGTCAGAATCATTGATCAAGTTATAGTGCCTCCGAATTAAATCATGGGCAATTTTTCTTTGCGATCCCTCGACGCCGCCAAAGCTTGCGACTTGATCATCGGCATATACTTGCGTTCCTTTGGGGATAAAAATTACATGACCGGCTTGTTCCATTTTATCTTTAATTTCCAACATTTCTTTGGCAAATGTCATGCTGCCGCAAATAGTAATTTTCATAGACTTTTAGTTATTTTATTTTCTTTCTATTCTCCGGCATGGTTAAATAATTTTCTCTACTGACAACTTTGCCACCCGACTCCAACTCCAATTTTTTCCGAGCATCACCGGCGATTTGTCCGCCTTTTTTGGCGGCAATTTTATTTTCCGTAAAGCCTTTGGCATCTTTATCTTTGGCAATCTTTGTCGTTGAGGCTTCACCCAACATAGAAAAAATCAACTCCAAATCGTTTACCCCGTCATAAATTTATCTTTATAATCATACCATAAACCAAAATAAAGCCAAGCCGTAAAAAAGTTAAAAGTTCATAAAGTTATAAAGTCCATAAAGTGCCTTGCTTTATAAACTTTATGAACTTGATGAAATCTAGATTTTAACCAAGGCCACTATTACTGCCGCCAGAAACAAAAAAAGCAAGATATAGATCTTGATAATACTCACGCCCAATTTGCTGGTATCAAATAAAGCCATTGCTTAAACTGACTAACGACTAATGACTAACAACTTTACCGACTTCTCGTCTTTGGCGTATTCCAAAAGCCCAAATACTTGCCAAAAATCAATCTCGTCTGCGCCTCCAGCGCCGGAATGGCACCAAAGATAACAATCACCACCGGCAGACAAATCCACTCGACTAAAATTAAACCGCGCTGCCAGAATTTCTGGACGTCATTTTTCTTGGGAATAATAATGGTTGATAAAATCGCGGACAAAACCAGACCGAACATGGCCAAGGTCATCAGCCAGCGCGTAATGTCCGGCAAATTGGCTGACAACACCGTTGCCGTAAAACGATCGCCGCCCAATAAAAGCGGCAGCCAGCCGACACCCGCCATAATTATAGCGTAGGTCGCCCAAGAGTGAAAGCCGTAAATTTGCACGCCAATCTGGCGTAAAGTATCTTTTTTCGGCAATAACTGCCAACGCTTAATCGAGTTAAAAATTAAATACGGCACGTTCTCCACGCCCCAGCCCCAGCGTCGCTGTTGGCGATACAAATTAATCGCCGTTTGCCAGAAACTCTTGTCCGCGCAGGCGTCCATGGAAACAATAAAATAAAGCGGCTCAACACGATAATGGCCGTTGTAATAAAAATAACAATGAAAAAAAATGCGCGAATCCTCGCTCACCATTTTGGTGGACCAAAAACCGATATCCGACAAAGCGCGCCAAGTCATGGAGTGTGAAGAATAAGTGGCCAGTTTTTCCTGGCGAATCTGCTGCATCATCTGCCAAAAAGTATTGGAAAAAGAGGCGACGCGCGCAAAGAACGGCGTCTGCCAAATGTTATTATGGTAAACCGGCACCGGCTGATAACTGGCGCGATACGGCTCGGCCACGGTTAAAAAGGCATAAGCCAAGCGATGAAAATAGCCGGGCGAGATAATGGTGTCGATGTCAAAGACGCTGACTAAAATTTTATTATAGTCCAAGCCTTGCGCGTCAATGATTTTTTCCTTTACCTCGCGCGCCGCCCAGGCTTGGTTGGCGCCTTTGCCTTTGAGCTCGCCTTCTAAATCGCCCGGATGAATCGTCACCAAAAAATCTTTAAACTGCGGGCCAAATTCTTGCTTGGCACGCTGGGCAAACTCTTGCGCCGAAGCCCCGGCTCGACCCTCGGCCGCCAAAACGATAATCATTTTGTCGTGCGAATATGAATCATTGGCCAAAGATTGCAAACACGATTTAATTACCGTCCAATCTTCTTTATAAAACGGCAGAATAATTAACTGATACAAATCTTGCCACTGCAGTTTTAAAATTTTCTTCTGTCCGTCAATTTCCAGATCAACCGAGCGCACGCCCAAAGTCTGGCAACGCTTGGCCCAATCTTGGCGCATACACTGACGAATCTTGCCATAAGCCGAGAGTAAATAGATGGCCAGAAAAACAACAAACAGCAGCCAATAAATATCAAAGATAATAATAAACACCGCCACGCCGATTGGCTGAAAGTAAGAAAAAATCACTAACAATAATAAAGTCGCCCAAGACAAAAGCCCGGGCAGTATTTCCAAACAGCGATAAGCCAGTCTTTCATTTTCTGACAGGTCGGCGGCCTTTCCTACTTTTAGGTAATCCATAGCTAATTTGGCGCACCTTGGTCTTTAATTTTAGCCAAGGTAAGGGCCGTAAAACATAATCGCCAAGCAGGTAAAGCATAGAGAAAAAGAGCCAAAAGATCAAGAAATTAAAAAAATATGCCCAAGAAGAAAAATAAGTGCCGGCGGTTACCAAAATTTGGCTAGGATTAAGGAAAAATTCCCAGCTGTTAAAGCGGTTAAGTAAGCCCAAAAGTACGCCCAAGGTAATCAGCGGCATCATGGCCAGCGGAAATATCGCCGCCCATTTGGATTTTAGAACCACTTTGACAACATCTTTAAACTGATTTATCAAGTACACCAAGGCCAGCCAACCGAGCAAACCATAGGTAAAAAAGACCGGAATCATCCAGGCGCCGGCCGCGCAAACGCGAAATTCCGAGTCGGCCGGACAATAGCTGATCAAGTGCCGCACGTCGGTGATAACATAGGCGGTGTTGGGGATAAACAAAAGCCACAACAAAAATAAAAGCCAACCGCCCAGCATCGACCAATAAGTTTTAAATTTGCTGCGCCGACAGAGCGCGGCCAAAGCGATGGCCAGCAAAGCCGGGATGACAATCAATAATAAATTCCAGAACATCGTTAAAATGCCATAGCCGTTGATTTGCCAATGAGAAATTGCCCAGGGCAAATTGAGCCAATTGTCGGGAGTAAAGAACGGATGGTTAATGAACATAAAAGATGGAATTTGGAATTTAGAATTTGGAATTTAGAATTTAAAACTTAGAATAAAAAAACGTGGTCTCGGCGCAGTCTCCTGCCGTCTTGTCACAGCGAAGCGGAGACAAGACAAAGGGACTGGGCCGCTAGTTTTAAGACGGCATAGTCCCCCGACGAGTACATCGGGGAGACTGTGCCGGGACCGGAAGGCTATTTAATTTTTCTTGCTATTTTATAATATTTTGCAAACATTATAAAAGAATAAACTGCAAGAGCAAGAGGAAGTAAAACTGCAATTAGAATCGATGACGGACTATTTAAAAAGGCGCTAACCGTTTGATCCATTAAGCCGACTTCCTCCACTTTTCTATAAAGTAAAAATGAAGTATAAAAAAAATAAAAAATAGCCAATAACGTCAGCACAAAAATTCCTCCATAAAGAACGGCCTTAATAATGTTTTTTCTTTTTTCATTAACTTTTTGATAAATTATCGCAACCACAGCCACAACAATCATAATAATTATTGGGATTATTAATTGCCAGACATTGTTTTTAATTGAACTAATGAGACCA
>CAIUCZ010000047.1 GCA_903897785.1 Candidatus Falkowiibacteriota bacterium
AGTATTTTACCAAAGGGGAGTTTACTTTGGTTATCCACTTTGGCAAAAAATTATAAGTTTGTTAAGATAAGAGCATTATGAAAAAGAACATATTGGTTATCGTTATTATCATCATTATTATTATTGCGGGCATTGTTTATTATGTGGTTCAGCCCAAAACGGTGGGCAATGTTCCGGCTTCTGGCGTCGTTGCCTCTGGTACGCCGGCGGCTAACGCTACTGCTACCGCTCAAGTTCAATCTGTTTTAGCTAAGCTGGCTACTCATATGGTTTTGCCAACCGGCGAAACTCCGCAAATTGGTCAAATTGATGATCCGGTTCAGGCAACTAAAGCTCAGCCTTTCGTGGCTGGCGCTATTAAGGGCGACTTATTGATTGTTTACGTCAAGGCGCGCAAAGCGATTGTTTATAGCCCAAGCCGAGATCTGATTGTTAACGTTGGCCCGGTTTCGATGAATCCGACACCAACCGCCACTTCTACTCCAGTTAAAAAATAGTTATCAATGGTTGAGTCGCTTGTCTTTTATTATCTGATTGTTTGGCAGCCCCTAGGATATATCCTGGGGGCTGTTGGGATGCTGATCGAGGGCGATATTACTTGGTTTACCTTGGCTTTTCTTATCAGCCAAGGTTTTTTTGACTTGCGCCTAATGCTCCTGGTTGTTTTTCTTGGTGTTGTTGGGAGCGACACCCTGTTCTTTTTTATCGGCCGGTGGCTCAAATTTTTACCTCGATTTATTTATCTCTGGTCTGACCGAATTGCTCGGCCGTTTGATAAGCATATCGAGCATCGGCCACTGCAAACGCTGTTAATCTCCAAGTTTGCTTATGGCATACATAAACCGATCTTGGTGCGCATGGGGATGGTCGAGAAAAGCTATTGGCAATTTATGAAGACCGATTTGCCATCAATCTTTACCTGGCTGGCCGTTATTGGCTCACTCGGCTATTTTTCGGGCCTATCATTTTTCCTCGTTCAGCAATATTTGCGTTACGCCGAAGTTGGTCTCCTTATTGGCCTGATCGTCTTTTTTGTTGTCATCAAATGGGCGACCAAGTATTCGCTTAAGAAGTTGTAGTTGAGTCGAATAGGCTCTTATGCTAAAATATTAACATGAAACCTCGTTATTTAATTGCCATTTTGATCGTCGTTTTTTTGGCCGAATCGCTCTTGGTCGTTCCCGAGGTTTGGGGTCCGGGCAAGCGTTTTATGGCGGCCGTCTTGCCATCATTGGTGGTTGATTATGCTAATACTGATCGGGTTGGCGCTCAAACTTTGCCTTTGCAAATTGATCCGCTTCTGGCTCAGGCGGCTCAACTTAAAGCTAATGATATGGCGATGCGCTCTTATTTTTCCCACGAAGGACCAAACGGCGAGACACCTTGGACTTGGTTCGACAAGGTTGGCTATAAATATGTTTACGCCGGCGAAAATTTAGCTTTGGATTTTTATGATTCGAGCGAAGTTAATCAGGCCTGGATGAACTCGCCCAAGCATCGCGAAAATATTTTGGCTAAAAAGTTTACTAACATTGGCGTGGGTATGGCTGAAGGCCAATTTGAGGGGCGGAGCAGTGTTTTTATCGTCCAAT
>CAIUCZ010000048.1 GCA_903897785.1 Candidatus Falkowiibacteriota bacterium
ATAACGTTTAGATTCCCGCCGGAGTTTATCCCGTTGGATAACGGGGCGGGAATGACCAGCGATTTATAAGCAATCAGCAATTTTATGGTTCAAATGAAACGGCGCACAAAAAGCGAAACAAACGGCCGACGCTCCCACCATGCTTTAAAACAGACAACTTTAAATAATTGCCCAAAATGTGGCAAAGCGATCAAGCCGCACACAGCTTGCGCTTTTTGCGGTTATTATCGCGGCAAAGAAGTCGTTAAGATTAAACTTAAGACCGGACCAAAGAAAAAAAGTTAATACGAATACAACGAATTAATATCCGAATCTACGAATATTGTGCTTTCGTAGATTCGGATGTAATTCGTAGCATTCGTATTAATTGCAACATTTAAAGATTACTTAATATTTGAATATGGCCAATCGTCATCTTTTGCGCACTATTGCCATGCAGGTGCTGTTCACCTGGGATTTTAACGGCCGACCGGCTGATTTTGATTTTGACCAAGTGATTGTGGAAAATTTCGATCAGTTCGCGCCCGGTTTTAACGACCGCGGTTTTGTCAAAGGTCTGGTCGAGGGCGTGGTGAACAATCTGGAAGCGATTGACCAATATATCATCAAATACGCCACGGAATGGCCGTTGGAGCAGATTACGGTGGTTGATCGCAATGTTTTGCGCTTGGGTATTTTTGAAATGATGTTTGACGAAACCATGCCGGCCAAGGTGGCGATTAACGAAGCGATTGAAGTGGCCAAGACTTTTTCCGGCGAATCATCCGGCAAGTTCGTGAACGGCGTTTTGGGCACGATTTTTAAAGAAATGCCGGAAAAGGAGATTGATAAAAAAATAAACGCCGAACGGGCACTAAAACCACAAACAGTTGAAGCTCCGGTTGAGGCATAAAGCTATGGCAGATTTGGCAATCCTCGAAAAAAGATTAAACTTTGTCTTTAAACATAAAGATTTAATCAAACAATCTTTGGTGCATCGTTCCTATATTAACGAACACCCTGATTTTGCTTTGGGCCATAACGAACGTCTGGAGTTTTTGGGCGATGCGGTCTTGGAAATTGTGGTGACCGAGTATTTATATAATCGTTTTCCCGATACTCCCGAAGGCCAGCTGACCGATTGGCGCGCGAGCTTGGTCAATGCCAACATTTTGGCCGGGATTGCCGGGGATTTGGGCATTGAAGAGCAGCTTTATTTATCCAAAGGCGAAGCCAAAGACCAAAACACCAAGGCCCGGCACTATATTTTGGCCAATGCCATGGAAGCGGTGATCGGCGCCATGTATTTGGACCAAGGAATTAAAAAGACCAAAGAATTTATTTTAGCCGAGATTGTCAGCCATTTGGATAAGATTTTGGCCGATAAAACTTATCAAGATCCAAAATCCAAGTTCCAGGAAAAGGCCCAAGAGCTGTTCGGCATTACGCCCAGCTATCAAGTAATTAACGAGTCCGGGCCGGATCATGACAAAGTGTTTGAAGTCGGTGTCTACCTGAAAGATGAATTAGTCGCCACCGGTTCGGGCGCTTCCAAACAGGAAGCGCAAGTCGCCGCCGCAGCTCTTGGCTTGGAGAAAAAGAAATGGTAGACTGCAATTAAGAATTAAGAATTAAGAATTAAAAATTACGAATTAGAAAAACAGATATGAACGAAGAAATATTACAAAAAATCAAAGAAGATTTGTTGAAACGTAAAGCTCAAGTGGAGGCCGAGGAGGGCGGGATTGGCAAAGCCGACGCGCATGAACACGCTGAACGCGCTTCTTTTCCGGAATACGGCGATGAAAGCGACGAGAACGCCCAGGAAGTCAGCCAGTACACGACCGACTTGGAAGCGGAACGCGTGTTAAAAGGTACGCTCAAAGATATCAACGGCGCCTTGAAAGCGATTGAAAAGGGGACTTATGGCATTTGCAAATATTGCGGCAAAGAAATCGATGCCAAACGCTTGCTGGTGCGGCCGTTTTCCAGTGCTTGCGTGGCATGCAAAACCAAACTTCAAGCAGGAGCTTAAAATTAGTTGACCCGCCTGCAATGCTATGTGCGCAGCATTACGGGCAGGAAGTTTATAAAGTCCACAAATTAGTTCAAAGTTTATAAAGTTCATAAAGTTATAAAGTATCTTTCTTTATAACTTTATGAACTTTTAACTTTATGAACTATCGAATAATTTATGAAAAACAAGGCTATAAAATATTGGCCGCTCGCTATCCCGCTGGTTATCGTTGTTCTTGACCGTTTCGCTCAAGCCCTGGCCGTGGCCATCTGGCAGACTAAGCCGCTGATTATCAGTTCGTGGCTCGATTTTACGTTTTTTGCCAACAAAAATATGGCTTTTTCCTTGCCTGTGGCCGGTGATTGGCTGAGCTGGATTATTGCTATTATTTTACTAGTATTAGGCGTTTATTTTATAAGCAATTGGCACAAATTCAGTCTTTGGCAGAATTTGGCCTTGACAAGTATCATTATTGGTGGTATAAGTAATCTGCTTGATCGCGTGCAATATGGCTATGTGATTGACTATATCGAGATCAGGTTTTTGACAGTGTTTAATTTATCCGACGCCTTGATTACCGGCGGGATAATTATAATGTTGTTAAATTTGAAAAGAAGTTCTTTAAATTCATAAATTTTCAAAGAAGGAGGAGCAATTGAATTATCGAAGTTTGATTACCGGTTTAGCCGATACGCAAAAGTATATCGGCATTCGTGTTTTGGCTTATCTGATTTTTGTCAGCGTCGCCGAAGAACATGTGGAAGCGCTGGGCGATTGCGATGAAAACGATGTCTTTTTGGCCGCTAAATTAGCGGCTCTTGCCGAACAAATGCAATTGTTGCGCAAAAAATTGGCCAATATCGGTCATGACGGTTTGCCGGACAATGACGTGGAACTGTATCGCAAACTGGTCGTGCCCTTGCATCAATACTTGGCGGCTCGCGGCAAGTAAGTAAAGCGCCGTTATCGCTTTTGTCTGTTAAAAAAAGTTTTTTTGAAGTAATTAATGCGCTTAATTGAAAGGAGCACGTCTTGTCTGATAATGATTTTGTTAAAATTCTAACTAAGGCTGAATTTGCCCATGCCCGTTATTTGGCTGATGAAATAACCTCCTTTGTGATTAATCATCAGGCAAAGATTTTGGTGAATTATGATGATGAAATTGCTCTTTTAGGCAACGAACTTGAAAAAATTCAACAGAATTTTGATGATTTTCGCCAAGAATTAATAGGATTAGGCATTATCAATGTGCCAACCGACGATTTAAGCTTGTATGGCAAAGTTATTTTACGTCTGCGTAATTTAGCTTTGGCAAAAGGGCGTCCAATCTCTGCTTAAATAAAAACAAAACCTCGCATTACTCGGCGAGGTTTTTTTCTTGCTCCAGGCAATTTTTTAATTCAGCTAAGGCTTGAGACACTTGCACCGCCCAGTCGGCGACTTGATGGCGATTGGTTGTGTCCAGCTTGTCCGGACAGATAATGTTTTTAGACAAAGACAGCGGTTTGATTTTTAGAATTTGTCCTGATTTTTGTCGGTCAGCGGTTGCGGTTTGGCCGAAGTTTTGTTTGATAAAACGATTGACGATATTGAGATCGCTGATTAAGGCGTTATGCTTAAGTCTTCGTTCGTGATCGGCTCTGACCAACTCTTCGCGATAAGCTTGGCCTTCTAATTCATTGCCTTCTCGAGCAAAGGTTGTTTGGCCGACGCGTCTGACGGTTTTAATGTATTCATCGGCTTGAGTGAGTGTATTTATAATTAAATATTTGGCATAGGCGCGGCGTTCTTGCAATAGCTGCTGTTGCTCTTGATTGTTTTGCGCTTCCGGCAGCAACTGTGCGTTATCTAACTCGGTAATAGTTTTTTTGATTTGATTGACAGCTTCGTCCTTTGAACCGATTTCTCGTTGGCGGCGGATAAGCTCTTGAAATTTTAAACCTTTGTCAAAATCAGTTTGCGTTTGGTCATAGACGGCACCGGTATCAGTGTTAAAATCGCCTGAATCTTGGGCTCGCAAGGCGCGAAATTCTTCAGGGTCAAATTGTCTGCGGCTTGGTTGTTCGATGGCCATATTTTTAGTTTAAAGTTATTATTCTTTGTTTGACTTGATATTTAAAATTAATCCAAACCGTTTGAGGAACTAAAAAATCTCTAATCAAATCGGCCCATTCTACGACCGTCACCGTGTCCGCGCGGCCCAGCCAGTCTTGGGCGCCGATGGCTTCCAGGTCTGCCGCCGAGGTGAGGCGATAGGCGTCAATGTGCGCTAAATGTTTAATTGTTTTATGTCCGCGAACGGGATAAATTTTCATTAAAACAAAGGTCGGGCTGTTGACGTTTTGCTTAACACCCAAGGCTTGGGCCAGACCTTTGGTAAAAGTGGTTTTGCCGGCGCCCAAATCGCCGACCAAGCCTAAAACTTCACCGCCTTGCAATTTTTTTGCCAAGTCTAGTGCAAAATCGATGGTATCTTGTTCGTTTTTACTAATAACTTTCATATAAATATTCTAACATTGGATTTAAGCTAAGGCAAGGCTTGAAAAAAATCTTTTTTTACGCTAAGTTTAGCTATACTAGTAAATAACTAACTGGATCCCGGAATACGCCGGGATGACTAAGCAATAATATGCCATTAATACCCACAGTTATTGAAAAGACCGGTCAATTTGAACGAGCTTATGATATTTATTCTCGCTTATTGAAGGACCGCATTATTTTTTTGGGCGAGCCGATCAATGATCATGTCGCCAACATTGTGATTGCTCAGTTGTTGTTTTTGGACGCCGAATCCAAAGATCAGGACATCAAGATTTATATTAATTGTCCGGGCGGGTCGGTGACATCCGGGTTGGCGATTTATGACACCATGCAACACGTCAAAGCCGATGTTTCCACGATTTGCGTCGGCATGGCGGCGTCCATGGCCGCGGTTTTGCTCGCCGCCGGCGCCCCGGGCAAACGATTCGCTTTGCCGAACAGCGAAATGATGATCCATCAGATTATGGGCGGTTTTGAGGGTCAGGCGGCGGATGTTAAAATCCATTCCGAGCACATGTTAAAGATGAAAGACCGTTTGGATAAGATTTTGGCCAAGCATACGGGCCAAACCATGGCCAAAATTGAAATTGATACGGATCGGGATAACTATATGAGCTCGGAAGAAGCCAAAAAGTATGGGCTAATTGACAAGATAATTACTAAAACTAGTCAAAAGTTCATAAAGTTATAAAGTTCTTAAAGTTGGAGCTGAAACCAGGGGCTTTCACTTTATAACTTTATGAACTTTATAACTTTCAACTTTGTTTATCAGCCCTTGACAAGGAGCGGTAAAAAATATAGGATAAAAAAGCTAATTTAAGTTAAAAAGGCTCATTACCGGGCCCTGACATTTATGACAGACAATAAAACAGCTAAAGTTGCGGTTGAACCGAAAACTTTGGAAGAAACCAAGGCATTGCTCAAACCCGGCATGACCATCAGAATTTTTCAAAAGATTAAGGAACTAAACCCGAAAGGCGAGGAAAAAGAACGTTTGCAGTATTTTGAAGGTATTATCATCGCGCATAAACACGGCCGCGAAACCGGCGGCACGATTACGGTGCGCAAGGAAACTGACGGTGTGGGTGTGGAAAAGATTTTTCCCTTGAATTTGCCGAGCATTACCAAAATTGAATTAAAAAAGCAGGCGGAAGTGCGCCACGCCAAACTGTATTTTTTGAAAAAGGGCTATAAGAAAAGACTAAAAGAAGTAAAACTTAGTTAGACGGATTTATAAAGTTGAAAGTTTATAAAGTTCATAAAGTTCATAAAGTTGTATAGTGTTTGACTTTATAAACTTTATGAACTTTTTACTTTCAATTTTTTTTTGCGAACGTGGTGAAACTGGTATACACGCCACCTTGAGGTGGTGGTGCCGCAAGGCGTGGAGGTTCGAGTCCTCTCGTTCGCACAGGCTGGATTTTGGAAGTTGGATATTGGACATTGGATTTGTTCGGCGATAATCCAAAATCAATTATCCAAAATCTAACATCCAACTTTTCGGACGCATAGCTCAGCCGGTTAGAGTACCCCGACGTAAAGTCGGGACACCTGGTCTGATGATCGGGCGAATTCATAAAATTATTTCAGGGCAATTGGCTCAGTTGGTTAGAGCGCCTCGTTTACACCGAGGAGGTCAAAGGTCCGAATCCTTTATTGCCCACAAAAGTCTAAAGTCCATAAAGTCCAAAGTTCATAAAGTCAAATAAAAAAAATTGGCTTTCGGCTTTTAACTTTATGGACTTTTGACTTTCGACTTTTTTTGGGTTGCAGCGCTTTATTTAATGTTATATAATTAAGCCATAAGAAAGTTTAACTATAATTTTATGGCAACTGCTAAAAAAGCGAAAGCTAAGCCCGCCAGCAAGCGGACAACCAACAAACAAGAAGAGTTCAAAGTCGCCGGCGAAGAAGTGTTGGCAAAGCTAAAAGAGCTCTTGCGCGAAGGCAATGCGCGGCGGATTTTAATCAAGGATGAATCCGGCAAAACGATTTTGGAAATTCCGGTAACCATCGGCGTGGCCGGAGTTTTGATCGCGCCGGTCTTGGCGGCGGTGGGCGGTTTGGCCGCGCTGTTGACGCACTGTACGATCGTGGTGATTAAGAAATAGTATAAAGTGAATTTGGAATTTTGAATCTAGATCCCAGATTCCAGATTAAAAAAACAAGAACGGCAACCGGTTGGTCGCCGTTCTTTATTTTTGCAATTG
>CAIUCZ010000049.1 GCA_903897785.1 Candidatus Falkowiibacteriota bacterium
AGTAGTAGTAGTAGTAGTAGTAGTAGTAGTAGTAGTAGTAGTAGTAGTAGTAGTAGTAGCAACAATAGCAGCAACAACAACAACGGTAATAATGAGAATCATACGAATACTACGAACGCCACAAACGCTACAAATAACTGTTCTAAAAAATTCGTAGTATTCGTAGCGTTCGTAGTATTCGGATAAAATTCGTAGTATTCGTATTAAATTATCAAATTAAATATAAGTTTATCGATTTTTAGCAAAATGCGCGAACGCTTTGTTCGCTTCGGCCATGCGCTGCACATCCAATCGTTTGCGCACTGCGGCGGATTCGCCTTTGGCGCTGTCCATCAATTCGGTCGCTAATTTTTCAGCCATCGGTTTGCCTTTGCGAGCGCGAGCGGCCGTCAAAATCCAGCGGCAAGCCAGTGTATAGCGTCGTTCACCGCGCACTTGAAACGGAATCTGGTAGTTGGCCCCGCCAACCCGGCGGCTGCGCACTTCCAAAAGCGGAGAGACTTGTTTTAAAGCTTTGGCCAAAACCTGGCGCGGATCTTGTTTGGTCTTATCTTTGATAATATCCAAACAATCATAAACCACCGCTTGCGCCGTCGATTTTTTGCCGTCTTTCATGACGTAGTTGATAAATTTTGCCAAATCCAAATCATGAAATTTCGGATCGGGTAGAATATTTCTTTTTGGTGCCGGTTTGCCACGCATAAGTTGAAAGTTGAAAGTTGAAAGTTATAAAGTTAATAAAGCAACTAACTTTATAACTTTATGAACTTTATAACTTTATGAACTAATTTAGTTGTATTTTAATTATTTATTTGGACTTTTTCTACTTGGACTTTTTTTTCTTAGCTACTGATACTAGTTTTGGCGCACCGGCTTTTGGCCGTTTGTTGCCATAACGGCTGCGACCTTGACGACGCGTTTCTACGCCTTGGGCGTCAAACACGCCGCGGACGATTTTGTAACGGACGCCAGGCAAATCCTTGGTCTTGCCGCCGCGCACCAACACAATGGAGTGCTCTTGCAAGTTGTGGCCGATACCCGGGATATATGCGGTCACCTCCATACCATTGGACAAACGAACCCTGGCGATTTTACGCAAAGCCGAGTTTGGTTTTTTTGGCGTGGTGGTGGTGACCTTCAAGCAGACACCGCGTTTAAACGGCGAACCGGTCGGAATAATGGTTTTTTCGCGATGCAAGGTGTCAGTCACCAATTTTAAGGCCGGCGATTTACTTTTTGTTTTGTTGGCTTTTCGTCCTTGACGCACTAATTGATTGATAGTAGGCATAAAAAAATACGAATATTACAAATTACGCTCGACTTGCTTCTTTTTTAATTATTAGAATACACTACGAATTCATAGTTTGCAAATTGTTCGTAATCTCGTAGCGTCTACCGAAGACTACAAAAAAATAAAACGCAACGAAAAATTCGTAGCATTCGTAGTGTCTGCCTAGCTCGCGAAAGAAGCAATCACAACGTAATTTGTAGTATTTGCATAATGTAGCATAATGATTATTTTAAGTCAAGCGCTTAATTTAAGACGATTTTTGGCTTACAATAAGACTTAAATTAAAAACACCGCAGCCTGAAGCCGCGATGTTAATAAAGTTACAAATTCTACTTTTTCGGCGCTACTTTGGTCGTTGCCGGCCCGCCTGCCGGCGAGGCAGGTTTGGCAACCGGTTTAGCGACAACCGGGGTGGCATACTTGTCAAACAAAGCTTGATATTTTTTCACATTAACCGTGTCGCCTTTGGCTTTATAGATATCCACCAAAAAAGCATACCAATCCGGGTAAGTGCTGTCGATTTTAATGCCTTGATTAATCGGCTCAAGCGCTTTGTCCGGCTGATTTAATTTATAAATATACAACCAAGCCAGCTGGCGATAAGGTACGATTATTTTTTGACCGACTTTGGCTTGGACGGTTATCCCCTGTCGGAATACTGTTTCCGCTTTTGTCAAACTGTCCGTCGGCGCGCCTGCCTGCATGCTTTGCACAATATAAGCTCGACCGAGATTGGACAAAGTCTGCGGATTATTGGGCGCCACCTGGTTGACTTGCTCCAGCAAGCCGACCGCTTCATCAGCACTGGCTTTGGCTTGCTCGGGCGTTAAATTTTTTCCCGGGAACAAAACATCGTTGGCGCGCGCCATGGCAAACTCTTGCGCGGCCGGCGCCGTTTGCGCATTGACCGGCTGATTAAACGCCGGCACCGCCGAACTGTTGTTTGCCGGATTCTTGTGGGTGTTCACCCAAAATAGCAACACCAAATCCGCCACTAACACCGCACCCAAAATGATTACCGTAATCAGCAATTTATTAGAGCCGCGCTGATTGGTCGGCTGGCCGATTAGACCTTTCTTTACAATAGGCATATGTTAAAGTTTATAAAGTTAATAAAGTTATAAAATTAAAAGTCTATAAAGAAAAATACTTTATGAACTTTATAACTTTATAACTTTATGAACTTTTAATTTATAAAGTCACATCGCTTTGTTTAGCGATAAAATAATTATAGCACATATCGCCAACCGACTACAAATACCGTCCGCCCAAAATAAAATTGCCCAGCCCGGCAATCAGCGGATAAATAAAATCAAAAGCGCCAAAGACCGCCAGCGCCGCGATAATAATCATGCCGTAAAGTTCAAATCGATAAAAAAATATTTTTCCTTTGGCCGACAGGAAGGTTAAAATTATTTTTGAACCGTCCAGCGGCGGCACCGGCATTAAATTAAAGATCATCAAGCCTAAATTTAATAGGCAAACATAAATCGTAAGCAAAGACAGAGCATGCGGCAGACTGCCGTCCAATCCCGGCTGGCCGGTCGTCAGAATTAACGCTCGACCGAGCAAGCCGAATAGCACGGCCAAACAAAAATTAGCCGCCGGTCCGGCCAAAGCCACTTTCAGGTCGCCATATTTTTTGTCACGCAAATTGTAAGGATTATAAGGCACGGGTTTGGCCCAAGCGATCATAAAGCCGGAACCGGACAAAATAAACAGCACCGGCAGCAAAACCGAACCGATCCAATCCAGATGAACCAAGGGGTTTAAAGTTAGCCGGCCGGCGTTTTTGGCCGTATCGTCGCCCAAGACTAAAGCCGCCAGGCCGTGAGCGCATTCATGGACGACGGCGGACATAATCAAGATTATAATTAAAAAAATCTGTAACATAAAACAAGTTGAAGGTCGTTAGTCGTTAGTTATAAGTCAAAAACTAACGACTAACGACTTATGACTAACGACTTATTCATGAACTCTATCACAGCTTGCCTTTTTTCGCAAAACCTGCTAACTTAAACGAAGTTAAATCTTAATCAACATTTTTATGGCCAAAACTTGCGCTCTATGCGGCCGCGGCGCCACCAAAGACGCTAGCCGGTCTCATTCCAACATCAAAACCAACAAACGCCAACACATCAATCTGCAAACCAGATCGATTGCCGGCGGTAAAATCAAGACTTGCACCAAGTGCATCAAAACCATGAAAAAAGTGGCGAAATAAAACAATTTGCCATACTAAAAACGCAATAAAAAACAAGGTTAACAACGACCTTGTTTTTTATTGTTCTATTTAAGGCAATGAGGCCGGATAACCGCTCCGCCGATTAACGGACAGAGCGCCAAAAACAAACAGCTTGACAAAACCAAGACTAATCACTACAATATCAAACAAATAAAGGTTCTTTTGATAACAAGGAGGTTTTTATGATTTTGCCATTAACCCGCGAAAGTGATTTAAAAATGGAGCTTATCGAGGCGGCGGCGGACAAACTTGAAAAACACGATCTGGTTTCTCTTGATTTTAATTACGGCGCCCGAGCGGTTGTTGCGGCGCTCAAAACCCAAGATACGGCTTTAGAATTTTTTTGCCGCAACCTGGCGGAAAAAGACGAATATCTGCAGGGTCTCTTGGATCGAATCGAAACGCTGGATCAATTGTTTAAAACAAACTTCACGACGACAAACTAGCTCAAAACAAAAAAGGGATCGACAGACCCTTTTTTTATTTCGTTAAAGTTTTAACAAAACGAATATCATTTTAAAATAGAGATAAAAAATTCTGCCAACTTTTTTTCAAAACTTTAATCGGCGCGCGCACGGCTTTCGGTTCGGCATACAACGCCATAATCTTTGGCGCCAACTCGTCCCAATTATAATATTGCCCGGCTCGAGCTCGCGCCAGCTCTCCGGCGCGTGCCAGCAAATCCGGCTGCTGCAACAGATTTTGCAACTTATTTTTTAGTTCCATCGTGTCATCAACCGGAAAAACAAAACCCGCCTCGCCGACCGCGTCTTTATTTTCCGCAATCGAAGAGACCAACACCGCTTTGCCGCGCGCCATCGCTTCCAACAAAGACAAAGACAGGCCTTCGGATTCTGACGGCTGAACAAACAAACAAGCATTATCATAAAGCTCGGCCAAGACTTGGCCGCTTTGCTCGCCTAAAAATAAAATCCGCTCATCAGTCGCGGCCAAAGCGTAAAGTTCTTCCACATAATCATCGGTAAAAGCGCTGCCGCCGACAATCACCAATTTTTTATCCGTCTTGATCAGCTTCCAAGCATCAATCAAGCGGCTCAAACCTTTGTGGCGCACCAAACGAGAAATAGCCACCGCGTAACTATCTTTGGTTAAGCCCCAAGCGCGAATCAAATCGGCCGGAGAATTTGGTA
This sequence comes from Candidatus Falkowiibacteriota bacterium, assembly GCA_903897785.1. Classification (GTDB taxonomy): domain Bacteria; phylum Patescibacteriota; class Patescibacteriia; order Patescibacteriales; family Patescibacteriaceae; genus CAIUCZ01. The sequence continues at coordinate 4,688 of CAIUCZ010000049.1, forward strand.
AATTAAGATTGGCGCCGTTGGCAATGTAATCGGCTTCCAATTGATAGCGCTCGCGCACGTAAGCTTGCATCGACTTGGTGACGACAATCACTTCATCGGCCAAACGACACATCAACCATTCGCCCAAACGCAAGCTCAAACGTGCCAAGACGCCCCACTTTTGGTGTTCGTAATCGCGGCTTTGCAGGGTGGCGACAATTTTGGCGCGCGGACAAAAGATTTTCGGCAGCCAAATCAAGAGCGCCGGACCGATCGCTTGAAAATGAATAACATCGACTTGGCGAAAAACAACATCAATGCAAGCCAAGGCCGTATGGCTGATAGCGTCTAAATGCTTGGTATTAACCGAAGGCAGGCTGATCAATTGCATACCGCGATAGCTCTTGGCGTTGACCGGCGTATAATGCGGCCGCGTGTACACCAAAACCTCGTGGCCGGCCAAAGCCGCACGACTGGCCAAATCCTCGACGTATTTTTCCACGCCGCCGGAAATGGCCGGGACACCCTTCTGTCCGATAAAAGCAATTCTCATAATAATAAAAATAATTTAATACGAATACTACGAACCTTATCCGAATACTACGAACGCTACGAATGCTACGAATTCTTCAGAACAACCATTCGTAATGTTTGTAGTATTCGCATTCTAATTCGTAGTATTCGTATTAGATGCAAAACTTATTTAGCTACGGTAGAGGTAACAGTCGGAAATGCAATACTATAATGCTTGCCGCTTTGCACGCCGGTCGCCGTCACGTTCAAACGCGTTGGCGTCGAGGTGCTGATCGGCACCAAGACATTGGCTTTGAAACGGCCTTGGCCGTCCGCCTTGGCAGTCAAAGTCTGATCCAAATATTGCACCTTAACACCCTCGTTAACTTCAAAGCCGCCACCGGTAATGGCATAAACATTCAACGCCGTTCTGGTCTCGCGCAAAAATAGATTCTCTGTGAAAACCGGCCGCGTATCAATCGCCATGGCCTGCGTCCAGGCAATTTTCTTTAAACTGTTACCATCCAACACCAAGATATTGGCATTGTCAAAGACGACCAATTTTTCACTGCCATTAACCGTCACCGCTTTCAAACCCATGGCCCAACTGTTCGGTTCATATTTGTAAGTAAAATTATAATTGACGGTTTGCAAATTATTTTTATTCATTTTGACCACGCCCACGCCGTCGGAAAAATAAATATCTTGGCCGTTTGAGGACGGCACAACATCAAAGCCCTGATCGCCTTTGTGCGTAAAGCTGTTGACGATTTCGCCGTTCAAATTAAATTCTTTAAGCTTGTTGTCGTCGATCGCATAGATATAATTGCTGGACGGATCAAGATAAGCGGCATGGTTGCCGTCGGTTTTGGCATAATTCAAAGAAACAACTCGCACCACTTGGCGCTGTTGCATATCAAAAACTTCCAAGGTCTTGCTGGCCGAATTGATATTGAGAATATAGCGGCTGTTATCGGCCAAACGGACGTTATAGCTGTTGTTGATGTTGGTAAAATTAAACGTATCGATCGTGTCCAGGTTGCCGTTCCAAATCTTAATCCCCTTGGCGCCGACCGTTACAATATTGCCGTCCAGCTTGGTGATGCGGCCATACCAATCCCAAATCGGATTGGACACTTGGCGCGTCGTGGTCAAAGCCAAACCGGCCTGACTCAACGAAGTGATGTCGTAGCGATAAAAACTGGAACCGGCCGAAGCGTAAGCATACAACCGGCCGTTGCCGCCGATATCTAACAAAACATCATAAAACGGTTTTGGCTGGCCAAAGATCGGATCGTGATAGCTCAAGGTAATTACTTTGACCAAAGTACTGCCGGACAATTTCCAAATCTCCAAATTGTTGGTGTTGGTCGTCGCCACGACCAACTGGCCGCGATAGCTGATGGCGTCACCGGCATAATAAGACAAAGTTTTGCTGCTGGCACCCGGAATTAAAACGCCGATTGTCAGAATCAACAGAGCCAAAGCGAGAATTTTTTTCTTCATCATATAAGTCAACTTAATAATTAGGCCCGCTTTAAGCTTAGGCCTTTTAAATTTAATTGCAATTTAATTGCTCACCTTAGCATAAATTTTGATTTTGGTCAAGGATTAGACAAAAAATAAACCTTAGCCTGGGTTGGCTAAGGTTAGGTAAAAAATATGAACATCTCAAGGATATGATGCCCATAAACACCCACAATCTTTCAAAAATCACCCATAATACATCTTCTCTTCGCAAAAAAATTGAGACGCAAAATTTTGCGTCTCTACCGACTTCCGACTAACAACTTAACGACTTTTCACTGAATCCCTAATTCATTAATCAACGTAATCCTCCGCCCTTCCAAAATCGAATACAGAAAAACATCGGTCACCTCGCGGCGATAAGCAAAGTCATCGGGCGTCATCATAACGTAGTTCACTTCGCGCACCAATTCTTGCTCCAACTCTTTGATCGCTTTTAATAATTTTTCCTTGCTCACTCGGCCGACAATAAACAAATCCACCCCCGATTGGGCGTCGCCGACAAAAAAGCCGGTCAGCGCCAGAAAATCAATTTTGCCGACTTTGGCCAACCGTGCCGCCAAATCGTCTTCGCATGTCATTTGCGATTTAACGATCAGGGCTTTCAATTCGTTGAACAGCAAAAAATCGCGATCGACTTCATAATATTTTTTGTCTTGTTTGCCGCCGGCCTCTTCGTCCTCGTCTTTTGGCTCAACGTCAATCCTTTTACCTTTAATCTTAATCGCTTCCACTGCAAAAGCCCGACCCGCCTGTTTGCTTGTCGCGGGGTTAGCTTTGGTTTTCAACAAACCGATTTCTTCCAGGTTGGCCAGCTCGCGGCGCACGGCGTTGACTTGCAGATTCAGTTGCCGCGCCACTTCGCGCACAAAAAAACGGCTGTTCTCGTTTAATAAAAATAATTTTAGAACTTTAACGCGGGCGTTGGAGCCAAAAAGTTTTGTTAACATATTTTTTCGTAGTCATCCCCGCGTATGCGGGGATCTCGTGATAGACTAATAAACACCGTCTCTTTTACTTTGAATGAAATTATAGTATAATATCCTCAAGCATTAGTCAAACAAACTATGAGCTATAAATTAGCCCCGTTAGTTGTTAAACCCGGGCCGAAGATCGGCACGGCCAGTCAAATCTTTTTAAGCCAACCCGACCAAGAGCAAAACGACTTGGCCGGACGATTATTTTTGTTGGCCGAATTTGAATCAAAAAAAGCCGATGACTTAAAGCTGCTTGATTTTATTATTGAAGAAGCTAACCGCCATTATTATCAAAACTCCAAACTGTTGATTATCGAATCCGGCGGCGGTCTGGAAACCGACAAACTGTTTGAATTGGCCGTGGCCAAACTCAATCGCAGTTTGTCCGTCTTTTTGCAAAATAAAAAACTAAAACCGCAATTGGAAAATGTCAGTCTGACTTTGGGCGCGATCGTCGGCAACCGGCTCAACCTGGCCAACTTCGGCCGCAACCGTGCGCTCTTGGTGTATAAACCAAAAATCGAAATCAATAATCAACTGGAAGGTTTTGAAATTTTGAATATTCTGGCCAGCGGCAATAACGAGGCCGGTTTATTAAACTTGAATAAATTATTTGACAATGTGGTTAACGGCCGTATTCCGGACAATGGTGCTTTGCTTTTGGCCAACGAAACTTTGGCCGAATATCTGTCCGACAAACAACTGGTCAGCATCATCACTGCTTTGCCGCCGGCCGGCACGGCCGAACAAATCAAAAACATTGTCGAACAAACCAATAACCACGGCACTTTCCTGGCCGTCGTAGTCAAACAATCAATCGGCGGCGATAAAGACGAAAAAAGACCGCCGGCGATTTTAAAACCCATGCCCGAGCGCCGCGGCAGTCTCAATCACACTGCCGGCGGCGATGCCGATTCGGTCCGGCATTTGAATTTAACCGAGGAACGCACCGAAAAGATTTTAAACCCGGCCACCTTGGGCGGCTTTGGCGCCGTTATCGCCCGTCTCAATCCGTTTGCTTTGTCACGCGGCCGTAACAAAATCATGAAACAGCCGGAAGCCAGCGGCAGCTCTTTGGCCGGCTGGCGCAAAACTAGCTCCAACAAAAAAAATCTGGCCAAAAGCATCGGCGACGCCGCCCTGTTGCTTTTATCCGGCGTGGTAATGATTGTCAACGGCTTGGTACACATCTTGAGCAACTTGCCGCAAGCCTTTAGCCAAATCAAAAACTGGCGCGCCAACTTCAGCCAAGTCGGCTTGGCCATCAAAAGCGCCGGCAGCAAGCGAGTCAGAAAATTATTTCAATTGTCCGCTCGTTCCAAAATTTTATTGCTGGTCGGCTGTGTTTGTTTGTTAATTCTGGCCGGCAACATTATTTATAGTTCCATCAGCAAAGCCCGCGCCGAAGCCCAGGCCGCTTATCAAAATAATTTAAGCCAAACCGAAAGCCAGTTGAATCAAGCCGAAGCCAGTTTGGTTTTTCACAACATCGACGGCGCGCGCACCCAGTTGATCGCCGCCAAGCAAAGTTTGAACAACTGGCCGCAAAAACAAAGCAAAGCCCAACAAGTCGATTGGCAAAAAGACAATGCGCGCTATCTCAAAGATTACAATGAAGCGTTTAATATTTTATCCGTCAACAATCCAACCGCAGTCATTGATTTGACCAAGTTAAATCAAAATTTTTCCGCCTTAAGTTTGGTTAACGGCCAGCTGATCTTATCTAACGCCCAAACGATTTATAAAATCACTGATGGCCAAGCCGCGGCCGTCGCCGATGCAAACAGCTTGATTAAAAATCTGACTTGGCCGGCGGTTGACGGAAGTTATTTATATTTTTACAATCAAGACGCCATGCTGCGCTTTGATCCGGCCATTGATCAGCTGACCGCCATGAATATCGCCGGTACGGTCGCTAGTTCATCGGTTATAACCGTCTTTAACAACCGCCTCTTTGCCTTTGATCCGACCAGCGGCCAAGTCGATCGCTGGATTAAAACCGGTGCCGGCTTTACCAGCGAAAAATTGTGGTTAAAAGTGCCGGCTGATTTATCCAATATCTCTTCGGTCTCGATTGACGGCCAAGTTTATTTGGCTCAAGGCAAACAAATCAAAGAATATAATCTCGGCCAGCCGATGTTCTTCCAGCCGGACCAGATTGATCCGGCCATCGCCAACATCGAACAAATCATCGTCTCGCAAAATAATAATTATCTTTACGCTCTGGATAAACAAAACTCGCGTCTCTTGATTTTTGACAAAGCCGGCAAATATCTTTGGGAATATCAAGCCGATTGTTTAGGCCAAGCCAAAGCGGTGCAGATCGATGAAGACAAAAAAATTGTTTATTGTTTGGCAGACAACGCGCTTTACAGCTGGCCGGCCACGCATATGAATCAAAAAGCTGCCAAATAAAAAACACTCCTGACCTCTCCCTGCCTCGCCGCAGTCTCTCCGACTTAAAGTCGGAGGACTGTGGCGGCATTAAAACAAAAGAGCGTCGTAGTCCCCTCCGGGAGACTACGACGCGGCAGAATAAAAAAACATTCTCAAGATATTGAGAATGTCTTTTTATTTGATAGTAGACTTACTTCAAAGTCACTTTGCCGCCGGCCTCTTCAATTTTGGCTTTCATCTTTTCGGCTTCTTCTTTCTTGACGCCTTCTTTAATCATCTTCGGCGCGCCATCGGCCAAATCTTTGGCTTCTTTCAAGCCAAGCTCGGTCAATTCGCGCAAGGCTTTAATGACGGAGATTTTGTTGGCGCCGGAGTCGGATAATTCCACGTCAAAGCTATCTTTCTCTTCCACCACGGCGGCAGCAGCAGCCGGGCCGGCCATCATCATAGCCGGAGCGGCGGCGGAGACGCCAAATTTCTCTTCCAGGATTTTCACCAATTCGGCTAAATCCAAAACTGACAACTTTTCAATGCTGGCAACCAACGCTTGAAATTTTTCCGGGACAATCACGTCCTTGTTCATGTCTGACATAAGTTTAATTTTGGAATCTGGAATTTAGAATTTGGAATTTGGAATAAGCTTTTTAATGCTTTCTCCAGATTCTAGATTCCAGATTCTAGATTCTCTTTTTATTTATTAATTTAAATCTTTGCCACGCAAATTAATACTTAAGCATTTTTCTCGCTAATCGCGCTCAACACCCTGACTAACCCGCGTAAATTACCGGCCAGCACATTGACAAAGCCGGACACCGGAGCATTCATCGAGCCGACCAGCTTGGCATACAATTCTTGCTTGGATGGCAACATGGCTAAAGCCTCGACCTCTGCGCCGGTAATATATTTATTTTCCAAAATACCGCCGACAAAATGCATCTTTTCTTTTTTCTCTTTGTCGGATTTTAAGTATTTGTCAATAATTTTTGCCGAGATCACTTCGTCTTCATAGCCGAAGATGGCGGCAATCTGACCGTCAAAATCGCGCGGGTTCAAACCGTCGATCTTCATGTCTTTAATCGCCAAAGACAGCAAGGTCTTTTTGACGGCCAAGTATTCAGAATTTTCTGAACGCAGCTGGCTGCGCAAAGCTTCGTTGTCCTTCACGCCTAAAGCATTAAAGTTGGCAAAAAAGACTGATTTGGCGGCACCGAATTTGGCATTCAAATCACGCAAAATCTCTTGTTTTTTTAACTTTGTTTTGGGCATAAGATAAAGTTAAAAGTTAAAAGTTAAAAGTTAAAAGACCTAAATCCCTAAACTAAAGCTTATAAACTCTTAGATGTTAATAAAATTTGCGACCTTTAAAATAAAAAATGCGCCTCAAGGGCGCAGACAAAAGCTTAAAATTAACTAAAACTAGTTAAATTTTGTCTCGGCAGGACTTAATTTTGGGCCTGCTGTCTGCGACTAGAGTCAAGTTTTATAATCAGACTATAGCAGAAAAGAGAATTATGTCAAGCCACGATAGTTCATAAAGTTATAAAGTTCATAAAATTTATAAAGTCAGTTTATTTTCGACTTTATAAACTTTATGAACTTTATAACTTTCAACTACTTTAGGTATTTTGCTTTATTCGCGTTATGCTCAGCCAAAGTTCGAGCAAAAACCGTCTGGCCGTTATCCGAGCGCGATAAAAAGTAAAGATAGTCGGTTTTTTGCGGATAAATCGCCGCTTCAATCGCGTCCAGCCCCGGATTAGAAATCGGCCCCGGCGGCAAACCGTCATGGCGATAAGTATTATACGGCGAATCGACTTGCGTATCAGCCAAACTGTATTGATCTTTATTCACGCCCAAACAATAAGCCAGCGTGGCACACGACTGCAGTCTTTGCGGCAGAGCCAAACGATTGTAAAAAATGCCGGCCACAATTTTCATATCCGCATTGGAGCGCACTTCTTTTTGCACAATCGAGGCCATAGTAATGATTTGAAAAATCGTTTTGCCTTGAGCTTTGATCGCCGCGCGCAAATCCGGCGTCAGTTTGCTGTCAAAATTAGATAGCATTTTTTTAATCAAAGCTTGACCGTTGTCTTGATTGTAAATTCGATAGGTGTCAGGGAATAAATAACCTTCCAAATCGGCACCGGCCGTAGCGTCAGCCAAAAAATCATAATTTTTAAACTCTATGGGCAATGCCGTAATCTTGGTGTGGGCCAAATCGGCAAAACTGCTGTCAGTAATCAAATTTTGTTGCTTTAGATAGGCGGTAATTTCATTAATACTCATCCCCTCTTTGACCAAAACGGTTTTCTCTTGGTTAATCGCCTGGCCGGCCGCCAAAATTTCCGTCAAATTTTTTAAGCTGACACGCGCCGGCAAATGGTAAGCTCCGGCTTGCAGCTTTTTGCCCAGCCCGCTCTGCCAAAAATAAAGCTTGGCCACGTTCGGGCTGTTGATAACTTTGGCCGCCAGCAAATCGCCGACCACTTCGCGCGCCGACTCACCGGACTTAATCGTCAGAGCAATCGCCTGATTATTGGGGCCGTCCTGCACAACTTTTGCTTGATAAACACCGTCGATCACTAATAGCACCAGTAAAACAACGGCTAAAAGAATGAGAATATTTTTTTTCATAATTTTTAGATATAATTCAAATACTACAAATAAGGATTCAAGTCTACAAATGATGTTTGTAATAAATTCACAATATTCGTAGCGTTCGTAGTATTCGCATTACGTTCGTTCATCGTATTAAACTTTGCGTTCATTTGCACTATAAATACTTTTCTAAACCTTCTTCTTTTAACTGCTCCACAATTTTTTTAGCCTCGACCGAATTAGCGGTGGAAGAAATAAATAAGACATCGGGCGTGTCGATGACGGTTAAAGCTTTAACATCATTGAGCACAATAATTTTTTGTTGATTTAAATTATAAACTACGTTGTCGCCGGTGGCGCGAGCGTGCACTTGACCGGAAAATAAATTACCTTGCTCGTCGGTTGGCAAGACATGGCGCATAATATGCCACTTGCCCAAATCACTCCAGCCGACTTCATTGGAAACACTCATCGCCACGCGCTCGGCTCGGTCGGTGATGGCCGTTTCAATCGTCATTTTTTCGCACTGGCTATATAAATTTTTAATTTCCGGATCGTGCGAGTCAACTTTCATCAACTCAACCACCCGTTGGCAAATATCCTGCATGGCCGGCTGGAACTGCTTAAACTGCTTTTGCGCAAAGCCCAACTGCCAAATGTACATGCCGGTATGGCAATAATAAACCCCGGATTTAATCAACTGGCGGCAATAGTCTTCATTCGGCTTTTCTGCCACGCCGGCCACGGCATAAATTGTTTCTTGCCCAGGCTCGGATAATAATTTGCCGGCTTTAAAATAAGTATAACCGACATCGGCATAAGTCGGCGTTACGGCCGGCGTCAGAATATAATCAGGATGTTGTTTTAAAAATTCTTCCGACGCGGAGAGCAAATCGATAAACGCCTCTTGATTCATAATAAAATCATCAGACGGCAGAGAAGCGACAATCTCGCCCGGAGCAACGAACTCGGCCAAAAAATTTGTTTCCAAACACATCGCCGGGCCGGTGTTGCGGCTTTCTGTTTCGCTGATAATATTTTTCTCTGACAGTTCGGGGATTTCTTTTCTCAGGCGCTCCGCCAAGTGCGCGTTAACCGAGACAAATAAATCATCGGGGCCGGCCAAAAGCGGCGCCACTCGCTCATAAGTAGTGCGAATCATGGTTTTGTCGCCGACCAAAGTTTGAAATTGTTTGGGTGCCAGATAGCGCGATAACGGCCACAGCCGAGTGCCGACGCCGCCGGCGCGGATTACAATCTTCATAAATAAATGCGAATACTACGAATTACGCGCGACTTGCTTCTGTCGCAGACTGGGCAGACACTACGAATAAAATGCGAGTGCTACAAATTTTCCATAAAAACATTCGTAGCAATTCGTAGATTCGGATGTTAATTCGTAGTATTCGGATTACATTTTTCGATAACTAAAAATGAACTGGCAAAAATTCGTAATTTATTATAAAATTATACTAACCTAAATCATAAACAAAAACAATATGATGTTAATCGTTATCTTAACTCTAGCCGCGGCCGTGATTGCCCAGGCTGGTAAATTTTTAGTTCCGGCCAACTATCGCCGCGGCCTGACCATAAAAAAATTCAACGCCTATTCCGGCATGCCCTCCAGCCACGCCGCCACGGTTGTTGCTTTGGCCACGATTGTCGGACTGGTGGCCGGCTGGGCTTCGGCCGAATTTGGCTTGGCTTTGATTTTTGCCATTTTGATTGTTCGTGACGCCTTGGGCTTGCGCAATCAAGTCGGCGCCGAAGGCAAAGCGATTAATCAGCTGGTCAAAGAATTGCAAAGCAAAAAATTAATTAACAAGAACTATCCGACGTTCGAAGAACATGTCGGGCATACGGGAGCGCAAGTGCTGGTCGGCAGTTTGATCGGCGTAATAATTAGCTTGTTGGGATTCTATCTTTTTCACGGTTAAAAATCCAAAGCTCAAATTTCAAAGCTCAAACAAAACCTAAAATCAAAAGCTCAAAATTATTTTTAAATTTTGAGCTTTGTGCTTTGTTTGGATTTTGTCCCGATGTTACATCGGGATGGATTTTTCAGTTAACCCTGCTTCTTGAATCTGACCGAAAAGACCGGCTCATACTTTTGTTCATTCTCATCCACCACCTGGACCATTTCGCCTTTGAGCAATTTTGTCAGCGCCGCATCGTTCAATAACAACAAATCGCTTTCCAAATTGGTTTTTAATTCTTCCAGCCGATCAAATTCAGGCTTGAAATCGGAGCGCACCGCGTCTTCGATTTTTTTCTTTTTCTCTTTAAATTTTTTCAGCTCTTCTGTCGCTTCTTTATAAGAGACCGTGCTTTCCAAGGCATCGCGCCACGACTGGCGCAATTCTTTTTGTTCTTTTTTGTTGATTTTGACGCGATTAAAAATTTCTTGAACGCTAACCATAATTAGTAAATTAAGAATTAAGAATTAAGAATTAAAAAATATCAAAAAATATACAAAATCCAGGGGTGACACTATGCCAAAATCAAACCAAAAAGCCAATCTTTGATTTTTAATTATTAATTTTTAATTTTTAATTGTTCACAAACAGCAGTCTAACACTTGCCGCCGGCTTTGACAATCAAACAATAAAAAAAGCCGTTTTTACAAACGACTTTAAACTAATTTTGCTCATTTTAAACTCATAATTCTCCCGCTATTCCCCTTGCCATGCCAAAATCATTCGCGCGATCAACTTCGCTTGATTGTCGATGGCTTCGACATAAGGCCGTAAATCAACCGCCAGCATGTTGTCCGCTTCGGCAATACAAGTCAGCAAAGCCAAACGCTTGGTAAGATCAAACTCCGGCAAATTTTCCCAGACGGGTAAAACCATATTATAGCCGGCGATGTCGTGATTGGCTTTGGCGCAAAGCAATTGGTCTTTGCTGTAGCCAAGATCAAATTGAAAAATCAATTCCAACCATTCGATAATCAAATCCAATAAATACGGATTATTCTCCAGCGTATCCGCTAAAACACCAAGACGGGCGTGCTCTTTCGGCGATAAAAAAGAACCGATCGATCTTTGATTAAATTCCGCATAACACATAACTCGACTCCAATCTAAAGTTAGTAAGAACAATTTTGCTCCAATCAAAGCATTTTTGAATGCGTTTGTCAAGATTGACATGGCGTGCTATAATATTTATAGTTATTTTAGCACTCCTGACTATCGACTGCTAAGTAATATTTTATTTAATATTAGACAATAATCAGACTATAATTTAATCCCCATAACCAGTTTATAAAGTTCATAAAGTTATAAAGTTTATAAAGTATCTTGCTCTATAACTTTATGGACTTTATAACTTTATGAACTCTTAACTATTTTTATGTTTGATAAATTCACCCATAAAGCCCAAGAAGTCATTATCAATGCGCAGATAATCGCTCAAGAATTCGGCCAACAATACATCAACGCCCTGCATTTATTAATCGCCTTGCTGGAGCAAAACGATTCATTATTGGAAGACATCCTACAGCAACTCAAAGTCAACGACGAAGAATTACGCTTGGCCGCAGAAAATTGGATTGAACGTTTGCCCAAATCGGCCGTCAAAACGCCGGTCGGCATGGTCCAGGGCACGGCCGAAATGGCCATGATCATGGAACGAGCCGGCCAGATTGCCGGCAGCCTCAAAGACGAGTCGGTCGATGTCGAACATTTGCTTTTGGCGATTGCCGGCATCGAATCGCCGGCCCAAGCCATTCTGGCGCAAAAAGGTTTGGATGAAAATAAATTTAAACGCATTTTGAAAAAATGGCGCGCCAACCAGCCGACGGAAAATTCGGAAACCGAAAATCGACCCAGAACCACTCTGGAAAAATATACCGTCAACCTGACCGAAGCGGCCAAAGCCGGAAAACTGGATCCGGTCATCGGCCGGGCCGATGAAATCAAACGTTTGATGCAAGTCTTGTCGCGCCGCACCAAAAATAATCCGGTCTTGGTCGGGGAAGCCGGCACAGGCAAAACCGCCATTGTCGAGGGTTTGGCCCAGCGCCTGGCCTTGGGTGATGCTCCGGAGAGTTTGCAAGGCAAGGACTTACTGTCGTTGGATTTGGGCGCCTTGATTGCCGGCGCAAAATTCCGCGGCGAGTTTGAAGATCGCTTAAAAACCGTTTTAAAAGAAATTAAAAGCAATGCCAACCAGCCGATTTTGTTTATCGACGAATTGCATACGATTGTCGGCGCCGGCGCGTCCGAAGGTTCGATGGACGCGTCTAATTTATTAAAACCGGCTTTAGCTCGCGGCGAGTTGCGGGCCATCGGCGCAACAACGACCAAAGAATATCATCACTACATCGAACGCGACGCCGCCCTGGAGCGCCGCTTTCAACCGGTCTTGGTCAGCGAACCGAGCGTTGAAGAAACGATGGCCATTTTGCGCGGCATCAAAGAAAAATATGAAATCCATCATGGCGTGCGCATTTCCGACAAAGCGATTGCCGCGGCCGTCACCCTATCCGTGCGCTATATCAATGATCGCTTCTTGCCGGATAAAGCCATTGACCTGATGGACGAAGCAACTTCAGCCCTAAAAATGGCGATTGATTCTTCGCCTGACGAACTGGACAATCTCAAAAAAGAAATCAATCAACTGTCGATTCAAAAAGCCAATTTAATCGCCGGCCAGCCGCACACCGCCGCCGCGCAAGTCAAAATTTTAAACCAACAAATCGCCGACAGCAAAACCAAAGCCGAAAACTTGGAAAATCGCTGGCGCCATGAGCAAGCGATTATCCGCGAAATTAAAAAAACCAAATTGGAAATTGAAAACTTGCGTCAACAGGCCGATACGATTGAACGGTCGGGAGAAGACCTGGCTAAGGTGGCCGAGATTCGCTACGCTAAAGTACCGGAACTGGACAAACAAATCAAAGCCCAAGAAAAATTATTAACCGATTTGCAAGCCGCCGGCCAAAGAATTTTAAAAGAAGAAGTTGATGCCGAGGATATCGCTCGCGTGGTGGCCAAATGGACCGGCGTACCGGTGAGCAAAATGCTCGACAGCGAAATTAAAAAATTGGTGGACATGGAAAAGTTCTTGCAAGCTCGGGTTGTCGGCCAAACCGACGCTATCAATGCCGTCGCTCAAGCGATTCGCCGCGCTCGCGCCGGTATCAGCGAAGAAAAACGGCCGATCGGTTCGTTTATTTTCATCGGTCCGACGGGCGTCGGCAAAACCGAACTGGCCAAGGCCCTCGCCGGCTTTATGTTTAACGACGAAGCTGCTTTGATCCGCCTGGACATGAGCGAATACATGGAAAAACACAGCATCTCAAAGATGATCGGCTCCCCGCCCGGCTATGTCGGCCATGACGAAGGCGGCCAGTTGACCGACTTGGTGCGACAAAAACCGTATAGCGTAATTTTGTTTGATGAAATCGAAAAAGCCCATCCGGAAGTCTTTAATATGCTATTGCAAATTTTGGACGACGGCCGCTTGACCGATGCCAAAGGCCGGCACGCCAATTTCAAGAACACCGTCATTATTATGACCTCCAACCTGGGCAATGAAATCATTAAAAATTTCTCTATCGGCTTTAACGAAACCACCGCCACCGCCGCCCAAGAAACAAACAAACGCGACCAAATAAAAGAGAAAATCGATCGCGTTTTGAAACAAAATTTCAAACCGGAATTTTTAAACCGCATTGATGAGACCATTGTCTTCAATAGCTTGAACAAAGAAGACTTGAATCAAATCGTGGATTTAGAATTGACCAAAGTGGAACATCGCTTGGCCAATCAAGACATTAAATTGCGCGTCGCCAAAAACGTCCGCCAGTTGTTGGCCGACAAAAGTTTTGATCGCCAATTCGGCGCTCGGCCGCTTAAACGGATTATTCAAAATTTGATTTTGAACGAGCTGGCCACGGAAATCATCAGCGGCCAAATCAAGCAAGGCGATCAAGTGCTGATTAATCTGGGAATGAAGGACGAAATATTGTTGAAGGTGAAGTAGAGACGCATTGTATGCGTCTCTTTAGGGGGGGGTGCCACAGCCCCGCCACCGATGTCCTGCTGCTCTTTGCGCGCTTGCGGCGGGGACTATGGCACCCCTGAATATTTTTGAAAAAAATAAAAAAGAACAGGCATCTAGTCTGTTCTTTTGCTTTATTCGTTAAGTTAAAATTTAATCGCGCATAATCTCAATCACGACCGCCGTATCACGCCGACCAAACTCCAAGCATTGTTCTTGGGACTTGGTGGTGAACAAATCAACGGTCAAACCGTATTTTTTTTGCATAACCGGATCGGTTCGATCGCAAACAATATAAATCTGTTTGCCGATTTTTACCTTTGACCCGAAAGGAATCCGGTAATCAGATACGGCGCAAGCGCCGACATAGGGCATTTCGCCGTTGGCCATCGGATTGCCGGTGGCGCGATATTTAGTCAAAGAGACAACAGTTTCAACGACTGCGCTCTTTTTAGTTTCCACCGTGTCCGGCTTTGGCATGGCCAAGACCGGCATAAGCGAAACTTGGCTAGCCGAGTTCCGGCCATACAGCAACAGCAACAGAACCATAACTAAGCCGCAATAGCTTATCTTTAGCAAAAAATGCGCTAATTTAACCAAAATATAACCTCATAAAATTTAAAGAACAATCTAACGGCTTTGAGATTATCACGTTTCAATATTTTTGTCAATTGTAAGGCACCTCCATCTGGGCTATAATAAACTTATAATTAATTTTATGTTAAAAAAGCTAACCATAGCCTTAATTTTTATTTTTGTCGTCTTAGCCGGCCGGCAGGCCTTGGCTGTTGATAATTTTAATCCCGGCTATATCATCAGCGACCAGGAAATCTTAAACACCGGTTCGATGAATGCCGCGCAAATTCAAAAGTTTTTAGAAAAACACAACAGCTTTTTGGCCGGCTACTTATGCACCGACAATGACGGCAATGAAGTCAGTTCCAGCTATGCCATTTATGACCGGGCCGTCACCAACGGCGTCAGCCCGAAATTCTTGCTCACTTTGATTCAAAAAGAACAAAGTTTGGTTGAAGATCCGGCGCCGACCGACGGCCAGCTGGATTGGGCGGCCGGTTATGGCTGTCCGGACGGCGGCGGCTGCAACGCTCATTGGCAAGGTTTTTGGAAACAAATTAACAGCGCCGGCATGCAGTTTCGCGACTATATGGACAATCCCCAGCTTTACACTTACAAGGCCGGCGGCACCTATGTTTTTGCCAACACTAATGCGCCGAGCCTTGCCGTGACCATTCAAAATCAAGCTACCGCCGGCTTATACAATTACACACCGCATGTTTACAATGGCAATTTTAATTTTTGGAATATCTGGAATCGGTATTTTGCGCGCGTTTATCCCAATGGCAGTTTGCTAACCGTTTCCAGCTCCAGCCCGATTTGGCTGATTGACAACGGCGTCAAGCGGATGTTCTTGTCCGAAGTGGCCTTTGATTCGCGTTTTGATAAAAATAAAATTATCATCGTCAACCAAAGCGATTTGGATTTACTGCCGACCGGCACGCCGCTCAAGTTTGAACAATATTCCATCGTGCAGGTGGACAGCACCTCCAGCGGCCCGATTTTATACTTGCTGGTGGACAACACCAAGCGAGAAATCGCCGATCAAAAAACCTTTCGCCATCTCGGCTATGATCCGTCGGAAATCATTACGGCCAGCTCCACCGATTTGGAGCCGTACCAAGACGGTGAACCGATTGTCAGCACCTCGACTTATCCGACCGGCGCTCTGTTGCAAGACCGCGCCAATAAAAGTATTTTTTGGGTAATCAATAACACCAAAGCGCCGTTGATTGACAAGGTATATTTGACCGCCAAATTCAAAGGCCTGGCTGTTACCAAGGTCGCCGCCACTGTGCTGAAAAAATATTCGACCGTAGCGCCGGTCATGCTGGACGACGGCAACTTGCTTAAAGGCGACAAAGCCAGCCGCGATAACAATATTTATTTGATTGCCGACGGTCAGAAGCGCCGCATCGTCTCGCTGGATGTGTTTAATTATTTTGGCTATAAGATGAAAAATGTTATCACCGTGCCGAAGAAGGTGTTGCAATTGTATGTGAATGGACCGGATCTAAGTGAGTAAAAAGTTCATAAAGTCCATAAAGTTAAAAGTGTGAGGCTTTATGGACTTTATAACTTTATGGACTTTCAACTTTATAAACTTTTAATTCTATGAGTCTAGTATTTTCCGCAATAGTTCCTCACCCACCAGTTATACTCCCAACTATTGGTCATGGCCACGAAAAAAAACTGACCGCCACCGCGACTGCTTATCATCAGCTGGCAAGCGAATTAAAAGCCGCCAATCCGGAGACGATTATTATTATTTCCCCGCACGGCGCCAATCCGCCGGCCGGTTTGGCGATTAATTTGAGCCCGGAATTTCAAGGCGAGCTGGCGGAGTTCGGCGACTTGGCCACCGTCAAAAACTATCAAGGCGATATTTTTTTGGCGCAAGAGCTAAAAGATTTATGGCCGGACAACCCGGGCGTCAAGCTGATTACACAAAAACAATTGGATTATGGTTCTTTTTTGCCGCTGGCAATTTTAGCCGAAACGATGTTCGATTATAAAATTTTGCCGCTTTATTTTTCCCCGACCGATCTGTCGTATAATTTTTCCTTGGGCAAAACGCTCGGCACTTTTATAAAAAATCATAATAAAAAAATCGCCGTCATCGCATCGGCGGATTTATCGCATCGTTTGAGCCGCCAAGCGCCGGCCGGCTATAGCCTGAAAGCCAAAAAAATCGAACAAAAAATTATTGATCTGCTGATTCACGATAAGGTTGAAGAATTTTTGACCATTGATCAGGCGGCTCTGGCGCAAGCGGCCGAATGCGGTTCGCGCAGCATTGCCATGTTGTTGGGAATCCTGGACCAAACTGAACGCCGGCCAAAACAATTGAGTTATGAAGCGCCGTTTGGCGTAGGATATTTAACTATGAGCTACGAGCTAAAAACATAGCTTATTAAATCCAAAGTTCAAATTTCAAAATCCAAACAAAGCACCAAATCCAAAATCTAAAAATAAAATTTGAGCTTTATATTTTGGATTTTGTTTGAGCTTTGAAATTTGGATTTTGGATTTTTCCAGATTCCAGATTCCAGATTTCAGATTCCACCTTTGGCTTTCCCAAATTATCCACAATCTTAAAAAAATATTGCCACTTGCTCCCCGTCTTACACAGCTCTCTTGTATCCGCCAGACATCGCTCCACCACTTCTTTGGGTAAATTTTTACAAATTTTAAAAATCGCACTGCGCTTAAACGGCGGCGCGTTTAGCTCTTTAATCGCCCGCAAAGCCAAATCCTGCCAGGGGTAAGCCGGCGGTTTTTGTTGATTTTGGCGCGCTTGCAACAGCGAGCCAAAAGCGGAAAATTCGGTGTTCTGGGTACGTTTAGTCGGTTCCATATTCATGGGTTTACTATAATAAAAAAGGAGTCGCAACGCAACTCCCAAAAGCTCAATCAGGTTCTTTTTAGCGATCTTTTTTATCGCGCACGCCAACACAATAACCGGCAAAAAAACCTAAAGCTCCGACCGCCGCAATTATCGCCAAAACAACCCAAGGGTTCATCAAGACCATCAGCGCCTCCTCTCGATTTGATTTTTTTCTTAAAGTGTACTAATATAGAGTATTAGCATTTAATTTTCATTATGTCAACAGCTAATATCTTAGATATCGTCATTCATCCCAACGACATTTTGCGCCAAATCTGCGCAAAAATTGCTCCGAATGAAATCGAAAAAGAAAAAATCCAACAGCTGTCCCGCGACATGGCCAAAACCATGGTCATCAAGGACGGCTTGGGCTTGGCCGCCCCGCAAGTCGGCCAAATCGTGCGCTTGATCGTCGTCAGCACGGTTGACGGCCCTATGCCCATGCTCAACCCTGTCATCACTCAAACATCCTTAATTAAAGAATGGGGCGAAGAAGGCTGTTTATCTTTGCCGCAATTATTCGGCCGAGTTAAACGATCCAAATCAATCAAAATCGAATTCTTATCGATCAATGGCGAGCGCCGGCGCATCGCGGCCGACGGTTTGCTGGCGCGAGTAATCCAGCACGAAGTGGACCATTTGAACGGCATTTTGTTTATCGATAAGGCTAAGAATGTCAGGGAGATAGCAGAGGAATAAATTTAAAATAAAATAGCACTGTCATCCCCGCGCAGGCGGGGATCTCATTATGTTTACGACGAGATTCCCGCATACGCGGGAATGACAAGTCTAAAAAAGTCATGCAGAAATTAAAGACAATCTTTATCGGCACTCCCGACTTCGCCGTCCCTTCGCTCAAGGCAATCCTCGCCGATGATTATTTTAATCTTGCTACTGTCGTCACCCAGCCCGACATGCCGGTCGGTCGACGTATGCTGTTAACCGCCCCGCCAGTCAAAGTAATCGCCCAAGCGCATCATCTGCCAATCTTACAGCCGCAAAAAATCGAACAAATTTTCGATCAACTGCGCGACCTGCAGCCGGACATCATTATTGTCGCCGCTTATGCCAAACTGATTCCGGAAAATATTTTCACTTTGCCAAAGTACGGTTGCATTAATTTGCATGGTTCGTTCTTGCCCAAGTATCGCGGCGCGGCCGTGATCCAGCAAGCGATTTTAAATAACGATCGCGAAGCCGGCGTCGCTGTCATGTTGATGGACGAACATTTGGACACCGGCCCGATTTTGGCGCAAGCTGGTTTATTAATCAATGCCGACGACACGGCCGCCACGCTCTATGATCGCTTGGCTGAATTGGGCGCAAAGATTTTAACCGCAACAATTAAAAAATATATTAGCGGCGAAATCAAACCGCAAGCGCAAATCGACGCCGATTCGGTTTATTGCCACCGCCTGACCAAGCAAGACGGTTTGATTGATTGGCAGCAGCCGGCCGCGCAAGTGGAACGATTTGTCCGCGCCATGATCCCCTGGCCGACCGCCTGGACATGGCTCAATGGCAAGCAATTGAAAATTCTGGAAGTGCAGGCCGAACCGATTGGCTTGAACGCCCAAAAAAGCGGCAAAACTTTTATCTATAACCGCGGTTTGGCCATCCAGTGCGGCACTGATGCTTTAATTGTTAAACGATTGCAACTGGAAGGCAAAAATCAAATGACCAGCGAAGAATTTTTGCGCGGCCAAAGCGCACTGGTCGGTTCAATTTTGGGTTGATTGACTTTATGAACTTTTAACTTCCTGCCCGAAGTGCTACGCTTAACGTTGCAGGCGGGTAAACTTTTAACTTATGGGGCCTTTTCGTCTATCGGTTAGTCGCCTCTTCGGCGACCCGCCGATGAGGCGGGGACATTTCATTTATAGGCAAAAACAAAAAACAATTTGGCCTTTTCGTCTATCGGTTAGGACATTGGATTCTCATTCCAAGAAGACGGGTTCGACTCCCGTAGAGGCTACAAAAACAAAGAGCATCCGAGCGTCAGCAAGGATGTTCTTTGCTTTTGTAAACAATCAAGGGAGTCGAGCAGGTTGGAAGCGAGCTAGCCTGAGGGACGAAGGCGCAGCGAGCGTCGTCCCGATGCCCATCGGGGCGCCAACCCTGGACAAGCGAGTCCGGCCCAGCGGACGAGCGCGGAACTCCTGTAGGAGCTACAAAAATAAAAAGCCGCTCCAAAAAATTGGAACGACCATATTTCACAAAGCCTTTTCATCGGACAACATCGTAATCTCATGCCTGATCAAAAACCTTTGCATCGCCAGCTCCTCGGGCGGCAACGAACGGTTGGCCTTTTTTAATTCGGCCAAAAATTCGGCCACGGTAATAAATTTTTTATCAAACGGAATATTTGAATGCTCTTGCTCCCAGCGCTGGCGCTGTTTGCCCCAAACCGTTTCCGCTTCCATTGATTTTGCCGGCCAATCTTGAATTTCCGCCAACAAACCGGCATCCGACAGGCGCAACATTCTTTCATAATTTTGCGTCAAATTTTTCAGTGCCATCACGGCTCCTTTTTTTAATGAACAAAAAATTAAATCGCTTTTCTAATTATCATCATCAACTTACTATAAAACTCCAAATTATTCAAACTGGCCAAACGAAGACCTAGAGGCTCGTTGATTTTGAATAAATAATGCAAATAGGCCCGTGACAGCCGGCGCAATTCAGTTTGTGTGGAATTTAAGTTGATCGGCTGTTTATCATTGGCAAACTTGGCATTGGCAATATTTTGTTCTTCATAAAACTCGCCTAACTTTTTTGTCGTGCCGCTCAAATAGTCACTAATCATTTTTTCTGCCCCGGTTTTAAACAAAAATAATTTTCCATGCCGGCCTTCGCGCGTCGGAATAACACAATCAAACATATCCACTCCGCGGCGCACCGCCTCGACGATGTTGTCCGGATAACCGACACCCATCAAATAACGCGGCTTATCTTTGGGCATGGCCGGCATTAATTTATCAAGCACGTCATACATTTGCAGTGCCGTCTCCCCGACCGACAAGCCGCCGATGTTGTAACCGTCAAAGCCGATATTTTTTAAGCCGGTCAAACTTTGCGCCCGCAAGTCATGATCCAGCCCGCCTTGCACCACGCAGAAAAGCAGCGGCTTTTGGCCTTTGATTTTTTGCTGATAAGTTCTGGCTCGCTCGGCCCAAGCCGTTGTCAATTCCACCGCTTTTGCCAATTTGGCTTTTGTCGCCGGCAAAGCGACGCATTCATCCAGACAAACGGCAATATCCACGCCAAACGCGCACTGCAAACGCAATGACTCTTCCGGCGTCAGTTCGAACGTCCGGCCGTCGACATAAGATTGAAAGATAACCCCGCGCTTGGTCAGTTTGACGAGATTTTCACCACTCTTGTTTCTATTTTTAGCCAAAGAAAAAACTTGAAAACCGCCTGAATCGGTCAAAATTGACTGCGGCCAATTCATAAACTGATGCAAACCGCCTTGGGTTTTGATCAATTCATCGCCCGGCCGCAACATTAAGTGATAAGTGTTAGACAAGATTTGTTCAAACCCAAGTGCCGCAATAGCAGACGTGTCCAGATGTTTGACTGCGCCTTGCGTCGCCACCGGCATAAACAGCGGTGTTTGCACCACGCCGTGATTGGTCGTTAATTCACCGCGACGCGCCGCGGTTTTTTGTTTGGTTTTTTTAAGCTTAAACATTAATTTACTTTAGTTTTACCAAGCCGTCGTTGGCCGGCAAATTCGGATCATCTTCCAGTTTGCTGGTTTTGGCCGGCGCGGTTAATTTTATCGTCTGCTTGATTTGATTGTCCTGCGCGCTGACATTGGCCGTCGGCACGACAATCATCAGCTTGCCCGCATCGGCCGCGCTCGGCGACAGTGTGACGCTAAATTCACCGTTTATTTGTGGCGAACTGGCCGGCCAAGCACCGATATTCCAACTGACACGCCGTGACGCATTATCATAAGAAATATTACCGGCGGTTGTCTGTGTGCCGTTGGCAAAATTGACTTCGGCCGGCATTACAACGGACATTAAAACATCGGATAAACTGTGCCAGCTGTTGGAAAGCTGCCAATAAACTTTGACTGTGCTTTGTTGATTAACCACCGGCGGTATGGGCCCCGAACCCACGGCAAGATTATCACTGTTAAAATATTTCACCGTTTGGCCGGCCGACAAATCGCTGCCCAGATAAATCGTCACCGGATTGGTCAACAACTGCGCGCTGACGGTCGAGGTCGGGCTTTCGGCGGTAGAAAAATCATAAACAAACTTGGCTTGGCTGACAAATTGATTTTGCCCGAGGTTAAGCAAGGCGGTCATCGGTTTTAATCTGACCGTAAAATTAATCGTGCTGGTGGTATTGTTAGCGCCGGTTTGCAACTCCGGCAAATCGTTTAAGTCCCAAGTCAAGGCATTGCCCGCCTGCTGGCTGCCATGCGTATCGATAATACTCGGCCAATCCACCAAATTATTATCCAAAAATACGCTGACCGTGGCATTATTAATTTTCATGTCCGCCGGTTTGCCGACCGTCAAAGCATAAGTCAAAGTCTGGCCGGGATTGGCGATAAGCGAAACTGGATTATTTTCAACCTGCAAAGCGGCGGACAACTGGCCGGTCGGCCAGGCAAAGTTAAGCGGCTGGCTATAAACTTTATAATACTTACCGTCCAAACCCTTGGCCAAAAGAGACACGGTCAACGGCTGGTTGGCCGGCGGAAAAGCCAAATATTGAAAATGAACGGCAAAAGTTTGCAGCGCGGTCGGCCAAGAACTGATTCCCCACACCCCGGGCGAAAGCAAACCGGTCATGCCCGACGGCCAGGTCTTGCGGCGGTCAATCGTCCAAGCCAGCTCACTGCCGCCGTCAATTTGCAATTGACAATCGGTCAAATAGTTGATTGGCTGTGTGTCGTAATCGACAATCAAAGTCAAATCCTGATTCAAAGCCGGCGCACTCGGCGCGATAGGCATAAGGTTGACGCCCAGTGTGGTCAAGTTGACATTGGTTTGCGCGTTTTTGGTAAACTGGCTGGAAAAATCAGTTGGCTGATAAGCCGCTTGCACGGAAAAATTGACCGTGGAACTGGCCAGCGCCAGCATTTTGCCTTTGAGCTTGATTTCACCGGAAGCTTTTTGGGCCAGCTGATCAAACTGCCAATTGTTGGCATCAATCCCGGCCGGCTGGCTATCCTCTTGCTGCCAGCCGTCCGGCGCCAATAAATGCAATTGCAAATTTTTAATCGCCGCCCGGTCCAAATTCTGATAATCGATCGTCACAAAAAAATCTTGGCCGACCGCCACCTGTTGCGGATCGGCGGTAATCGTCAAATTAAAATCAGTCGGATTATTGGCCGTTTCCCAGCGGCTGACGCCATAAGCCACGGCCGCGCCGATACCCAGCAAAAGAATTAACCACAACAAACGGCGCAACCAGCGGCCCCAAAAGCCGACGCGGTGCTTTATTTCCATTTTTTTGGGGTTGATAATCCGGCCCGCATCGTCTTGATAAACCTGTTTTAAACTGCCGGCCACTTCCCGCCGTGAAACAACCGGCGGTTTGACCGGCAGAGGTTTGATCACCGCTTTGTCCAGCAGGTCGTCGAGATTATAAACATCCGGCTTGCCGGTGCGGCTGATCAGCTTCTTGGCTTTGCTAGCTTTGGCAGACTTATTCTTTTTAAGCATACTTTTAATGGTTCCTAAAGTTATAAAGTTCATAAAGTTATAAAGTAAATTCACTTTACAACTCCCTGCCCGTAATGCTACGCCCGCCAGCAATGCTGAGCATAGCTCTGCGGGCTGGCATAGCGTTGCAGGCAGGTCAACTTTATGAACTTTATAAACTAATTTGTAAGATTAATGATTAAATTATTATCATCCTTAATCATACCACAAAAAAAATTATTTCTGAACGTTGATCACTCCCGCCCACCCTTGGTCGCTCGTCAACTGCGTTTGGTCGGAAAAGCCGTTGCCCGTGGCCACGGTGCTATCCGGATAAGTCCAAGCCATATTTTGGCCGGCCGGCAGAATAACCTTGAGGCTAAAATTCTCAACTAAAACACCCGGCTGTTTTTGTACCAACAGGCTATAGCTGTAAAATTGGTTATTGGCAAAGAGGCTTTTTAACTGATTATACCAACCGATTTCTGGTTTTGGCTGCAGTTTAAACGGCAAACGGTAAGTTAAAGTGGCTGTTGTGCTTTCTCCCGGCTTAGTCGTCAACCAATTAGCAAAAACCGTTTTGTTAAATTCTTGATAAATCATTGTTTGGCTTATGGGATCAAGCACAGCTTGTTCTTCGGGAGCAAAATCCGGATCATGCTCCCAATCATTAGAACTATAATTAGATGCCGGCCAACCAACAAATGGGTTATTAAAGCCAATAGCCGACAACAATTGGCTACCGGCCGGCACATAGACCCGTAGCCAATCAATATTATCAATGTCAGTAAGACCTCGAATAAGATTATCCGTTGACGTGCCATAATGTGTTCGCGTAATGGTCAGCTTATCAACGACGGAGTTGTCAGGCAAAATTTGCACTTCCTGTTCAATGCCAACCCTGATCATGCGATCACTCTTACCGCCATGAATATTGGTGTTAGCCACTTGCAAATAATCCTGGGGAGCTTGTTTGATTCGTCCATCCCAACCAAGATTAATCATCTCTTGTTCCAAAGCGGGATCAGAAAAATACAACATAATATGCTTTTCTGCCAAGGAAGATTCAAAAACGGTCATAACCTTAAGCAAGACCTCTTTGTTGTTTAAACGTTTGGGCAATTCCTCCATAATCTTAGCCAATAAATCACCAATCATTTTTTTTGGAGCCACGGGATGACCATATTGCTTTTTTACATCATGCTGTTCCACCACAACTTGCGTTTCTTGCCAAAAATTATCAGCCGTTAACGTCAGGCCATATTCTTTCTGCATGTCAATCGGCCCCATAGCCGATAAAAGCCTTTCCATGACGGTCGGCGTGAGAGTAATCACTCCGTCGGCGCTCGAGCCGCCAGAAATTTCATACATTTTCATAATTTGTTTGGCACTAGCGGGCCAATCAGACCACCAGTTAGAATCGACAAAACGCCAAGGTCCGCCAAAAATTTCCACCGGATAAGGCGGTACAATTCGTCGCGATCGCTGCCGATCAAGTAGGCCATATGGTCCGTCAACCGGCACATCGATTTGATTAATTTTACCACCACTAATATCAACAACGGCAAAACTGCCCAAAAAACCGCCGCCGCCGCGCATTTCAGCATTATTTTGAAAAACAAAAAGATAACGCTTGCTGGATTGCGCGCCCAAAAACGTCGCCAGCTGGCCGGACATATCTTTAATCTGCGCCAAGCTGGTCGCCAAAAAATCCGCCTGCCCGGAGAGACTGACGAATTTCTGGCGATATTCCAAAGGCAGCTTGTTAGCATCAATATTTTTGACTGTGTCCGACAGTTGATTAGCCAACGCCAAATCAACCGTGCTATCTTGATTTAATTTATTTAACAAACCGATCCAATCGCGATTAGCCTGGCCGGACAACAGACCGGATAATAAACCGCTGGCATTCTCACCAAGTTTGGCGGCAATTTGCCCGGCCAAAATAATATTTTTTGATTGGCTGGCCAACTGCATTTGCTGATCCGGCGCCAAAGAAGCTAAACTTAAAAAAACATTGTTGATTTGCGACAGTTGATTCTGCGCCGTTAAAAAATTCCGGCCGGCTGACACAAAGCTAGTCTGCGCTTGAGCAAAATCCTTGTTAGCCAGCAGCGTTTTAGCTTGATCCAGGTCAGCCAAAGCCGCTTGCGAAGCTTCGGCCACATTGGCTTTCACTTTGGTCAAAGATTGATAATAAGAATAAATTTTAAACGGCGCGATAATCGCCAAAACAATAACCACCGCCATCACCCAGCGTGGCCAAGCATGGGGCCGTGACGGTTTTTGCCATAACTTTTGCGCTTGACCGGTCAGACCAGAGGCACTGGCCACGGCTCCGCCAACTAGTAACAAGCCCAGCCACTTGACGGCGTTGCCAAAACCTAAAATAATTTTTAAAAATAATCTGCCCAAAAAAATCCACGGCTGGATAAATAGCCAAGCGATAAATTTTAGACCGACCCAGAGACTGTTTAAAATAAACACCGGCAAACGCAGCAGCCACAAAAAAACACCGGCGATTCCCCGGCCGACCAGCAAAAAGCCGTTGCCCAGCATGCCGAGTAGCCCAAAGATAATCCGGCCGACGCCGGCAAAAACACCGACAAGCGCTTGGCCGATAAAACCGAGCGTTCTTTCTACCACTTGTCCGAGTTTTACTACCAACAACAAAACAAACTTAACCAGCCGAACAATAAGCAAGTCGTTAAAGATGTCTTTGGTTTTATTTTTATTAAAGTCTGACATTGAGTTGAAAGTTATAAAGTTCATAAAGTTATAAAGTAAATTCACTTTATAGCTTCCTGCCCGTAATGCTACGCACAGCGTTGCAGGCGGGTCAACTTTATGGACTTTATGAACTAATTTAAGGCTCCCAAATAAACATTCTTCGTGGCCAGCGCCGCCTTATTCCAATCATATTTCTTAACCTGCTTATAACCCAAAGCAATCAATTCTTGGCGCAAACCCTGATCGGTCAAGACCTGAAACACTTTGGCCACAAAATCTTCTTTTTGCTCCGGATCAAAATAAACCGCCGCCTCGCCCAAAATTTCCGGCATGCTGGTTTTATATGAGCTGATGACCGGACAGCCGTGGGCCATCGCTTCCAGCGGCGGCAAGCCAAACCCTTCGTACAAAGACGGAAAAACATAAGCCGCGGCTCGAGCAAACAACAAACGCAATTCACAATCCGGCACATAACCGGCAAAAGTTACGGAACGCTCGCCGACTTCTTGCCATAAATTTAAATTTTTTGCTTCTTGCTTTAACTGGCGATAAAAATAATCATCCTTGCCCACCAAAACCAATTTTAATTCCGGCACCAGCGCCAAAAGCGGCCGCATCGCTGACAATAAAAATTTTAAATTCTTGTGCGGATAAGCGTTGCCGACGTAAAGTAAAAAATTACCGTTGATTTGATAGCGCGCCAAGACTTCGACCGCATCCGTAGAGACGCATTGCAATGCGTCTCTACCACTAGATAAATTTTTGGTAAAATCCGCCACGCCCTCGCGAATCACCTGCACTTTCTGCGGCTTGATTTTAAAATGGGCCACAATGTCGTTTTTAGTAAATTCAGATACGGCAATTATTTTTTGCGCCCGCGCCACCGCCACTTTCATATTTAACCAATAGGCCAGCAATTTAAAATAATAAAAAAATCGCGGCAAAGTCGTTCGTTTATTGGTGTGATGTTTGGTTAAAATTAAGTCATGAATCGTCACCACAAACTTGGTCGGACAAAACAGGGGCACATTAAAATGCGGAAAATGCATTAAATCAACTTTGGCCCGGGCGATAAGAATCGGCATTGTCCATTGTTCGGCAAAACTATACCAGCGGCACGGTGCCAACACTTTGCGCACTCGGTCATTAGGCACGACAAAATTCGCAAAGTTGTCTTTGCCCAAAAAGATGACATAATGATTGATTTTGTCTTGGCTGATGACGCGATCGACAATTTCTTGGGTGTACCGACCCAAGCCCTTGCCGACCGGACCGTAAAAGCGCGCGTCAATGCCAATCGTTTTGCGCTGATTTTCGTTAAACATAAATAAAACAAAACTGGCCGAATATCTCCGTCTTGCCGCCCCGATGCTCTATCGGGACGGCGGTTAAACCCGGTCGGCTTTAGTTTTATTTTATCATTTTAGGATAAGACTGGCAATGGCAAGAGTAAAGGCATCCGGCAACGTCTGGGGGCGCCATAGTCCTCCCGACTTTAAGTCGGGACGGGGCTATGGAGCCCATTTTGCCTACAACTTTTCAATAAAACCGCAATCTTTGAGTACAAAAAACTGCGGTAAGACAGAACGCATGATTCGTAGCTTTCGTAGTATTCGGACCTGCCTGCCGGCAGGCAGGTTTAATTCGTAGCATTCGTATTAGATGCTAAACTTTTTTGTCCTCAGAGGCCTTTGTTGCAAAATATCTCTCGGCAATCTCCGCTTCCACAATCTGTTTGTCGCGCCCATATTTTAAGCGCGACAAAGTTTTGAGCTGTTCGCTGATTTCCGGCTTTGCGATGCCAAACAACGGCCACGGGGTTTTGAGCGAGAACGGCCGCGCCGAAGTGTTATCGATTAATAACTTGACATAAGCCATACCGCGCTCCAAATTGATTAAGTCAAATTGATTGCACGGCGGATTAAATTCTTTGACCAAAAATTCGGCGTCTTCCGGGCCGATTTTAAAACTGACCAAAGTGCCGACGTTGCCAAAGACCGCGTCTTTAATGGCCGTGTTATTTTTAACCGTCAGCTGGCCGATGTATTGATGGGCCATAATCAAAGACAAACCGT
Source organism: Candidatus Falkowiibacteriota bacterium (assembly GCA_903897785.1). Taxonomy (GTDB): domain Bacteria; phylum Patescibacteriota; class Patescibacteriia; order Patescibacteriales; family Patescibacteriaceae; genus CAIUCZ01. Next base: position 32,628 of record CAIUCZ010000049.1, read on the forward strand.
ATTTGCGCGCCTCGGACAGCACTTGGCAAATCGAATCGGTGGTAAAATTTTGAAACTCATCAATGTATAAATAAAAATCCTGGCGTTGGCCGGAAGGCAAATCGGCGCGCGACAAAGCCGACATCAAAATCTTACCCACCAAAATCATACCCAAAAGATAAGCGTTTAATTCGCCGACCACGCCTTTGGGCAAACTGATTAATAAAATTTTTCGCTGGTCCATCACGTCGCGCAAATTGAACGAACTTTTCTGCTGGCCGATAATCGGCCGCATCAGATCATTGGAAATAAACGACGTCAATTTGGAAGTGATATAAGGCACGACATTGGCCAGCGCCGCATCGCCGCCGGCCTTTTCCGCTTCTTGCCGCCAAAAATCCACCACGGTGTAATCAGTGCACTTGCTTAGCTTATAATTGCGAAATGTCGGATCGGATAAAACCTTGGGAATTTCCATCAAAGTCGAACCGGAGGCCGGATCGCTCATCACCAAAAGCATGGCGTTGCGCATGTATTGTTCAAAAATCGGACCGCCGGTCGCTTTTAAATCATAAAGTTTGTCAAAAATGCCGATCATTTCGTTGATGACAAAAGTTTTTTGCTCCGGATAGCGTTCGTCAAACTCGAGCAAATTCAAGCCCAACGGCCGCTCGCTGTCCGCCGGATTAAACAAAATAACATCTTCGGCTCGTTCCGGCGGGATGCGCTCCAAAATGTCCGCCACCAAATCGCCGTGCGGATCAAGCAAGCACAAACCATTGCCATTGATAATATCTTGAATCGCCAGGTTAGCAAGTAAAATTGATTTCCCCACGCCGGATTTACCAACCATATACATATGCCGGCGGCGATCCGCTGATTTGATGCGCACTTCTTTTTTTGCGCCGCGATAATAATTTTCACCCAAAATCAAACCGTCCGTCGGCAAATTGACCGGAGAGGCCGCTTCTTTGGCCGACAGCCATAAGACATTGGGCGTAGCCGTCGTGGGTAAAGGCAAATGATAGAGGCTGGCCAGCTCTTCGCTATTCAATAAACAACTTTGTTCCTCGTCAAAATGCCGGGCAATAAAATCGCTAATTACCCGCTCGCCTTGCTTTTGCCGCAGTTGGCCAAAGCTATTGCCGTATTGATAATGATTATACTGGGCAAAACTGGCTGCCAAATTGTTGAGCAGGGCTTCGGCGGCCGGACGGCTGGGTGCGCTGGCCACAATTCTGATGTTGACTTCCAATCCGGCTTTGGCATTTTTTTGCTCCATGGCTTTGACCGCGTCGGCTTCCAGTTGTGACAATTGCTTTTGCGGCTGCAGTTTATTTTTACCACTCGAATTCATGGCGCCGGCAATTTCCGCCGGCCAGGCCAACGCCTTGGCCCAAGCGTCATCTTTGATCGCTTGGCGAATCGAACCGAGTTTATGAATTTTTGTGACGAGCTTGGCCACTTTTTTATGCCAGCGCCGCGGCGCACTGCGCACGACAAACTGAATCGCCGCTCCGCTTTGCGCGTCCAATCGCCCGAGCAAATTAATCAGGTTGGCCATCTGGTCGGTATCTTCTTGCTCATAAGTTTTTAAGGGAAAAATATAATGAGCATTGGTGCGCAAACTGCCGGCCGCCACCTGGCTGCTGGGTTGAAAAATATTATAATCCGGCACGGCGGCAATGTCGGCTTCCGGATAATAAGCATGCATCGTTTGCTCCAGCAAATTCCCTTGGCTGGCCGGCGCGACCACATAAAAACAAATCGTGCCGTCGATCGCCACCAGCTCCATAGAAAAATGATCATTGCGGCCGAACAGCCAATGGCCGATCCCCTTTTGCGAAGCAAGACCGCCAATCGCCGCCACAATCGCTTCGCTTTTGGCAATGTCGTTGCGCAAGCGCTCGGTCGGCGCGCTGGCCTGGGCTTTTTGCTCTTGCTCGGATTGATCTTTGGGCAAACGGACCAAAAAAATTTGCTGGCGCGTATAGGACAGCCGATGCAACCGATGGCGAGCGCGCTCAAACAAAACAAAGGCGATGATTAGTAAAACAACTAAACCGATAAGCCACAAAATAGCCGAGCCGTTGAACTGCCAAGCTCCGGCCAAGCCGTTGTAGTTGCTGGGGTTATTGCCAAAGGCAAAATTGTTGGTGGAAAAATCATTCATAAGACAAACCGGGTTTCAAACCCAAAATCTTATCGGTTTTAATTTTTGCTTCTTGCTCGATAAAGAATTTATTAACCCCGGGCAAAGCCGTCAGCCAGTCTTTAATCAACTGCCAAATCTTGCGCGCTTGCACCTTGGCTTCGGCCAGCATGATTTTAATCTGTTGTCCGATTGCTTCGCCGCGCACTTTAAACGCCTGGCGATCGGCCGGCGCCAGTTGCTGGTACAAATCGCACAAATCCTCTTCCAGCACCGATTCAATTTGCTTATCCAGCTCGACAATCGGCGCAGCCGACGCGGCCGGCGCGCTGACGATCGGTTGAAAAACAACAGACTCCGGTTCCTTCATTGGCTCATCAACTTTTTGCGGCGGCAATTCCAAAGCTTGCTCCAAGGTGGGCACGCGTTCCGCCACCGGCGGTAATTCCACTTTATTCTCGGTTGAAAAATTAGGTTGAGCCATAAGATTATGCGTCAATTCAATTTATATTTTATATTATACAGCAAACGAGAGCACAACACAAAAAAACAAATTATTATCGCCGTTCTTGAGGTTTGGTCATACCGGCGTATGCCGGTATCCAGTTTTGTTTGCATAATTCTCTGGATCCCGGCATACGCCGGGATGACATGCTACTAGAGAACTACTTGATACGACCGTTTGCTCCTCAAGCAAGATTTTGCTATAATTAAAGTCATGAACCGCAAAAAGAAAATTTCTGACAAAATTCAGCAAATCATTATTGATAATCCTCAGACTAATTACAGTTTGGAATGGTTGAACGTGGAAAACGCCGGCACTAAAGAACTGGATTATTTACGCCAGCATTTTCATTTTAACTTTGATCACTTGAAAGCTTCCATGGCGACGGTCTTTTCCCAGCGGCCGATGGTCATGCAACAAGATAATTATCTGTTTTTGGTGTTACATTTTCCGACATTATCCGGCAAACAAATCATTGCCGGCGAAGTGGAGTTTTTTATCGGCCACGGCTTTTTGGTCAGCGTCCACAACAACAATCTGCCGGCCTTGACCGACATGTTTACTTTGGGCAAAAAAGACGCCACCGGTTTTTTGGCTTATCAGGACGGCTCATCGGCGATTTTATTGTATGAAATTCTCGATCGCTTGATGAAGTCTTGCTACCCCCTGATCGATCACAACAGCGCCGCCATTTCCAAAGTGGACGAAGTAATTTTTTCCGGCAAACAAAAAGAAGCGGTCGCCGATTTGCTCACCTTGCGCCGCAATATTATCAACGTCAAAAAAATCATGCAAAATCATAAAAATATTTTGCAGCACTTGGTTGATTTGCGCTCCAGTATTGTCAGCCAAGAGCAAATCAAAGAAAGTTATAACCAGCTGGTGGAACATTCCAAACGCATCTGGGAAATGCTGGATAACCAAGACGACTTGCTCGACGCTTTGGCCAAAACCAATGAATCACTGATCAGCTATCGCACCAACAATATCATGAAGACTTTGACCGTCGTCACCATCGGTCTTTACATTTTTAGTTTTACCATAAACCTCATCCACAACGGCGGCACCGAGCGAGATTTTTGGCTGATTGGCGTTTTGGCCGTGGCCATTGCCCTTGCTTTGGTGTTTGTGTTCCGCAGAAAAAAGTGGCTCTAAAAAGTCGAGAGTCGTTAGCCATGAGCTGTTAGTCAAAAAATGATTTTTGCCGCGTCGTAGTCTCCCGCAGGGGGACTACGACGCTCTTTTTTTAAACTCACCCCCAATAAGTGCAGTGAGAGACTACGACCGGGCAAAACACTGTCATGCCCGCGAAAGCGGGAATCCATTCAATTCGTCGCTCTATAATATCAATGGATCCCGAACCCGCGCTACGCCTTAGCTTCGGCGAGGCGAGTGAGTACTCCGGGATGACAACCTTTTCGTAAGGTCTAAAAATAAAAGAGAACCCTGTGACAGGTTCTCCGTTTTTTGTTTTAAATTAAAGATACTAAAGATTAGACTTGCTAAATATGAGTAGCTTGTCATAAAGCGCCGTGGCACCGTCAGGAATGGATATCGACTGATTTATTCGGCACAGCCTTTTGGCTAAGAAAATCAATCAACTCATGGTGCTTGTCCGGCTCAATCAATTTCTGTGTGCATCTTCCCAACAAATGCTTTAACAAATTTTTACGCATGATGTTGTGTCCGCCGCAATAAGGGCAAGCTTTGGCCGCGTCCGGATCGCCTTGTCTTTCTTTGATGATCAACCACAAAGCGTCTTTGTCTTGCGGCCACAGCGTATCAGCTTCTTTCTTCTCTTCTTTTTGCTCCACAATCGGCACGCTCGTCGGTTTTTCCGGCGCGATAACAATCGGTTGTTCAGATAAAATAATCGGTTCAACTGCGGCTGCTTTTGTTTGCTGACGTGGATATCTCCGGAAAAAAAACCGGCCGATAATCGCCAACAAAATTACGGCGATCGCTATTGCAACCAACACGTCGCGAACTGTAGCCGCGACGCTTTTTTCCTCACTCGGCTTTGCCGCGGCTTGAATCGGTTGAAAATCAACGCGAACCTTGATTTGTCCCTCCGCTTGGACAGGTGTAAATATCACTTCGGCATGCGCATCTTTTGGCAAAATACTCGACAGAGAATCTTTGACCAATTCGGCATAACGGCCGGCCAATGATAATTTTTGATTAAACACGCCTTGCGGTCGCACAAAAACCGAAATCATCAAATTAACATCACCCTTGATATCCTTGTTCGTTTCATCGTTGAGCAACATTTGCAAAACGCTACGCTTGAGCTTTGGATAAACTGTCGTCAAAAAATCATGATCGACCAGCGGCAAAAGAATTGTCCAGCTGACATATGATCCGGATTTAAAACCGTCGCAATAAGCGATTGCTCGCGGCCGAATCTTAATCGGTCTATTTTTAACAATCGACGGTGCTTCAACGGTCGCCGCTTGAATAGTATCAAGCGTTAAATTTGTTTCCTGTGCCCGTAGGCAATCAGGGGAAACGAGAACAAAAACAATGAGGCAAATGATTGCCATAGCGAATGAAAAAATTGAATTTTTCATGATAAAACCTTTCTCTATAAAATGTTAAACAACGGGCTTTGGGCCGTCGGTTTTGCTTCAAAAATTATTAACTTTGAGCTCGACTTTGGCTTTGGCTTTTGGCTGATCGACCATCAATCAATCCGGTTGTAAAATATCATACTTAATTGATTATGTCAAGACTAAAGCCTGTTTCCTGCGAAATTGGCTAATTTTAAGCAAAAATATTCATTATTGAATCATCCTTATCTGCCCGACCGTAACCCTTGACAAATATCAAGAAATCACCGTATAATAATCTATTAAATTCATTTTGGCCGGCAACGGTCAGAGTGGTTTAACAAAAAAGGCCTTGAACCTTAACAATCAAGAAACAATAAAACAACCGACCATAAAACTGCCAACAAATCCCAGCCGACAAGCAAGGCCACGGCCGACGCTTAAAGCCTGTGATGATGGCAGTCAGATTGCCAAGCAACCGCAAGCCCCTAACCCGCGATGTCGTTGATCCGATCTCTTGCTGAGACAAACGGAAAATGATCAGTGGTTTAATATATTTTAGGGAGTGAATTATCCCAAAGTTTTTCCGGTTATCAACCAAAATTATAATCAAGCCGACAAGCAAAGCCACGGCCGACGCTTAAAGCCAAAAAAGTCTTCTTTGATAAAGACCGCCCGGTCGACTATGACAAATTTTATTTCAACCGCATTATTAAGCCTACAAGTAGAGCTACGGCCGACACTTAAAGCTGAACATCAGGGGAAAAATAAAATTATTCGTCATGGTTGCAGGACAACTTTTCTAATTTACTCAATCGGCAAAAGTTAAATTTTGCCGCCCCTTTTTTACCGCCCGGCTAACGGGTTAACATATATTAAATTATTTACCCTATTTTCCAAAAAATTCTCAAAGGAGATCAATCATGAAAAAAAACTTCGCCGTTATGGCATTTTTCTTTGTTATAACGAGCTGCCTGGCCGTCGCTCAAGCTCACAGCGACAACGCACCTTACATCGGCATTGATTATTTTGATTCATTGTCCGCTTGCCAGATGCTTGACTCGGTGCAAACCGCCCCTGACAATTGTTTAAAAATCCCGGAATTTTACACGGTAAAATCTGGCGACAATTTAACCAAAATCGCCGCCCTGTATAAAACGACGGTCGAAAATTTATTGGCCAACAACCCGCAGATTGCCAATCGCAACTTGATTCGTGTCGGTCAAAAATTATTGATTGACTATAATTTGCTGACTTTCTCTTGCCAGGACCAACCTATGGCCGGCATTTGCGCCGAAGATTCGCTCTGGTCCGAGCTGAAACTCGCCTACAATTTTAATTTAAACGAAGCCAAGGCCCAGTTGATTAAAGACAAAGCGAGCGCCAGCCCAAAAGACAAAACCAACAAACGCCATCAGCAAAAAATAAACAAAAACGTCAAACCGCCCAAAATAAATCAAGCCCAAATGTCATTCTTGGACAAGGCCAAACTGCTCGGTGTCAAATTCAACGAAAACGGTTATCAACATTCTTTGCGAGAAATCGCCGAAAATTTAATACCGAAAATTCGTTACAGCCAAGACGAACGTTATCAGCTGGGCTGGGAAAAAAACAAGCAAGGCGAATACAATTTGATCATTTATCTGGATTGCTCGGCTTGCGCCAATTTCTTGCTGGCCGTCTACGGCTTGCCTTCTCCCGGCAACACTTCCGGTTCGATTTTTGCCAAAGGCGGCAAACGACAAAAACTTGATCTTGACGCTTTGCGCCCGGGTGATTTGGTCGGCTGGGTCGGTCATGTCTTGACTTATATCGGCCCCGATAAAACCGGCTCCCCGCTCTTTGCCATGGCCAGTACCGACGAAGTCGCCAAAAACAAACAAGCCTTAATTGTCGGTGTCGACTACCTGAACAAAATAAAAAATCACAAATACATGGTCAAAGTTTCTCCGGAAACACCCACCCTGGTCGCCACTAACGCCAAGGTGCAAAAATGAACGCAAAATTAAAAGCCCTCACGATCTATCGGAGGGCTTTTCTATTACTCAATTTCCTGTTTGCAAAATTTCTTTTACTTCGGCCAAGCTGTTTGTCTGCAATAATTTTATTTTCAAGGCTTTTGCTTCCGGCCGGCCGGCCAAATACCAGCCCAAGTGTTTTCTAAACTCCACAAAATGTTGGCCAGCAAAAAATTCTTCAAACATTTGACCATGCTCCAGCGCCAGGTCGATTATTTTTTTTAAATCTTGCGGCTTGCCAACGCCGCCGTTTAATTCGGCAAACAGCCAAGGGTTACCCAGCACGCCGCGCGCCAAACCCAAACCATCCGCTTCGGTTTTTTCTAAAATATTTTTTGCTTCGGCCAAATTATTAATTGCGCCATTGGCCAAAATCACGCCGCCAAAAACTTGCCTGGCATTTTTAATCATCTCAGTGTCAATCGGTCCGGCAAAACCTTGCGCCAGCGTCCGGCCGTGAATCATCACCGCGCTGATGTCCAGATCGCTCATCGCCTCGAGCCAGGTCAAAGCATCGACATCCTTGGCACCCGCCCGGATTTTCACCGACACCGGCAAGTCGGTATTATCCAACACCGCCTTAATCACCGCGTGCGATTTTTTAACGTCAACAAACAAGGCCGAGCCCGCGCCTTGTTTTAATACTTTGGGCACCGGGCAACCAAAATTAATGTCAATGCCGGAGATAAGTTGAAAGTTAAAAGTTGAAAGTTGAAAGTCGGTTTGATTGGTTAATAATTTCACGGCATCGGCAAACTGCTTTGGCTCCACACCAAACAGTTGCACAATATATGGAGACTCCTCCTCTGTCGCGCGCAACAATTCCAAAGTTTTTTCCGGCCGGTGCGTCAACGCGGCGACGCTGGCCATTTCGCTATACAAAACAGCAGCGCCGAATCTTTTGCAGATGCGGCGAAAAGGCGAATCGGTGATGCCGGCCATGGGGGCTAGGGCGTAGATTGGTCGTAGCAGGTTATGCCAAAAATTTAACATGGAATTTGGAATTTAGAATCTGGAATTTGGAACAAAATCCAAAGTTCAAAATTCAAATCCGCCCGCTGGCGGAGTGGAGGCCATAAATGTCTACTGACAATAATAAAACGAATTAAACTCTATCTGCCGTCAAAACTAATTTAACATGATCATGCTGATGGCCGGGATCAAACTCGGTAAATTTTTCAACTTTAATATTTTTAAATTTTTCTTGAAAATAAACTTGCAACTCTTCTGCGGAAAATCCCTTAGCGCCAAGCACTTGATCGGATTTATCAAAAGTTTGAATCAATAATTTCCCGCCCTGTCTTAAATTATTAAAACAAGCCAAAACAAACTCTTCTTTATTTTTAATAAATTGAAACACAAAATTAGAATAAACAAAATCAAACAGTTGATCAGCTTTATAAGACAAGTTCAAATCAACTTCCGGCAAATCAACGCCAAAGGCAGACCAGCCCAATTGTTTTAAAGCCGCCACATCAACACCCTTGCCACAGCCTAAATCCAAAGCCGCGCCCGGCGCGGGAAAATTATGCTCAACAAAATTGGCTAAATATTTATTCATTATGGTAATTCTTAATTCTTCATTTTTAATTTACTTGTACCTGATTTTTGTCTCCTCTTTCGTGTCCTCAATCGCAAAGCCCAGCTCCGCCAATTTATCGCGCAACCGGTCCGACTCGGCCCAATTCTTGTCAGCCCGCGATTGCAGCCGAGCTCGAAAAATTTCTTGGACCTCTTTCGGCAAATCTTCTGTATTTAAACTTAGAGCTGTCTTTAAATTTAAGCCCAGCACTCGGTCAAAATCCAAAACAGTGGCTAACTTTTCATCATCAGACAAGTCAGATTTTAAAACTTCTTGAAAAACAGCTAACGCTTGCGCTGCGTTCAAATCGTCATTAACGGCGTTTAAAAATTTTTCTTTATATTCGTCATTCGCAATTTTTAATTCATAATTTTTAATTTTTAATTCTCGCACTTGATTATACAAATGCTCCAGACTGTTCTGCGCCGTTATTAAACTCTCCTCGCCATATTCCATGGGCTTGCGATAATGCACCTGCAAGGCGCTCAAGCGATAAACCAAAGGATTAATCTGCCGGTCCAATAAACCTTTTTGCAAAGTTAAAAAATTGTCATCGCTCTTGGCCATTTTTTTGCCGCCGGCAATATTTAAAAACGCGCCATGCAGCCAATAATTAAAAAACTTTTTGCCGGTCGCCGCTTCGCTTTGAGCGATCTCGTTGGTGTGGTGGACATTAATATGATCAATGCCGCCGCAATGAATATCCAGCCGCTGCCCCAAATATTTCAAACTCATAGCCGAACACTCAACATGCCAGCCGGGAAAACCGACGCCCCACGGGCTATCCCATTCCATTTGGCGCCTGCCCTGAGCGGAGTCGAAGGGTTCTCCATCTTTAAAACTAAATTTCCACAAAGCAAAATCGGTCGGATTTTTCTTCTCTTCATTTTTTTCCACCCGCGCGCCTTCTTTCAGCTCATCCAGTTTCAAGTGGCTCAGTTTGTTGTAATCTTTGACTTTGGCCGTGTCAAAATAAACGCCGTCCGAAGTTTTGTAAGTAAAGCCCTTGTCTTCCAAAACTTTAATCAAATCAATTTGTTCTTGAATATTGTCGGTGGCTTTGCACCAAATGGTCGGCTCCAGGATATTTAACGCCGCCAGGTCTTTTTTTAAAGCGTCGGTATAAAATTGGGCAATCTCCCAGGCGCTTTTGTGCTCGCGACGGGCACCGAGTTCTAATTTGTCCTCGCCCATATCCATATCACCCGTCAAATGGCCGACATCAGTGATATTCATCACATGCTTGACGTCATAGCCATTGTAAAGCAAAACTCGTTTGAGCAAATCTTCAAACAAGTAGGTGCGCAAATTGCCCAAATGGGCATAGTTATAAACCGTCGGCCCGCAAGTATATAATCCGACCTGACCGGCGACGATCGGTTTAAACTCCTCCTTTTTGAGGGACAATGTGTTGTATAGAAATATAGACATAAATTTAATACGAATGTTACGAATTAAACCCGCCTGCCGGCGAGGCACGGTCCGAATACCACGAATTGATTACGAATTCGTTCCGCCGGCCGGCGGATTCGCATTCATTCGTAGTGTATACCAATTGCGATGGCAGAAGTAACCCCAACGTAATTCGTAACATTCGTATTATTTACCTTTCAAATTTTGCGCGGCATAATTAAATTCCAAGAAATATTTTTGCCACTGGCTGTCGGTTGATTGATAAAGATTATCGCCAAAACTGTCCACCCACATTTCTCGAGCGCGGCAGACTTCTTTGGCGCGCTGGCTATTCTTGGCATCGGCCAAAGTCAAATCAAACAACTCCAAAGCGCGTTCAAAAGCCAACTGCGAATAGACTTGATTGCCTTTATTTTTCCAATTGATCGCCCGGATAACCTCACTGCCGATATTGGCCAGTTGCTCGATCAAAGACAAGTGTAACCAAGTATCGCTCGTTTGTTGATCGTGTTGATTATTCATCTTTCACTAAATTATTAATTATTTTTCTAATCTCGTCTTGGATAGCCAAATCATCAACCGAGCGGCTGCGATTACCTTGGGACGGCCGCAGATTGATCATCGAATCAAACTCCACAAAATCATCGCCCGCCAAATCAGGATACAAATTAATCCCCCAAAGACTCGCTTGTTTTGAGCCGTTGGCCAACAGCAGAGCCTCTTCGTCGGCATGCAGGCCGGCATCAATCGCCATCAATCCCAAATCAACGTCAACCACCGCCTTGACCAATGAGCCGAACATTTTAGCCGACATCGCCTTTAATTCGGCAATAGTAATGTTGTCTTTAACTATTTTCATATATCCCTAGCCTAGCAAAAAAGTTATAAAATGGCAATAAAAAAGCACAGCCATTGTTTGGCGTGCTTTACTACGATTGTTACCAGGGTGACGGCTCCAGACGATTGAGTTGAGCTTTAATCTCTTGGATTTGCTCGTCGCTAAAACCGTAATAATTAACCAGATGGCCGATCGAGGTGTTGACCAAGTCGCCGACAGTTTTTAAGTTTGACTCAAATAACTTTTTTCGACAACAAGGCCGTAGATTTAGACAATCAATGCTCTTGGCGATAGCTTTTTTGGGCTCGCTTTGTTTGACGAGCTTTTGAGCGCGATGTTTCAAGTTCGCTCTTGAAGGCTTTTTGTACCATTTTTTTGTTCCCAAAAAAATGTCGACTTGATCGCTTGCTTTCTCTTCCGCTTTTTTCAGAAAAGAAATCTTGCGTATAAGCTTGCGCTTTCGTCCGCTGATAAGGGCCATAATCACTCCTTAAAATTGTAAAAAAACCATTCTGCTTGGAGCCGGAAAGAGGACTCGAACCCCCAACCTACGGTTTACAAAACCGTTGCTCTACCATTGAGCTATTCCGGCAAATAATGCTTTTATTTATAGCTAAAAATATGCAAAAAAGCAAATCGATTTGTCATCCTGAGGAACGAGGGATCTCTTACGCCTAAAGCTTAAGAATTAAGAGATCCCTCGCAAGGCTCGGGATGACAAAACCTTATTTTTAATTTTTAATTGTCATTTTGCATTTTGACCCGCCTGCAACACTATGCGTGTATTGCGGGCAGGGATTTTAATTTTGCATTAATCAACAGTCGATAAACTTGATTCAATTCTCGATAATGTTTTTCCGCGGAAAAGTTGGTCACCATCAAGGCTCGGCCTGCTCGGCCGGCCGTTTCCAATTTTTGCTTGTCAAAATAAAGCCGGTTTAATTTCTCGGCCAAATCCTTGGCATCGCCGGCTTTAAACAGCCAGCCGCTTTGGTTGTTTTTTAGCGTCTCCGGCAAACCGCCAATCTCGGCCGCCAACACCGGCTTGCCCACAGCTTGCGCTTCCAGACTGACCAAGCCAAACACTTCCGGCCAGACCGACGGCACGATCAACAGCCCCGCTTGACGCGTCAGCTCGACCAGTTCATGACCGAACTTCGGCCCGACCAGTTCCACTCGCTCGCTTAATTTTTTATCTTTAATCAGTTGCGCCAAGTGTTTATACTCCGGCCCGAGACCGGCAATTTTTAATTTAACATTGCGGTCAGCCAGACCCATCGCCTCAATCAACACGTCAAGCCCTTTCTCCGGTACCAGCCGGCCGACAAACAAAGCGTAATCCCCCGGTCTGAATTCCGGCTCGGCTTTGGTCGAGACAAACAGCGGCAAAACTTTAATTTTGTCCGCCGGATAACCATGTGCCACCAGTTTGTCTTTAACAAATTGCGACGGCGCTAAATACAAGTCGACCAAGCGCTCATAAAATTTAAATACCCGATGATGCATATAAAACTCGGCGGTCGCCAACAGACTGCGGCGCCAAGAGCCGTTAACCGAACGCCGCGTCAGACAATGCCATAGGTTATCACACACTTCTTCGGCCGAACCGAAACGATCAAACATATTATAATTCGGGCAAATCAGCTTCCAGTCATGGACCGTCATCACCACCGGCAAATTAAATTTTTTGGCCGCCACCAACACCGACGGCGACAGCTGATGATAAATATTATGCACATGCACGATGTCCGGTTGTTCTTGGCGGATTAATTTTTTTAATTTATGCGCCGCTTCAAAGCTATAAATCATCCGGCCGGGTAAACGCAACAAGTCGTGCAAAGTCGGCCGATGAAAATCGATTTGGCTGACAAAAAAATCCTCGCGCTCGTCCGGCAAATTATGCTCGCCGGCCATGCAAAATTTAACCGTTTCCCAACGGTTGGTTTTGAGCAAATCGGCCAAGGCTAAAAAATAGCCGTCCGCCCCGCCCTTGGCATAATTAAATTTATTAATCAATAAGACCTTGGTCATAATTTTGCATTAACCCCCAGGTCAGCCAAAAAAAGCTGCCCAAAAAATTCGCTTCCAGATACGGCTGGAACAACCAAGCAAGCGCCTGCACGGCCGCCAAACCGATCAAACTGATTTTAAGCCAGCGCGACCAATCGCTTGCGGCTTTGCGCTTGCCGATTTTGCAGGCCAGATTTGCCAGCCATAAAAACAGCAAGCCCAAACCCAAAACACCGGTTTGCATCAAAATCGCCAGCCACGAGTTGTGCATATTGCGCAACTCCACGACCGCGCGATAACCGTTCAAATTAATGGCCACGCTTTGGCCGAAACCGGCCCCGATCAACCATTGCCAGCCGTAATTATGCCAAGCCGTCTGCCACACCGCCTGCCGCCACATAACGCTGCTGTCATCGCCGACGGTTAAAGCATTGACGCGCAGTGACAACTGCCGGCCGGTGTCAATCAAAGAACGGCTCACCGGCAAATAATAAGCGCCGGCGATAATCAGCGCGGCGGCCAAAAGTATTCCAATTACCAGCCACAAATATTTTTGGCACAAGCGGCCCAAAGCTTGACGCCATTGCCCGCCCAGCTGCGTCAGTATTATTAACAACCCGCCCAGCAAAGCGATCCACAAATGGCGCATCAACGAACCGACAATACCGATCAGCCACAGCGGCAGCAAAACGGTCAGCCATTCGGCCAAACGATTGCGCCGAACAACGGCGTAAGTCACCGCCGGCAAAAACAGCAAGGTTAAATAAAAAGCATGATTAAACGCCAAGACGCGCGCGCCGGGCGTAGACAAAGGCGTATACTGCGTCCACAAACCGGTGCCGGTATAAAGCCCATAAGCCAAAAAACCCAAAATGCCGACGCCGCCGGCCAAAGCAAACGCGAACAAACGGCGCAAATGTTCGCGACGATCGATCAACCAAGCGGTCAGCCAGAAAAGCAAAGCATACAAGCCGTAATTTTTCCACGAGCTGAACGTCGGCTGCAACGGATTGTTCAGCACTAGCCAGCTGTAAAAAAAATTAACACTGACCGTTGCGATAAAAATAGCCAACAGCCAATCGCTCGCCCGCCAGCTAATTTTGGTGCGACCGGACAAAAAAGCAATCAGCCAAGCAACGATCATTGCCAAAAATAAAACATCAAACAAATAAAATTTATACTCCTGCCCGCCCACTGTCACCGGGGCCAGCGTAAAAAACTTTTCCCAGATAAACGTCAAAAAAACCAGAGCGTAAAGCCCGGCGCGCGGCCGCGCCAGAACCAGAGCAAAACTGGCGGCGGCGCACAACAAATATAAATAGAAATTAAAGCCGGCAAAAAAATTTAAAAAAATCACCAGCGACAGCAAAACAATCACGGCGCCGGCGGCCATAACATCGTTATTAATTTTGATCGCGCCGCCGTTGGCCATAAAATTAATTTTCTTCGCCCGCCACAGACTTAACGGAGGCGGGTTCAACAAATTCATCGGTTGAACCGAACATCGCCTGGCGATAAAGTTCTTCTTCTTGATTAAATTTGACAGCCGGCGAACTGAAAAAATTCTTGGTCGTTTGCGCGTCAAGTTCGCTCGGCGGCAATCGATTGTCAACCCGGCGGCGCGCCACAGGCCACAAGCGCAGATCATAACGCGCCGGCGGCAGAAGATAACCGTAAGTGATACCCAAAAAAGCGCCAAACAACGCGGCTAGAAATAGCACCAAAAAAATATTCGGTTGATTGGGCCAAGTGGAGTTAAGCGGCTGATCAAGTAATTTGATGGAAATGCTGTTGCCCAAGCCGTGATAATCGCCGTTTTTGTCGATTAAAACCTGGCTGACCGCGGCAGCGATCCGGCCGGCCTGATCCGCCTGCGGATGATAAGCGGCCACCTCCACAATCCCCGTGCCGGCCACCGATTTGATGTCGATTGTTTTGGCCCATTTTTTCAATTGCTGATTGGGCGTCGCGCCAAAATAGCTTTCATCCACTCCCAAATTGGCGGCCGCCACTTGATTAAAAAAATCGCTGGAATAAGCCACCTTGGCCAACAGCGAACTGATGTAGTCGCCGGGCTGGGAAACGTCTTGGGGATTGGTGTTGCTGCTGACCACCAGCAAACGGGCGGTCGAAGTATATTTTAAAGGCGATAAAAAACAAAAAACAACGGCCAAAACAACACTGATGACGACAAAAGTGCCGATGGTCGCGGCTTTGGCTTTGATTAGCTTTAAGAATTGCAAAAAAGTCATAAAGGTTGGGTTTTACTCTAAAACTCAAGTAATACCAAACTATAGGACTTTTTTAAGAATTTGTCAATGGGTGCGTCGTACTGGATTCGAACCAGTGACCTTGTGCTTAAAAGGCACCTGCTCTACCAACTGAGCTAACGACGCTTATTAATTGTAAAAACCTGCTTCCGCCTCCTCGGCGGATCGCCCATCGGCTAAGTCGCCGATGAGGCGACTACCAACTGAGCTAACGACGCAAAAATGTAAAAAAATATAGCGGTTGAGCTAACTTTGTCTAGGTTAATATAAAACTTTAAAAAAGGCAAGTCCTGGCTTTATTCTTACGCCTGCAACGTTTGAATCACAAAATTCACAATTACATAAGAAGAAAAGATCACCACCATGCCGACAATCGCCCAAACCAAAATCGCCTTGCCCTTGGCCACGGTCTTATCGTTGCCCATGGCCGTCAGCCAAGTCACGCCGCCGATAATAAACATCACCAAACAAATGGCGCCGATAATCCCCATGATACTGTTAATCACCTTGCCGATCAGTTTGGGGATGGAATCAATACTGGCGGGTAAAGGATTTGGCAAATGACAAACACCATTACTGCAGTCGGCGCTGGAGCCGCTAATGCCATTGCCTGTCGGCGTGCCGCCAATACCGTTGCCCGCCTGAGTACCACTAATACCGTTGCTAACCACACCGCTGCCAACGCTGTCCGAGATACAACTTCCGCCGACTCCGATATTATCGGAATGAGAGTTGGCAACACAAGAATAATCAGTTTTTTGATAACCGTCAGTTAAATTTGCATGTGGCGTTCCTGTAATGTTGCAATTACCGCAATCGGTTACGTCAACCGAATAGTATTGATAATACTCCGGCGCCGGAATGGCGTCACTTGCTTGTTTTACTAAAAGGGTGTCTTTCATTAAACAACAAGTGGTCGCAAGAACAGTCACTGGTAAAAAAAATACTGTAAAAACAAAACTAATAACGGAAAGTTTCTTTGCCATAAAATTAAAATATTTTCTTATGTTTATTTTAACACAAACTTAAAAAAGTTAAAAGGCGCTAACTCTGATGAGCTAACGCCTTCTTCTATTGACTAAAAAACTATTAAGGGGTGTCTACAATATTTTTTATTGTAACAACAACATCTTTATCTTTTGCCGCTATATAAAGCTCGCCTGGTCTGCTGGCATCAACCGCTTTATAGTATCTTCTGGCACTATTTCCGGCCGGCATGGGGTATGGATTGCCACTCCCGGGAACAGAATAACCATCTACCGAATAAAAATTGTCAGAGGCTTCAAACTCTACCAACTTAGGCTTGTCAAGCATAATGTTGTTGGCAACCATCACCGGATTATCGCCGACATGCAGAGTAAAAACTCTTTTGCCCGGCCAAACGGTTGGCGGTGTCGGCTGCGGCGGAGTATTGGAGTAATTTTGATTATTAACATTACTCACCGCTTCCACGCGCGCCGGTTGAAAATCGTCTTTACCATAATTCTTGAACAAATCCAAGCTGTCTTGATAAGTCAGCTGATTGTTAATCATTTTGCTTTGAAGCTTTTTCAGATTTTTATTTTTCAGCGTCTGTCTCGCTTGTTCGAACTCTAAATTCGAAGTATAAGATTCGCCGTCGGCTTGACTCATCGTGGCGTCAAATTTAACAGCGAAATTTTCACAACCAAAAACCTTAAAGGCGATATATTTGGTATGGAATATGCCATTACAAACAAGAATCAACAGACAATAAACAATTGCGCCAACGGCATAGACCTTAGTAAATTTTTTCAACCAATCGGAATCGGTCTCATAACGTAATTGATGAACAGCTAAAATTGTCGTTGCTAAAACAGAGACAGCCAGGGCGTAAACGCTAAGATAATAAGGCACTGTCGCCAAGACCAAAAAAACAGTCATAACATACAAACTGACAGTCAGTGCCAAATTGTTTAATTTTTTAGCAGAAACCGGCTTAGCAAAATCGTCGTTATTCATCGTCATCGGTGCCAATAAACAAACCGCTCCGATAATCAGACCAATAAACGCGATCGCCGTCATATGACCGCCAACAGCCAAGCAAATACCAAGACCGGTGGCAAGAATAATTATCCCGAGCAATGCCCAAGTTTTCCAAGAATGAAACAAAGTTCTTAACATGATAGAGCCTTTCTGAATTTGAGATTAATAATATTAAATTTTTAAAAAACATTGTCTAAACCATAGCATATTTTATACGCTTTGTCAATGATTAGGATGTTTTACCTTAAAATTAGCCAAATTATTCATAAAAATAAAAAGACGTCGACTATAAAAATCTGACGTCCTTAAAATAAAGAACTATTAGAAAACGGC
>CAIUCZ010000050.1 GCA_903897785.1 Candidatus Falkowiibacteriota bacterium
ACTTATGGATCAAACAAGCTGACGGGTCGATTGAAAAAAATCGGTCGCGGCCGTTTGTGGCGTGTTTAGACGACTTGCCTTTTCCTGATCGGGCGATGTGGCGCGAATGGGTGAGCGAGGGGGCTGATTATCGCTATTCAATTTTGTTGGCGCGCGGCTGTCCGTTTAACTGTACTTATTGTTCCAATCACGCTTTGCGCAAGCTGACTGACGGCCATTATGTTCGTTTTCGAACGCCGGCCAATATTATCGCCGAGATTAGAGAGATCGCCGCCCTTCGACAAACTCAAGACGGGGCTCAAGGAGGAGAAATTTATTTGGAGGTGGAAACTTTTGGCGCCGATCCGGCTTGGGCGCGCGAATTGTTTGCCGGCCTCAAACAGTTAAACGAAGAATTGCCGACGCCCCTGACTTATGGCGCCAACATTCGTGTGACGCCGGGCTTTGATTTTACCGAATTGTTCACGGCGGCGCGGGCGGCCAATTTTCGTTTTATTAATATCGGCCTGGAATCGGGCAGTGATCGGGTGCGCCGCGAAATTTTAAAGCGTTATTATGCCAATGACGACATCATCAAGACCGTTAAACTGGCGCGGCAATTCGGTTTGCAGGTGGCGCTGTTTAATATGCTCGGTTTGCCAACGGAAACACCGGCGGAATTTGAAGAAACTATCAAGGTTAACCGCGAGTGCCAGCCGGATTGGCATATGACTTCCATTTTTTATCCTTACCCCGGCACGGATTTGTACACCTTGTGCCGCGAGAAAAATTTAATCGCGGTCGAGAGCGCCGACACGACCGAACGGGTAAAATCCACGCTGGATATGCCGCAATTTTCGAAAAAACAAATTGAAAAATATTTTATTTGGTTTGATTGGTATGTTTATCGCGGCTACAAACCGTGGTATAAATTATTAATCAGGGTGGCGCTTAACAAGTTGCGTACCAAGCCGCGCTTGCATTATGCTTTTCGTAAAATTACCAGTAGCGATTGGTTGAGAAAAATTAAAAACAAACTAAAATCATAGCCATGAATATTTTACACATCAACAAGAATGATATTCGCGGCGGCGCGGCCAAGATTTCTTTTGGCCTGTGGCAAGCGCAACGATCGGCCGGTCTGGCGGCGAATTTGTTGGTGCAGAACAAAGAGTCGGCGGCCGAAGGCGTTTATAAAATAAAAACGTCTGGTTGGCGTTTTTTGTTGTCGCATTTATTTGGCACGGATTTGGATTTTTTTTCCACTGATTATTTATTGCAAGAAGATTTTTTTAAGCAAGCTGACATCATTCATATCCATAATATTCATAGCCATTTTTTTAATTTAAAAACATTGGCTAAAATGGCGGAATTAAAGCCGATTGTTTGGACATTGCATGATTTGTGGCCGGTGACCGCTTATTGCGCGCATCCCTTGGCTTGCCCTCTGGTCGACGGTGTTTATCGTTGTCCGACGGGCGCGACCAGATCATTTTTTAAAAAATATAATCAGCGTTATTTGATGGGAAGAAAGAGAAATTTTTTTAAAAATTTAAACTGTAATTTTGTCGCTCCATCCGCGGAAGTAATTAAAAAATTACAAGGCACGATTTTAGCAGATAAAAAAATAACTTTGATTCATCACGGCATTAATACCAATATATTTTGTCCCGGCGACCAAGCGCAGGCGCGAAAAAAATTAAATTTGCCGCTTGATAAAAAAATCGTTTTGTTTACCGCGGCTTATGGCACTAATGATTTTTGGAAAGGCTGGCAATTTTGCCAAAATATTTTAGAAAAATACCAAAGCAACGAAGACGTGGTTTTTGTCTGTTTGGGCGGAGAAAATAATCGTTCGACCATGAATAATTTAATTGTTCATGATTTTGTGGCCGAGGAAAAAGTTTTGG
>CAIUCZ010000051.1 GCA_903897785.1 Candidatus Falkowiibacteriota bacterium
ATAATTAATTTTCTATATTATTTTTTTTTCGCTTATGCTATTATGTAAAAAGTAATAACATAATTTTATGAACAAAGCGCCACTTAACAAAAAAAATACGACAAAAAAAATCTACAACCCGATCACCAATACGTATTATCAGGTTAGAGTAAAAAATACCCCGGCCGGAAAAAAGGGCACCATTATCGGCACCTGGTCGCCTAAAAAAAAGTAGTATGAAGAAATTATTAATTGATACTTGCGTTTGGCTGGATTATATCTGGCAGGAAAAAGCGACCGACCCCAAAGCGGACAATAGTTCAAAAAAATTAATTGAGTCGATCAGCGGCGATGAAAATTACCAAATAATTTTATCGCCTTTTTTAATTCGGGAAATATCCTCGCACTATAAAGATTGGTTTGTTTTACAAAAAATAATCAAAGACGGCTTTTCTTGCAATGATTTTAAAAAAATAAAAAATGATTATTTTTTGGACGAACAAGAAGTCAAAGAAATAAACAAAATTATTATTGACATCGGCGGGATTGATAATGTCAACGTGCTGAATGTTTCCGCCTTAAACGAAGACGAAGTTGCCAGAATTTTATTGCTCGAAAGCCAATATAATTTTGACATCTATGACGCTATTCATTTCAACACGGCAATCATGGAAAAATGTGATTTGTTTGTAACCAGAGACGCCGCTTTACGAAAAAGCATCAGCCATTTTAACCAAAAAAATAAAAACGGCGTTGATTGTGTGCCGCCAAAATCATTTCTAGAAAGTTTAGTAAAAAAATAAGCAGAGTCGTCAAGCTTTAAATCTCACTCAAAATTTTCAGCTCCAGCTCCATCGTCTCTAAAGAAAGCACGGCGACAAAGCTAATCATTATCACTTCTTAACAGAATTCAAGATGTCTCTTTGCACAATATCCTTGCACTGAGAGACTTCTTCGGCCGACAGTTTCCCGGACATTTGATCACACACTGCCGGATCCAAATCTTTTCGGGCCTTAGCCACGATTGAGTTAAAAAAATCGTTTTGTATTTTTCTTGATTCGTTCGCCTGATAATCATGAAACACGTGTAAACCTAAGGGGAAAAAATACAACACTAGCATTGATATAAAAATTAATCTGGTTATCTTTGGGCTACCAAAAATAACAGATGCTGTTTTTGCAAGAAAAAAACAATTTGGCAAAAAAAACAACAAAGAAAAGACAAACACCGCCTGCCAAATCGTCCCATTAAGAAGCCCGGGGATAATCTTTATGGAAAAAATCAAAGCTTCAATGGCAGAAAGATAAAACAAAAAATAAAATAATTTATTAGGCTGTTTTGTTTTTTTATAATTTTCTTGAGCAAAAAAATATAGCACCCCTTTTACAAAAAACCAGCCAACATCAATCAAAGAAACAATCAAAATTTTCAGTTCCGGGGCAAAAAGGCCTAAAGCGAGTCCGCTAAAGTCGCCAGGATTATCTAAAAACATAAAGTTAAAATTTAGTTTGTTATATTTTTTTAAATCTCGCTCAAAATTTTCAGTTCCGGCTCCATTGTCTCTAGCCCAAGTACCGCAAAGGTGGGCGGATAAAATGTGCCAGCCAGATTGCCGGGATTCAAGCAACGAATGCCGTCTTGCATGCTATCCCATGGCTTGTGGGTGTGGCCGTAAAAAATAAAATCACAATCCGGATCACTGGCCGCAATTTTTTTTAAATAACTCGGTTCATGAGCCACGCCGAATTTTCGTTCGTTCAAAATAAACACGCCATAGCGTCCAAGATGATGAATATGGTTATAAAACGCCAATTCAGCCAAATCATACAATTCTTTGTCGCTGTGAATCATATAAACCTGACCTAAAAACTTGGTCGCCAACATTTTCAAAGTTTCGCTGTTGGTCAGGTCGCCGCAAAAAACCAGATACTTAATTTGTTCTTGGTTAACCCAATTCAAACACTTCTCCAGATTAGGCAGATTGTCGTGAACGTCGGATAATATTGCGAGTTTCATAAAAATAGTTTAATACGAATACTACGAAAGCTACAAACATACGAATAGTTGATTCTAAGAAATTTGTAGCATTCGTAGCGTTCGTAGTATTCGGATATAATTCGTAGTATTCGTATTAAGCTCATCCCAAATGCTACTTAGTGCCAGACAAGCCAAATTTCATAAGCTAATCCTGCCACAAACAACAAACTCAACCCCCACGCCACGGGTAAATTCAGCCAAGCGGAAATTGGCGATTTTTTCTCCGGCTGTTGTCTGGCTTTAACCGCCAGCCAAATCGCCACCATGCCCAAAACCCCACCGACCAAGGCGCCGGTCAAGCTGATCACTTGGGTCAAGTTAGTCAGACCAAACCAATAAAACACCAAAGGCAGACCGCAAGCCAAAAGCCAAGCCAAAAATTTTGGCACGCCAAAATCCCAAACATAAACTTCCTTGGTCGCTTCGGCATTGGCCAAAAAAGCGGTGGTAATCGACAACAGCCCGAGCAACAAAACCGCGTCAAACGCCAACGGCGATAAAAATGGTGCCAAACCGCTCAAAGTATCGTTGCTGGTCGCGGCCCCGGTGACGCCGACGGCAACCAGCACAAAAATAAACATAAACGCAATAGAAATTATTTGGCTGATGACCAACGCTGACGCAATTTTCTTTTTTTCTTTGGCCATCATTTCGCAAACATCGTTAATCGCAATCAAGCCGCTGACCGAGAAAAAAACCGGCCCATACGGCCAGAACCAAGTCGCCATCGGCCCGACCGCCACCAAGTTAAGCGGTTGAATTTTGCTCCACGCCAAAAAAATCACCACCACAATCGTCGCCAGTTTTAACGCCGACAGCCAAAATTCAAACCCTGATACCGATTTTAAACCAAAATAAACAATTAACGACAGCAAAAAAAACCAAGCGCTGGTATAAAAAAACAAATGATGGCCGAAATAAGGCGCCAGCAAGACATTCAGAAATAAGCCGCCGACAATCAGATAGGCCAAACTGGCGCCGTATTGCCCCAGCATAGTCAAAATCAAGACCGGTGTTTTGGCTCTTTGCCCAAAATATTTTTGCGCGTAGCCGGGCAAACGATGTTCTGTCTTGGTGGATAGAACCACCCCGGCATAAAGCTTATGCAGCCAAAATTGAATCGCGCCCAGCACGATAAAATAGATTAATAACACCAGCCAGCCCGAGCGCGCGGCAATGATGGGCAACGAAAAAACGCCAACTCCTATAATGGCGCCGGTCATCAGGCCGAGACCGGATAGATATGGTTTAGACATCTCCTTGGATTTTTATTAAGTTAAAAATGTAAATCTCAAAGTGAAAAATTTCGAAAAATCCAAAATCCAAATTTCAAAGCTCAAACAAAATCCAAAATCTAAAGCTCAAAACTAATTTTTGAATTTTAAATTTTGGACTTTGAACTTTGTTTGGATTTTGATATTTGGATTTTGGATTTTTTACTTTATACAGCAATTTAAGCACCGGTCTCTCCACTCCCTGCGACCCTAAATACTTCCTCGACCGTCGTCAATCCTTCCACCGCCTTCAACAGCCCGTCTTGAATCATGTTAACCACGCCATGTTCGGCGGCAATATCGCGCAAATCGTATTCGCTGGCCGAACCGGCCAAAATTACTTTTTCAATCTCCGGATTCATGGTCATGATTTCATAAATCCCGACGCGGCCCTTGTAGCCCAAAGTCTGGCAAACTTCACAGCCTTTGCCATGATAAAATTTTAGATTGTTCAAGTCAATTTGCTTTTTTTCTTCCTCCGGTAATTTTTCTAAAATAGTTTTGACTTGTCCGAAGGATTCCGGTGTCAAAGTTGTTTCTTCTTTGCAATTAGTGCAAATCTTGCGCACCAGCCGCTGGCCGATCATGGCGTTAATCGCCGGGGCCAGCAAAAATGGTTTGGCGCCCATGGATAATAAACGCGGAATGGTTCCGGCCGCGTCGTTGGTGTGCACCGTCGACAAAACCAAGTGCCCGGTCAGGGCGGCTTGAATGGAAATTTCCGCCGTTTCCAAATCGCGAATTTCGCCAATCATGATAATGTCCGGATCTTGGCGGACAATCGAACGCAAAGCTTGAGCAAAGGTGTATTTTTCATTGGTTTGCGACTGACTGATGCCGGGCAAACGATATTCAATCGGATCCTCGACTGTCACAATCTTGGTCTCTTTGCTGTTTAATTTTTGCAAAATCGCGTACAAGGTTGTGGTCTTGCCGGAACCGGTCGGACCGGTGGTAATAATCATGCCATTCGGGCGTTCAATCTCGTGTTTTAAAATTTCAAAAAAGCGCGGCCGAATGCCCAGTTCTTCCATGCCGATGCCGGCCACCGAGGCGCGCAAAAAACGCATTACCACGCTTTCGCCGTAGTTGGTTGGCAAGAAAGACGCGCGAATATCGATTTTATCATTGGCCATGTTGATGGAAATGCGGCCATCTTGCGGATGATCGGTAATATTGATTTTGACGCCGGCCAAAACTTTGAGGCGCGAAATAATTTTCGGCCACATTGTCTTATCAAGCGTCGCCACTTGATACAAAAGTCCGTCCAAACGAAAGCGTACGGCAATTTCTTTTTCTTCCGGTTCGATGTGCGCGTCCGAAGCGCCGGATTTAACCGCCGCCGCCGTGATAACCGTCAAGACATCGCTAACGCTGGTGGAATTGATTTGCTTTTGCAAATCCAAAAACGACGCGATTTTTTCGCTGTATTGATTCAGTGACTCTTCGGTCAGACTGATGCCTTTGGGCTGGGGTTTGAATTTGGGCAAAGTGCGATACAAATAAAGCGCGTGCTCCAGGCTGTGTGGCGAGACTATATAAATATCGCCCGATTCGGCATAAGCTTGCTTTTTTAAGGCTTCCAGTTTGGCCAGCACCGCTTCGTTTTGCGGCTCAACCGCGGCCAAACGCAAATTCTTGCCGTCAAAATAAAAACATACCGCCTGTAAAGCTCTCGCTTCGTCTTCGGTCATCAAGCTCAAAGCTTCCGGCCCGATCGGAAAAGCGGATAGATCAAGATAAGGCACGCCCAAGTCGGCAGCCTTGTTTTGCGTGTAGTGCTCCATTTCATGCACGGCAATGATTTTGTTTTTTTCTTCAAATTTCGCTGACGCGCTTTCATCCACCGCCTGGCCGGCGGAAGCGGAAATTAAGTCTTGGATGTTTGGATTGTCTGCCATAGAATTGGATTTAGAACCAAAAAATAGGAGGCATTGTCATCCCGAGCCTTGCGAGTGATCTCTTGCACCGCAAGCTTGTGGATTAAGAGATCCCTCGTTCCTCGGGATGACAATACTAAGACTTTCTGGAAGCAAGTTGTCCGCACGCCGCCTTGATATTCGCGCCGAAACGATAGCGCTGCACGGTTTTAATGCCGGCGCGGCTGACAATTTCTTTAAATTTCTTGATTGCCTCGCCAGTTGATGATTTAAAAATTTTCGTGTCGTTGTAGGGAATCAGATTGACGATGAAAGCCGTTTGATCTAAATCTTTTATCAGATCAGCCAAATGATGGGCTTGTTCCGGCGCGTCATTAACGTTTTTAATTAAGACATATTCCAGCATCACCTGCCTGCCTGTCAGTTTATAGTATTTTAAAGCTTCTGCCAAGACGGGCTTCAGGCGATAAGTTTTATTAACCGGCATCAGCTGGGTGCGCAGTTTATCGTCCGGCGCATGCAAAGACAGGGCCAAATTAACTTTAATTCTTTCTTGGCCCAACTTTTTCATGGCGGGCAGAATGCCACAAGTGGAAATGGAAATATGATGACTGCCGATATTAAATATTTTTGGCTCATGCAAAATTTTAATCGCTTCCATCACCGCTGCGTAGTTGAGCAACGGTTCGCCCATGCCCATAAACACCGCGTTAGATAGTTTTTCTCCGACCTTGGCCAATTCTCGCTGCCACAGCAAAGCCTGCAAGAGAATTTCCTCGGCCGTCAAATTTCTTTTCAAGCCCATGGTGCCGGTGGAACAAAAAACACAACCCATCGGGCAACCGACCTGGGAAGACAAACAAGCCGTGCGCCGGCCGTCGCTATGCTTCATCAAGACTGTTTCAATCGCCGAGCCATCCCCCAAAGTAATTAAAGCTTTAGCCGTTTTTTTATCGGCACTGGTTAAAACCTTGGCGTTAATCGTCAAAGGCAAAATCTGGCTTAACTGCGCGCGCAAATCTTGCGGCAGATTTTTGGCGCCGGACCAATCGGTCAGCAAACCGCACCAAATCCAGTTGATGATTTGTTGGTAGCGGAAGTTGGGCAGATTGGGCAGGATGGATTGAGGAGACAAGAAGTTCATAAAGTAGAAAGTTCTTAAAGTTATAAAGTTAAAAATCTAAATGCTTGCATGGTCTCGTCATAGTCTCCCCGTACTCGGGGGACTATGACGCAGGCGAATTTAAATTTATCGAATAAACGTCTCTTTGTTAAAATCAAAAGTGTATTTTGCATCATCTATTTCTAAATTAATCGAATCTCCGTTCTGA
>CAIUCZ010000052.1 GCA_903897785.1 Candidatus Falkowiibacteriota bacterium
GTTCGCCCGACGGCACAGCCGGCTTGATTAAAGATTTACAACATAATTATCCGATTCAATTAATCGAGCGATCAGCCAAGTCCGGCTTGGGCGCGGCTTATGTTTGCGGTTTTACGGCGGCCCTAAAACAGATGCCGCGATTCGTGGTGCAGATGGATGCTGATTTGTCGCACGACCCGGCGGACTTGCCGCGATTGCTGGCGGCCTTGCAGGCTGGCGCCGATATGGCGATCGGTTCGCGCAAAGTGCCCGGCGGCAAAATTGTCGGCTGGAATTGGCAGCGGCACGCCATGAGCAACGGGGCGATGATCACTTCGCGGCTATTGTTGGGCTTTAAGGCGCATGACGTCACGGCCGGCTATCGCGCTTGGCGCCGAGAAACTCTAGATAACTTGGATTTAACAAAAATAACCAGCAATGGCTATGCTTTTCAAGAGGAAATGTTGTGGCGGGCGCAAAAAATCAATAGCAAGGTTGTCGAAGTGCCGGTGACCTTTGTCGATCGCGTGGCCGGGCAGTCAAAAATATCCGGAAAGGATGCCGGCGAGTTTTTTCAGCTTATTTGGCGCTTGCGGTCTGGCCGCGGATAGGTTAGAATAAAATTCAAGAAGCACATGAACAAAAAATGATATGTTTAAGGATTATAAAAGATGGATGACCTTAAAAATTACCGTTAATAATGTTGCCGGTCATCCGTTTTTTCACGAGAGAGAAATTTGGTATTGTTATTTAGGCGAGAATGTCGGTTTTGAACAGGATGGCAAAGGTGATTTGTTTATGAGACCGATTATCGTCTTGCGCAAGTTTAATCAAGAAATATTTTGGGGCTTGCCGTTAACGTCAACTTTGAAATCTTCAAAATATTATTCTGTCGTGGATTTTGGTTTAGGTAAAAAAAGTTCGGTCATTTTGTCGCAAATTCGCTTAATCGACGCCAAGCGATTGAGCCATAAAATAGGAGTTGTATCCGAAGAAGAGTTTGACAATTTGGTAATAAAAAAATTTAAGGCGTTGCTGCCTTAAATTATTTTTAACCTCACGTTGAGACGTGAGTCGGGCCGAAGCCATTTGTATTTATTAGAATAGCAAATGATTTTAAAAATGTCAAGTTTGTAATTTATGACTGACCTCAAAAAAATTAAGGGTAAATTTATCTTTGTCGTCGGCGGAGTCATGTCCGGCGTGGGCAAAGGCATTACCGCCGCTTCGATCGGCCGGATTTTGACCGGCAAGGGGTTTCGCGTGACGGCCGTCAAGATCGATCCTTATGTCAATGTCGATGCCGGCACGATGAATCCGGTGGAGCACGGCGAAGTGTTTGTCACCGAAGACGGGGATGAGACCGATCAGGACGTCGGCAATTATGAACGCTTTTTGAACACTAATATTTATCGCGAAAATTATATGACCACCGGCCGGGTTTACCAGTCGGTGATTTCCCGCGAGCGCAATTTGGAATACGGCGGCAAGTGCGTCGAGGTGGTGCCGCATATTCCCTTGGAAATTATTGATCGCATTTGCGCGGCGAGCAAAAAAGCCAAAGCGGAAATCACGATTATCGAAATCGGCGGCACGGTCGGCGAGTATCAGAACATGCTATTTTTGGAAGCGGCGCGCATGATGAAGCTTTATAATCCCAAAAATGTTTTGTTTGTCATGGTCAGCTATCTGCCGGTGCCATCGACCAA
>CAIUCZ010000053.1 GCA_903897785.1 Candidatus Falkowiibacteriota bacterium
ATGAAAAAATTAAAAATCGCTTTATCCGGCAGTCACGGCGTGGGCAAAAGCACTTTGTTGGATTTTTTGGACAATAATCATGTCTTGGCAAACAACGGGTTAAGACCGATTCGTGAAGTGGCGCGTGACATTAGCAGTGAAATGGGTTTGCGGCCGGACCAAATGACGCCGGAAGAATTTGCCGCTTTTCAATTGGCTATAGCCAAGCGCCAAGTCCGATTAGAGAAAGACATGGGGCATTTTGTCAGTGATCGTCCGCTTTATGACACCAGGGTTTATAGTGAATTAATCACCACGCCGGATAGAAATGACGTCCTAAAATATATCGATGACAACATCGGTGCTTATGATCTCATTTTTTATCTGCCGATTGAATTTTCGATGGCGGTTGATCCCATCAGACAGAAAATCGATCTTGATTTTCAGAGGCAAATCGATCAACGGTTGCGTCAACTCTATCAAGAACGAGGGATTAAGCTGATTGAATTGTCCGGTAGTCTGAAAGGTCGCGCCAATCAATTTTGTCGCGCCATAGAGATGGATTATTTTCATTCTTCTTTTTCTATTCTTTGATTTTTATGGTTCTGTAAAGGCAGAACCACTTTTCGCGGGCATCGTATAATGGTTATTATGCTAGCCTTCCAAGCTTGAGATACGAGTTCGATTCTCGTTACCCGCTCTATATTGGTTATCAGTTTTCAGTATTCGGTTGTCGGACGGCCGTAATGTTAAAGCTTTATAAATAAAAATACCCCGACGTTGTATGGGAGTATTTTTATTTTGGTATGTTTTGCTGTGGTTATTTCGTGGCTTTGACGCAGGCGACACGAGCGGTGGTGGCGTCTTTGACAGCGGCTTTGCGCGCGGTCAAAGCATCGGCCATGGCTGATTTTCTGGCATCCAGCGCGTTTTTGAGCGCGGCTTGATATGCTGTGCGAGCCGCGGCAACAGTAGTTTTGTCTTTGTTGGCGGCTTTGATGGCGTCATTTCTGGCAGTCAAAGCTGTTTTGGCACTATCGCGATAAGCGGCAAAGGCAGTTTTTTGCGTAGCGGCATAAGCCTTGTTGGCAATCTGCACAGCCGTGTAATATGTCTTCCAGCAAGCATTGGTCTGTTGTTTGATGCCGGCTTTGAGCGGACCGGACTTGATCGGTTCGTTGATAACGGTTGGTGCCGGCGCGGCTGTGTCAGTTTGTGCAAAGACTATTGGAGCAACCACTAAAGTGGCCAAAGCTAAAGTTAAAATAATTCCTTTTTTCATAATTTTTTTGGTTAAATTTATAAAATTTAGTTTTTCGACCTTTAAAGTTAAAACATTTTTCTTAATTTGTATTTATAAATAAGATAAATTAAAATCGTCAGTAAAATTGTTGCGCCGACAAAACCAAATAATTTTTCCCGGGCAAATGACAGGCTGATGTTTTGCCAGGCATTTTGCGCGTAATCCCAGCTTAATTCAAAATCGGCGGCGGTTTGGTTGATGATAATGCCGGAGCCGGTTTCTTTGACTTCGTCATAAATCCACCAGACAATAGCAATCAACGCTAAGGGTAAACCGATGGCTAGGCCGAGCATAAAACGGCGCCAAGCAAACACGCGGGCGGTTTTTTTTAAAGTCTTGGCCAACTGTTTTGGTGCCTCGTTTTCCGGCAAATCGCTTAATTGTTGTAATAAGTTTTGTTGCATATATTTATTTTAATATTTTTTGCAAAGCGATTTTGCCGCGCGCCAGATTGGTTTTGATTGTACCCAGCGGCTGGTTTAAAATCTCGGCAATTTCTTGATAAGAAAAACCTTGTTGATAATACAGGCGCAAAGCGGCGGCGGTCAGCGGTTTTAATTGGGAAAGAGCCATTTCCAAATCAAGCTTGTCTTGCTGTGGCGTTAAGTAATACGCCGGCGACGGGCTTAAAGTTTCATCTTCCTCTGGCGCGAAGAACGACTCCGGCCGGCGCTGTTTGACGCGCCAATGGTCATAAACCGTATTGGTGGCGATTTTATAGATCCAGGCGTTGAAATTTTTTTCTTGGTTTAGTTTGTGCAAATTTTTATAAAGTTTGATAAACGTGTCTTGGGTCAGATCTTCGGCCAGATGGTTATCGTTGACCATGCGTAGAATATGACTAAAGATCGGCTGCTGGTAGGCTTCGATTATTTGGTTGACGGCCTGGCGATTGTCGGCCGATGCGGCGTCTAAAATTTCCGGCGAGAGTTGAATTTTGGACATAGAGTCGGATGTCAGATTTCGGATTTTCGATGTCGGACGTTCTGATTTCGCAGTTTAGAACAAAGGCAAATTATTGGCAAGTTTTGGTCGGCAGTAGTATAATAGTAAAAGGTTGAGGTTGCTTAACCATAAAGTTGATTTCAGCCATCCGATATCCGATGTCTGAAATCTGACATCTGATTTTATGCAAAATTTTCTAAAACTTTCTGTCAAAACCGAAATTGTTTCTTGGTTGGTCGTCGTTCTGTCGTGGCTGGCGGCAATTTATTTTTATCAACACTTGCCCATGGTGGTGCCGACGCATTGGGATTTTAGCGGCCAAGCCAACGGCTGGTCGGGCCGCGCCTTTGCCACTTTTTTTATCCCCGGCATCATTAGCGGCATGTATCTTTTGTTTTTGTTGATTCCTTATCTTGATCCGCGGCGTGAACGATTTGTCGAATTTGCCGGCGCCTATGCCATGTTTCGCGCGGCTTTGCTGGTGTTTATGTTGGCGATTTATGTTTGCACTTCCTTGGTTGGTTTGGGCTATAACATTCCCATCGGCCTGGTGATGCCGATTGCCGTCGGGTTATTATTCGGGGTGATGGGCTATTATTTGCAGCAAGTCAAAAGCAATTGGACCATCGGCATTCGCAATCCCTGGACGATGTCCGATGAAAAAATTTGGCAAAAAACTAACCGTTTGGCCGGTCAAGTGTTTTATGTTAGCGGCGGGCTGATGATTGTAACAGCGGTTTTGCCGGAAGATTGGCGTTTGTGGGTGTTTGTTTTGGCGATCGCTTTGATTGTTATCGTGCCCAATCTCTACTCAATGCTTACTTATTTCAAAGCCAAGAAAAAATAAAACGCGAGCCTGGAAAGGCTCGCGTGGATAAATTTAATAACAGAGGCTGTAGCGTTTGGTTTTTTTGTTTTTGTATTTTGGTTTTTTTCCTCGACAAGACGGAGGATAAAGTTTGATGATTTTGTTCGGCGTTTGTTCGGCGATTTTTCTTTTCTTTTTGTCCAGTTCTTCGATCGTCGTTTCAATGTCCAAAGTTAAGTTCTTTTCTTTGAGGCTTTTGATTTTGTCTTCGGCATCTTTGATCAAGCGAAAATTGCCCGGATTGATTGCCTCGGGGTTGTTTTTGATGGCGATTAACTTTTGTCTGGTTTTTACTAGTTTTTTAATAG
>CAIUCZ010000054.1 GCA_903897785.1 Candidatus Falkowiibacteriota bacterium
ACTGCGGCGCTCCTAAAATTTTCATATTTGATTCCAAAGCCAGCACTTCCGAGATGCGGTCCAACCCGGCCAGAGCTAATTGCAACGACGGCCAAACCGAAGCCAGCTGGCGCAACGGGCCGTAAAAACTGTTGACATAAAACAAAAAGCCGATCAACAAACCGACGGTGAATTGACCGTTGGCAATCAAAATAATACCATAAGCCAAAACCGCCAACTGCGCCAAAGACGAGGCCAAAGCATAAAGCGGATTGAAAACATTGCTCGCCACGCCGGCTTTGATTGACGCGCCATAGTTATCAAGGTTTACCGCCTTGAATTTATTGCGAAAATAATCCAAGCGATTAAACGCGACAATCACTTTGAAATTATTAATACTTTCTTGAATCTCGCCGCTCATCGCGCCCAAAGTGCGCAAACTTTTCAAGCCGGTTCGTTTGACCCAAGGCGACAGCAATTGGGTGGCGATCAAAGCGACAATCGCCGGCAGTAAAGCGACAAAACCAAGTTTCAAGCTGATGACCAGCAAAAACACGGCCGTGCCCAGAATCAAAATAATATTGCTGATAAACTGCATCAAAGCTTGAGAAAAGAATTGATTAAGCTTATCCGTATCGTTATTAATGCGGGAGATCAGGTCGCCGGCTTTGTTTTGATTAAAAAAATCCACAGGCAATGCTTGCAATTTATTAAAAATTTTATTGCGCAAGTTGAACAGCAAGCGCCGGCCGACGCCGCCCATGGTTTTAATTTGCAAATAGCTGGCCGCCAGCCCCAAAACAAACACCCCAGAGAGCAAGCCGGAAAACTGCCAGACGCCGGCCATGTTTTTATTGACGATTTCCACGTCGACAATGCGCGCGATAATCATCGGCACCACCAGCGTCGCCCCGGCATTAATTAAAATAGCGGCGATGGCAATCGCCACAGCGCGCCGTTCTTCTTCCATCAAAGGCAGTAAGCGTTTCCAGGCCGTAGAAAGCACGCCCTTTTCTTTTTCTTTTCTGATGTCGGTTTTGGTTAATGAATAATTCATAACTTAATCTTTTTTAATTTAATACGAATACAACGAATTAAAATCCGAATCTACGAATTCTGTCTCGCCGCAGTCTTCCCGTACCCGGGAGACTGCGGCGAGACAAATCCACGAACATGCAAATTTAAAAGTTGTTTCGTGGCGTTCGTATGCCGTTCGCGTCATTCGTTGTTTCGTAGCGTTCGTTCATCGCATCCTGTTCGTAGCATTCGTATTTTACTCATATTGGTTCGTGCTCCTCTGCGATTCAAAAATCTGATTATACTCCGGCGATGACTCAAGCAGCTGCTCGTGTGTGCCCTGCGCCAGCAATTCCCCCTCCATTAATAAAATAATCTGATCATAATGCTCGATGGCGGAAATTTTTTGCGTGACAGAAATCAAAGTCAAACCCGGATAATTCTGGATCAAATTTTGCAAAATTTTGCCTTCGGTTTGCGTATCCACCCGTGCCGTAAAATCATCGAGCAGTAAAATCTTGGGATTGAGCGCCAGAGCTCGAGCCAGCATGATGCGCTGTTTTTGTCCGCCAGACAAACTGGTACCGCGCTCGGAGACGATGGTGTCCAACTTTTCCGGCAATGCTGCGACAAAATCCGCCAGCTCGGCTGTGGCAATCGCCTTTTGTAAATCTTGGTCTTTCACCGTATTGGAAAAAGCGATATTCTCGCGCAAGCTCAAATTGAACATGACACTGTCTTGAAACACAAAACCGACTTGGCTGTGCAAAGTCGCTTTGTCATATTTATTAATTTCTTTGTGATCAAAACTGATTGTGCCACTGGTCGGCGCCAATAGGCCGGTCAAGCAATAAAGCAACTGCGTTTTGCCGGCGGCCGTCGGACCGATAATGGCCGTTTTGCTGCCGGCTTTGATTTTCAGGTTGATATTCTTCAAAGCTGTTTTTTGGCCAAACAGCACGCTGACATTTTGCACTTCGATCTCGCCGCGCAGGTTAATTTTTAAATCACCGGTTTTCAATTCCTTTGGCGCGTGCAAGATTTTTAAAATCCGCTCGTAAGACGCTTGCGCCTGCGCGATAACCGTACTCATAAACCCAAGAATCATAATCGGAAAGAGCAAAATCGCCAGATAAGCGTTAAAGGCGGTAAAATTGCCCAAACTCATCGAGCCGTGAATAATCAATTGTCCGCCCAAAATCACAATCACCAAGGTCGCGAGGTTGGCCAAAAATGTCACCACCGGAATCAAACTGGCAAACAAATCCAAAATCTGCAAACTGATTTTTTTAGCCTGCACGTTGGCGTCCAAAAATTTTTTGGCTTCCGGTGCCTGAGAGTTAAGCAAACGAATCAAATCCGCGCCCAAAATACTTTCGCTAATGACTTTGTTCAGCCAATCAATCGCCTCTTGCGATTTGACAAACAGCTTGCGCACTTTGCGCAAAATAAAAAAGAAAAACAACCCGATAATCGGCATAACGGCCAGCACGGCCAAAGCCAAACGCCAGTTGGTAATCAGCAATAAAACGGCAATGGCGATGATTAGAAAAAACGAAGAAATCAAAGACGACACGGCCATGGAGACAAACAGCTTAATGGCGTCGACGTCGGATGTCAGGTTGGTCAACAATTTGGCCGGCGTAATATTTTCAATGTAGGCATAAGGCTGAACGGAAATTTTGGCCGCCAAATCGTCGCGCAAGTCGCGCGCCACCCGCTCCGAGGCATAAACTTGCACAATATTTTGCAAATATGTAAAAATAAAAATCAAGCCGGCAATGATCGCAAATTCAAGCACAAATTGATTAAACGAAAAATGGCCGCTGCCATAAGTGTCAATGGCGGCGGCAATAATTTTTGGCACCGCCACGGTCAAGCCGCTGGCAATCATCGTCAGCAAGACCAGCAGGCCGATCAAGCCTTTGTAACGGCCGAGCAAACTAAAGACGCTAGCCGGGGCCGTCTTATTAATATTTTTTTCTTGTTTTGGCATAAAAAATTGTAACAATAGCTATAAAACTATATTACAAATTGCTACTTTTAGCAAGCAAAATAAAAAACAGTGAGACGCAAGATGTTGCGTCTCTACCATAGCACAAACAAATTTTTAGAGCGTCCCCAGATTCAATTCATCGTCAAACTTGATTTGCCCGACAAACTCCGGCATATGGCTGACCATAATAATCGTGCCGGCAAAATTATTAATCGCCTCGGCAATCACCGGAATATGGCGAAAGTTGATGTGGTTGGTCGGTTCGTCCAAAATCAGCAAACCCGGTTTCATCAAAACCAACCGCGCAAAAGACAGCAAGCCTTTTTGCCCTTCGGATAATTCCTCGATTTTATGTTCCATCAGCTCGCCGGTGATTAAAAATCCGGCGGCACAGGATCTGATTTGCTGATCGTCAATGCCGTTGGCGGCAATATTTTTCAAAGAGTCGAAAACTTTGTCGTCAAATTTAAGGGTGGAAAAATCTTGGCTATAATAGCCGACAATTACTTCCGGCGCAATCTCTACCCCCTCATGCTTCGTAAAAACCAAGGAACGCAAAAGCGTGCTTTTGCCAATACCGTTCGGTCCGGTGATAATCAACCGATCGCGCTTGCCCAAGGTTTTGTCAACCTCTTTGAACGACGGTTCATGATTTTTAATCACCCGCACTTTATGCAAAGTGACGATTGTGCCGGCCAGCCCTGAGCCCCGAGCTTGTCGAGGGGTCGAACGGGCCGTATCCTGACAAGGAATAGTAAACGGTCGAATTGTTTTATCTTCTTTTCTGACCTCCACTTTATTTTCTTCCAGCTCGGCGGTTTCTTCTTTCAATTTTTGCGCCAGCTTACGCATCTTGCCGCCTTTGTTGGCAAAAAAGTTAACCTTTTCTTTGCGATCCTGAATCTTTTTTTCCAGCTGGGCATTTTTCATCATCTCGCGCTCCACCCGCTGGCCGATTTCTTCCACCACGGAATAATAATCGCCGACATAAAGCTCGGTTTTGCGGGTAAAGACATCCAAATAAACCACGCCCTCGGTAAAACAATTTAAAAAATCAGCGTCATGGGAAATCACCAAGACGGTTTTGTCGTACATCACGAGAAAAGCAATCAAGTGGTCGATGCCGGCTTGATCCAGATTGTTGGTCGGTTCATCAAGCAACAAAATATCCGGATCCTGAATCAAAGCATAGGCCAAAAGCAAACGCGCTTGCTGGCCGCCGGACAAATCGCCGACAATCCGCTCCAAGGGAATCTCAAAGTTAACGGCTGATAAAACTTTACTAATCCGGCTTGGCAAATTACCGGGCACCATATCAAACGCTTTGGCAAAATAATCTTCCACAGTTAAAGCCAGATCTTCGCGCGCAATCACTTGCCGAGCCGTGCCGATGGTGGCATCGCCGGCAATGGACAACCGGCCGCTTTTCGGTTGCAGCTCGCCTTTGATTAAATTAAAAATCGTGCTTTTGCCCGCGCCGTTCTGGCCCATCAAAGTAATTTTGGCGCCTTTACGCACGGAAAAACTGGCCTCATCCAGGACGGGTTTTTTGTTGATATATTCAAAACTGACTTCGTCAAAACGTAGGATTACTTCTTCAGACATAAGTGCTGGAATTTGGAATTTAGAATTTGGAATTTGGATTATCGTACCAGAAAAGGCTAGCATATTAGCGAAAAAATGGCAAGCGTCCCCGCCGCGACGTAATCTACTCGCCTGGTTTCATCATAGCGACCTCGAGCGCTCTCGAAGGATTATGACGGCTTATCTCCAGCGTTATCCCGATATTGTATCGGCTAACAAGACCACAAAGCTAAAAGCTCATAAAGTGTCTTGACTTCATGAACTTTAAGAACTTTATAAACTAATTCCTACCCGAGCGGATATTTCTTATTAAAATCTGCTTTATCGTCAAAGCGGGCAAACTTTTGTCGCGCCTGATCGGTTTGCTTTTTAAACCCCGGTTTATTCTCGTGCATAATGCCGCACCAATATTTTTCCGTGCGGCCGGCGATTTCTTTTTGATAACGCAAAACGCCATTGCTGTAGCCGCAATACATACAGCCTAATTTTTCAAACGGGTTGAGATACTGCAGTTTGGCCCGATCGCGCACCAAGACATATTCCGCTCGTTTGACTTTTTCCAAACCGTAAACCGGGAAACAAACAAATTGATACAGCTCGGTCATTAAATCCAGCATCAGCACAAAAGGCAACGGCAACCAAATAAATGGCGCCGTCAAAATATGCAAGGCCGCTCGAGATGATTCATGCTTGCGATAATCCATAATTGGAGTATAGCAAAGAAAAATTATAAAGTCTAAAATATTTTGGCACGGGATGAAAGAATCGAACTCTCGTCTGCCCTTTTGGAGAGGGATATGTTACCACTACACCAATCCCGCAAATAAGTTGAAAGTTCATAAAGTCCGTAAAGTTTATAAAGACTTTCGACTTTATGGACTTTATAACTTTATAAACTTTCAACTATCTGATTTATTTCGTTTCTTTGTGCAAGGTTGACTTGCGGCAATGCTTGCAATACTTTTTCAATTCCAATCTGGTTTTTAAAATCTTTTTATTTTTCCGAGAAAAATAATTGATCGTTTTGCACTCGGTGCACTCCAGCTTGATCATGTTATCCTGTGACATAAATTTAAATTTGGAATCTGGAAGCTGGAATTTGGAATCTGGAATAATTTTTTAATTATTTACGCCAAATCCAAAACTCAAAATTCCAAATTATATTTTATTAATTTATTATTTTTTCCATAGTCCGTGCAAGTTGCAATACTCGCGCGCCGTGCCGTTGGTGTCCGTTACCGTAAATTCGGCTTCCGGTTTTTCACCCGGGTGCAAAAACTTTTTGTAGGTTTCTGTTGCCGTAACAAATTCAATCCACTCAATATAATGCTCTTCGGTCATCGGGTGCTCGACCATGCCGATTTTGATTCTGACGACCATGCCGTCAATCTCAATCATTGGCACATGTTTTTCCACCGAGGCATCAACCGTATTTTCTTTCAATAATTCCATCGGTTGGCTGTCGCAGGTCAAGATGCCGCCGGAGTTGTGCGTCACTTGCACGATGTTGCCGCAAACATTGCAGCGAAAAAGTTGATTTAACTCGTTCATATATTTAAACTCGTTACCGGGTGTTATGAATTAATTGTTAATTTGTGGGCCGGGTAGGATTCGAACCTACGAAGGCGTAAGCCAGCAGATTTACAGTCTGCCCCAGTTGACCGCTTTGGTACCGACCCAAAAATATTTATCTATTAATTAATTTTTTAAAGGCTTCTCCTCCTTTGTAGGATTTTATTTGCATCTCTCTTCTGTAAGCGTCATTCTTAGATTCCCAATCCTCTTGATATATCACCTGCCAAGGCCTACCTGATTTAGTTGATCTAACCAAACCTCTGTTGTGGCGACTTAGTCTATTGTCGACATCATGACTATGACCTACATAATACTTATTATTAATTTTACTTTGTAATATATAAACGTGATACATGGCCGCAGATTTATGCCGCTTACCAGCGGCACCCCGCCGGAGGCGGTGGCAGTCTGCCCCAGTTGACCGCTTTGGTACCGGCCCATGAACAGGATCTGGAATCTGGAAGCTAGAATCCGGAGTTGACAAATCCAAAATCTAACACCAAATGTCCGGCATCTAACGTGATTTATACTTTAACATAAGCCAATTGCACCTGTCAACAGGCCTATTTTCGGGCATCGGAGGTCAAATTTCAAATTTTTGCCCTTGACAAAATTAAAAAAACAATTAACATTATAATAATTAGTTTTTTAAAATTCTCAAGAGGCTTTATCATGGAAACAACCAATCCCGAACTTGCCGCCGGCCTATACCAAGGGTACTTCAATCTTCATTTTATACGTAACTTTATGCACCAAAACAATTTAACTATTGCGGTAACGCAAGCGGAGGCCGACGACAATGCTTCATATATTTATGTCGAGGAAGGCAATCGCAAAGCCTTGCTAACGATAGCCGACTTCACCAAACCGTCGCCGGCCCCGTCAGTTCAACGGCCGTTTCATCGTTTTTATGTCAAAACAAGCCCGTCTCACCTTTTGCATTTTTTGAGAAATGAACTTGGTGTTCGCGTCAATTCTTTGTAAAAAACCAGTCAGTCGAAAATAATCGGCTGACTTTTTATTTTTAACTATTTTTGCCGTTTACCTTTTGTTAACCGTTTTGGGCAAAGCCGCAATAATTTTATGCTCAACGTTGATCACCGGTTTATTTTTAAAACGAGCGTTAAACGTCCGATCAAGCAAGTGCTGAATTTTGCCGTTGGCCACGATATAAATCTTTTGATCGCTTTTGTCTCTCAACAAAGTGTTATTGGCATAAATCTTTAAACCCAGCACTTTCGGTTTAACCGCCGGAGCTTGCGCTTTGACAATTTTTGCCAACACTTTTGCTTTAACCGGCGCTACCGGCAACTTATTTAATTTATCAACCAAAATTTTGGTTGGGACGTCAATTTTTGGCGCCACAATTGTCGGCACAAAACCGGCCATCGCCGCCGCGCCACCTCCCCCGCCGCCGGCAGAAGTTATCGTTTCATTAACGGTCGAAACCGGTCCCGCCACATTAATGATATGACTGGCTGTCGAGCTGGAATCGGGCCAAGCCGGATCAAAATCAACCGCCCGGTAAGTCAAGGTATAAGTTTCTGCTCGGCTGTAATCCAAATTGACCGGTTGGCCGAGATGATCGACCACACTGATTCGTTTGAGGCTATAATCAATCGGCCGTTGTAATGAATCCACGGCGATGACATCGGCCCGATCATTGTATGTTTGGCCGACCGCCAGCTCAACCGTTTGTCCGCCGTCGGCAAAGGCAATGCTCGGCGCCCGATGCTCGCTCAAAGAAAAATCGCCCAAAGTCAGAATATCAAAAACCAACGTGCCGTTGTCGTAACTCGCCGGATCGACATCATAAACTCCGACGCCGGAATAATAACCGCGCGCCAACTGATTGTTTAATTTGATGTCCGGTCGAACAACATAACTCAAATTGTTAAAGGTAATTTGGGCGCACGCTTGGCTATGATCGCATAAATCGCCAAAAGCGTCGCTGGAAGTGGCGGCAAAGGTTAGCGAGCCGGCGGTAATCGTCAGCCCGTTATTAGGCAAAGCCAGCAGTGTAGCCAGCGTCGCCTCATCGGATAAATTGAGAGTTTCATGATTCTTGAAAGCGATTTGCCCGACGCCGGCGCGACTAAAAATCAATTGACCGCAAGCTGTCGGCGTCAAAACGCAACTGTCCAGATTATTGTTGATGCCTTCGGCGACCAATTCGTCATGCACCAATTGCAAAATTTGTCCGGCGGTAATTTTAACCACACTTAAAGTATGGCTGGCCGTCGAGCTGAAATTGGGCCAAGCCGGATCAAAATCATCCGCTTGATAAGTGACGGTGTAAGTTTCCAGTTTGGTATAATCCAAACTGGCCGGTTGGCCGAGATAATCGACCACACTGATTCGTTTGAGGCTATAATCAATCGGCCGTTGTAATGAATCCAAAGCAATGACATGCGCTCGGTCGTTATAAACACTGCCGACTGTCACCTGTCCGCCACCGCTAAAAGTAATAACCGGCGCCCGATGCTCGCTCAAAGAAAAATCGCCCAAAGCCAAAATATCAAAAACCAACGTGCCGTTGTCGTAACTCGCCGGATCGACATCATAAACTCCGACGCCGGAATAATAACCGCGCGCCAACTGATTGTTTAATTTGATGTCCGGTCGAACAACATAACTCAAATTATTTAGAGTAATTTGCGCACAAGCTTGGCTATGATCGCATAAATCGCCAAAAGCATCGCCGGCAGTTACGGCAAAATGCAAAACGCCGTCGGTGATCGTCAAACCGCCATTGGGCAAGGCCGCCAAAGTCGCTTGTGTCGCGTCAGCGGATAAATCAAGCAGATCTTGATTCTTGAAAGCGATTTGCCCGACGCCGACACGGCTAAAAATCAATTGATCGCAAGCCGTCGGCGTGGAAACGCAACTGTCCAGATTGTTGTCGATGCCTTCGGCCAAAAGTTGGTCATGAACGGCTTGCAAGACATCGCCGACATCGGCCTTGGCCGGCAAAATCTGAAAAAACATACCGACCGGCAATATTAATAAAAAAGAAAAAATAAACGACAAAAAACGGCTCTTTTTATTTTGAGCGTCCGACGGCAAAGAGTGAATCATACAATTTAAATTATTGAGTTATGCGGCAATAGCCGTAATATTGATAGAATCTTACGCCGAGCGCTTTTGTTTTGTCAAGAAAATACGCCCGAACAGCTATCATTGACAAAACAGCCAAAACCGACTAATATCTAGAAAATGGTTATTTAAAAAAATGAGGAGCTACGCCATGAGAAACCCGACTATTGTCGCCATTTGTCTTCCCCAAATGCCCAGTATCCGTGACATGGACGAAAAAAACTGGCACATCGCCATCACGCTCGGTCGGCATGCTAAAGGCTCAAGCATTTACGTGGCCGCCGACAACGAAACAGCGATCCGTATAGCCGACGATGCTTTTATAAAATCAATATTGCCGGCGGAAGATAAAGATTTAATCGCTTTTCGCTGTGATTTGAGTCCGCTTTCTTCACTAACACTCTTAAAAAGTCTTTACGGCGTCACGGCCATCGAATCTTCATGTTTTTAATAAAAATAAGTCAGCTGACCAAGCTGACTTTTATTTTTATAAACATTGTTTTTCTCTAAATATTTTCTGAGCCGTTTCCGGGATTCGGACCCGGGACCCCTTCCTTACCATGGAAGTGCTCTACCAACTGAGCTAAAACGGCATAATTATTTTTAATTTAAGAAGCTGAAAGTGCTCCCGCCTCTCCGGCGGGTCGCCGATGAGGCGACTACCAACTAAGCTAAAA
>CAIUCZ010000055.1 GCA_903897785.1 Candidatus Falkowiibacteriota bacterium
ACAATCCAAACATTTTCAAGGCCTACGATATCCGCGGCGTCTATGGCGCAGATTTTGACGACGAGTTTGCTTATCAATTGGGCAAAACTTTTGTCCAGTGGCGGCAAGGAGAATTAAATCGCCAGCAGCTGAATATCGGCATCAGTTCGGATATGCGTTTGTCGTCGCCGAATTTAAAATCGGCGATGATTAAAGGCATGCTCTCGGCCGGTGCAACGGTGCTGGATTATGGTTTATGCTCCACGCCGACGTTTTATTTTGGCGTGGCTTACACCAAAGCCGACGGCGGCATTCAGATTTCCGCGTCGCATAACCCCAAAGAAGATAACGGCTTTAAGCTGGTGCGCGAGCTGGGCAAGCCGATCGGCGAAAATAACGGTCTGAAAGACCTGGCGGCTTTATTTGCCGATGCGGTTGTGCCGACACCGGCGCAATTAATTCAAGACGACAGCGAACTGCCCGGACGATTGGAAACTTATCCGGATGTTTTGGCCGCTTCCGCCGCCGCTGATTGGGCGAGCGGAGATTGGTCAGCCATCAAACCATTCAAGATTATTGCCGATCCGGCCAATGGCATGGGCGCGTTGTATCTGGATGAACTATTTAAAAAATTACCATGCGCTTTGACGCGCCTTAATTGGGATTTGGACGGTAGCTTTCCGGCGCATCAAGCCGATCCGTTTCAGGCTAAAAATTTGGAGCAGTTGGGGCAGGCGATTGTCAAAGCCGGCGCGGATTTGGGCATTGCCACGGACGGCGATGCCGATCGGTTATTTTTTGTCGATGAAACGGGCAAACCGTTGACTGCCGGCGTGACGCGGGCGATTTTGTGCCAATTGTTTTTAGCCGAAAAATCGGGCGCCAAAATCGGTTATGATATTCGACCGGGAAAAATTACGCCGGAAACAATTTTGGCCAACGGCGGCGTGCCGGTGATAACGCGGGTCGGCCACTCTTTGATTAAAGATCAGATGCTCAAAGAAGATATTTATTTTGCCGGCGAATCTTCGGGCCATTTTTTCTTAAACTTGCCGGACGGTTGTTTTGAACGGCCGATGACCATGATTTTGCATTTTCTCTGTGCGCTTTCCATCTCGGGCAAAAAATTATCGGAGTTTGCCGCGCCGTATGCCAAATATTTTGACTCGGGCGAGATTAATAATCGCGTGGCCGATGTGGCCAAAGTTTTGGCGGCCATCAAAACTAAATATAGCGACGGTGAATTGAATGAATTGGATGGTGTGTCGATTACTTATCCGGAATGGTGGTTTAATGTTCGGGCGTCCAATACCGAACCGCTCGTCAGATTAAATTTGGAAGCGACCAGTCAAAAGATTATGGAAGAAAAAAGGGATGAGGTTTTAGAATTAATTAAAAATTAAAATTTTTGTTTCGCGGCAGCCAAAACGCCGCAGTCTCCGGACGAGTACATCGGGAAGACTGCGGCGAGACAGAAATGGGGGGGGGTAATTAGCTTGATTAACATTATCGGCTGACGATAATGATCGTTTTCTCGTTGCCCGTGATCGGCAAATGATGGCCGGTTGGATAGGCGCGCAAAGCATTATATAAAACCGTGGCCGGATAGCGATAGTCGGCGCCAAATTTTGTGCCCGGATCGTTGGTAATAAATTCTTTTGTTTGATCGTCGTAACCTTTGATGACCAACATGTGCTGTAATGGTCCGGGTTGTTGAAAATGGGGATTATGCAATTTTTGGCCGTTGCATGGCGCCAGAATAAGTTTGCCTTGGCTTAGAATAGAAATCAGATCGGGCAATTTTATGGTTGTTTTTATTTTCCAATTTTTATAATTAAAATAACCGGTTAGCAAACGTTCAGCCGTGCTTGTGGCGTCAGTGTCAACGTAGTTGCCGTAATTTTTTTGTTCCCAAGCGGCGATAGCCAAAATTTGTTTTAAAGCTGTGGTTTTGATTAGTGATGTTTTATTAGCCCAAGCCATCGCCATAATGACGGATGTTTCTTCGCAGGCGTTTTGCTGGCGGTCATCGGCCCAATTACCAAACGGCGCTTGCACAGTAAAAGGGACGGGTTGATTAATAATTTTAGCGTTGCAGGTTTTAGTAAAACAAAAAATAATCAGCGAGCCGATGATAAAAATAAAAATTGTATTCAGTTTGACTAACCCGCCCAGTCGTAGTCTCCTGAAAGGGACTACGACTGTCTTGGCTAGACAAGGGAGCGTCGTAGTCCCCGAGTACGGCAGACTACGACGCGGCGTGATTGTGTTTGGCCTATTCTGGCGCATGTTTTTAATTTAGCACGGTCAAGACAAATAAAAAAGCCCTGATGCGCAGGGCTGATGGTTAAATAAAATTTTCGGGTAAAGGCGGCGGATTGATATCACGAATCGGTTTGGAAAATATTTGCTCAAATCTTATCGCTCGATCTTTATAAAATATAATTAATTCCAATGGATCGGGTTCCCGCCGACAATTCAAGCTGACGTAATATTTATGCTCTTCGCCAAACATTTCTTCTTCTTGCAAGGCTTTGTAAAGAGCCAAACGATTAAGATTGTGGCATTCGCTAAACACCAGCGGCAATTGGCTCAAAATAAAATCACAGTATATTTTATCTTTTTCCCAGACGGATAGCGGCCGGCCGGAAATAATTTGATTGATGACTATTTGATTTTGTCCGCCGTGTTCTAGGCGATTGGCGATGATTTTGGCATAATCGTGCATTTCTGCCGGAGTCATGTCTTCCGGCTTTTTGGTGCGATTGCCGCAATCGTCAAACAGATTGGTTTCGCCGATAAATTTTTTTAGATTCACTTTAACCTCCAAAATTGCAAGGTACAAAAAAAGACTACGAGATAGTTACAAAACTGTTTTTACTGCAATTTGCTATTTTTTGCCTAGATGTTGTCGGGCTGGCGCAAAATAATTTGACCGTAGCTATGGTTACGCCTCAATTATTTTGCTTGCCCTCCTAATCTAGACAAAAAACATCTAAATTTCGTTACAAAACAATTTTGTAACTATCTCAAAAAATTGTTGCCTTTTATTTAACGCTTATTTTTAGTTTATAGCAAGCCCAGTTTTTCCTTAACGTTTTTGACGGTTTCTTTGGCAATCGGTTTTAATTTCTTAGCGCCACGAGCAAAGATTTTTTCCACTTCTTCATCGCTGAAGCGCTCGAGCTTGGCTTGAAAGTCGGTTAAAAATTCGGCCACCACTTCGGCCAAATCTTTTTTAAAGTCGCCATAACCGCGGCCCTGGTATTTTTTCACCAAAGTTTTTAT
This sequence comes from Candidatus Falkowiibacteriota bacterium, assembly GCA_903897785.1. GTDB lineage: Bacteria > Patescibacteriota > Patescibacteriia > Patescibacteriales > Patescibacteriaceae > CAIUCZ01. The sequence goes on from CAIUCZ010000055.1 coordinate 3,268, forward strand.
GTCAATGCCGGAGAGCAAGTGATAGATCGTCAGCAAATTGCTGATGGCCGGTTTGGTCTCCGGATCGTAAATCACTTCCGCGCCGGAGTCGGTCACGGCGCGCATAATTTTTTTGCGCGCCACCTCCGGTTCATCCGTCAAAGCAATGAAGTTTGCCGGAGAGGCGGCGGACTTGCTCATTTTTTTGGTCGGATCATCCAAACCCATAATTCTCGCTCCGGTTTTTTGCAGTTGCACTTCCGGAATGGTAAAGACTTGGCCAAAATCATGATTAAACCGTTTGGCCAAATCGCGCGTCAGTTCCAGATGTTGCACTTGATCATGGCCGACCGGCACCAGGTTGGTTTGATAAAGCAAGATATCGGCGGCCATTAACACCGGATAATCAAACAAGCCGACCGAAGCGTTGGCGTCTTTGCCGGCCTTGTCTTTATACTGCGTCATGTTTTCCAAATCGCTCATGCGCGCGCCGGTGCAATTCAAAATCCAGGCCAGTTCGGCGTGCTCATTAATATCTGACTGGCGGAAGATTAAACTTTTTTTTGGATTGATGCCGCAGGCCAAATAAATTTTAGCCGTGTCTAAAACTTGCCGGCGCAGTTGGTCGGGATTTTGGCGCACGGTAATGGCGTGATAATCGACGACGCAAAAAATGCAGTCATAGACTTTTTGCAGGTTGACCCATTGTTTGATAGCGCCGAGATAGTTGCCAAGATGGAGATTGCCGGTTGGCTGGACGCCGGAGAAAATAATTTTTTGTGTATTCATATAATTTGACAGGTTTAATTTTATTTGCTAAAGTGTAAAGACAATTTGGGAATCGCCCACTGATCCCTGCCTCGATTAATCGGGGCAGGGTGACTATTTTTTAACGGCCGTAAAGACTCAAAAATCCATCCCTAACTTTTTTAAAATCAACGTCTTCAAGCACGGTAAGTCTGCTCGTCAGCCTCTTTTTATCTAGAATTCTGACCTGGTTTAACATTACCCAACTTCTGTTGCCGTGTGAAAAAATTTCTACATACCAAGTTCCAGTTCGTTCCTGGCTCGTCAAAGGTAGACCCAGGAAAGCGTTGCTTGTTAATTTTCTAAAGATCAGCACCGGCCTAGTGAACTTTATACCTTTGCCATAAATCTCTTCGCCGATATTCATGCCTAGGCTGCACCACCAGACATCACATTGTTTAAAGACGATATTGTTCGGCTTGTTCCAAAGAATGATTTTTAATTTAAACCAATCTTGAAAGGTTTGCAAATGGTCAAAGGTCATCTTGATAATTTATTTTATAACACTAAACCAATTAGGGCAAAGTTTTATTTCAATGGCAGATTGGGATCAACTTTAATTTTTTCCCATTTGGTAAATTTCTTAGCCCGTGCCATAAAATAACCGGCCGCGCCGATCATGGCCGCGTTATCAGTTCGGAAGTCGGCTTTTGGATATCGGATGTCGGACGGTGCGTAACTATTTTTAAAGGCGGCGATAAATTGTTTTTGTAATTCCAGATTAGACGAAACGCCGCCGGAAAGCATGACGGTTTTAACTTTATATTTTTGCGCCGCTTTGATAGTTTTATGAATTAAAACGTCAATCACCGCTTGTTGAAATTCCGCGGCGTAAGCGGGGATTTTTTTCTGCCAATCTTTATCTTTTTTCAGGGCGTAGAGCAAAGCGGTTTTTAGCCCGGAAAAGGAAAAGTTAAAATTAGCGGCATTCAACATTGGTCTAGGTAATTTAATTTCTGGATCCCGGCATACGCCGGGACGACCAACTCCCGCGGCCGCGGCAGCGATTGCCGGTCCGCCGGGGTAACCAAGCCCGAGCATTTTTGCCGCTTTGTCAAACGCTTCGCCGGCCGCATCATCCAAAGTGTCGCCGATGATTTTAAATTTTAAATGATTTTTCATGAGGACTAACAAGTTGTGACCGCCGGAAACGGTCAATATTAGAGCGGGGAATTTGGAATTTTGACTAACGACTAACGACTCACGACTTTCAGACTCTATCCAATTCGCATAAATATGTCCGGCAATATGATTAACGCTGACAATCGGCAATTTCCAGACATAAGCTAGCGTTTTGGCTGTTTCAATGCCGGTCATTAAAGAAGTGATCAAGCCCGGGCCGGTGGTGATGGCGATGGCGTCCAGTTTCTTGGGCGCGGTTTTTAGATCCAGTCCGGCTTTAACCAAGGCCTCGTTGATGACGGGTAAAATATTTAAAATATGTTCGCGAGCGGCAATTTCCGGCACCACGCCGGCGTATTTTTGATGAATGGCAATTTGCGAGGCCACGACGTTGGACAAAACGCGCACGTTATCACGCCGGCCGTCAATAACGGCGGCCGCGGTTTCGTCGCAAGATGACTCGATTGAAAGTATTAACATAAGCAAGTTGAAAGTTCATAAAGTTCTTAAAGTTATAAAGTATTTTACTTTATAGACTTTATAACTTTAAGAACTTTATAACTAAATTATAGCCACATTTTTTAAAAATTAGCAAACCGTATTAATACGGCACAGTCCTCCGACTTGAAGTCGGAGAGACTGCGCCGAGACCAGGGCAGGGTATGGCTGTTTGACAGTCCGAAGCCATAGTTTTACAATTACTGTATATGAAAATAACCGAAAAACTTTTGAGCAATCAAAATAAAAACAAAGTCGCCGAATCAATCAGTTTGCTGCCCGAACAATTGAAGCAAGTCTTGGCCGATTTGGCGGATTATCAGTTGCCGAAAAATTATCGGCAAATCAATCGCATCGTCGTTGCCGGCATGGGCGGGTCAAACTTGGCCGGCCGGATTGCCGCCGCTGTCTTTGCCGATGATTTGGCCGTACCGCTGCTCATTTGCGCCGATTATGACTTGCCGGCCTTTGTCGACCGAGAAACCTTGGTCGTTTTGTCATCGTACTCCGGCAATACGGAAGAAACTTTGGCCGCGGCTGTCGAAGCGGAAAAGCGCAATGCCAAAGTCTTGGTGATTACCGCCGCGGCGAAAAACAACAAGCTGGCCAACGCCATGATCAGCCGCCACTGGCCCGGCTATTTGTTTACGGCCGATGACAATCCTTCCGGCCAGCCGCGTTTGGCGCTGGGTTATACGTTATTCGGCTTATTGGTTTTGCTGGCGAAATTGGATGTCATTAATTTGCCCAAGAATTTGGCTGAGTTTATTATTGATTTGACTGATGCCGGCCAGCGGTTGATTTTGCCGTCTTTGGCTAATCCGGCGGTCAAGATTGCTCGGGCAGCGATTGGCAAGCAACTAGTTTTGGTCGGCGGTGAGTTTTTATCCGGCAATCTGCACGCCTGGCGCAATCAATGCAATGAGACGGCCAAGAATTTTGCCACTTATCTTGTTTTGCCCGATTTGAATCATTATGCCTTGGAGGGCTTGAAATTTCCGGCCAACAATAAAAAAGATATTTTATTTATTTTTATCGATTCGGTTTTGTATTCGCCGCGCGTGCAAAAACGCAGTTTGCTGACGCAGCAAGTGGTCAAAAAAAATCAAATCAAGTCCTATGCCCATCAGCTCAAAGGCAAAACAAAATTAGCCCAGAGTTTGGAGCTGTTGCAGTTGGGCGCGTGGATGACTTTTTATTTGGCACAAGAAAATAAAGCGGATCCGTCTCGGGTGCCTATGGTAGATTGGTTTAAGGATCAATTAAAGTAAACTGATTTATTGTGCGATTAAAATATAAAATAGTAAAAAGTTCATAAAGTTTATAAAGTCGATACCGCCCTGCCGTAGCCTACCCGATGTAATCATCGGGAGACTGCGGCAGTCTTAAACAAAACAAGAGTGCCACAGTCCCCCGAGTACGGGGAGACTATGGCACGGCAGGATTTTTCTTTATGAACTTTATAACTTTAAGAACTTTATAACTTTTATCTTATGTACCTGCTCGCATCAAGGCGCGTTGCCTTATGTCTTTGCTTGGGGCTGCTGGCCGCAGGCTTTTTTTATTTTATCTCGATCGTGTCGGCGGTGGCGCCGGGCGACTTGCAAATTTCGGAAGTGCAAACCACTCTCGGGCCGGGCAAAACAGATCAAGATTTTGTGCGATTGTATAACGCCAGCCAAGCGGCGATTGATTTGAAAGGTTTGCGTTTGGTTAAGCGGACAAAAATCGGGACAACCGACACAACGATCAAATCTTGGACCAAAAGTGAAATCATCCAGCCGCTGGCAACTTATTTGTGGGCCAACAGCGCCAACGGTTTTGCCGCGTCGCTCAATGCCGATGCGGCGACAACGCAGACGCTAGCCGATGACAACGGGATTGCCGTGCGCCAGGGCGCGGAAAACTCCGGCACGATTATCGACAGCTTGGGTTGGGGTTTATGCCAAAATATTTTTGTCCAAGGCGCGGCCGCGCCAAATTCGGCGGCCGGACAAATTTTAAAACGCGTCAGCTACGCCGGCAATAATTCAGCTGATTTTATTTTATTTGGCCAAGCCGTTAATAACAATCCAACTAACCCAACAACCGGCACTGATCAATCAACTCAATCATCGACCGACACTACGACAGCCGGCTCGCCTGACAATTCGACCACAACCGGTTCGAATAATGAGAATACAAGCGAGTCAGTACTGCCAAAATTCAAGGCCGGCGACGTGGTGATCAATGAATTGGTCAGCGATCCGGGCGACGGCGATACCGAATGGCTGGAGCTGTACAATAATTGTGCGCAAGCGGTTGATTTGTCCGGTTGGTCTATTCAGGACGGCTCGGGCGCCAAAACAATGTTGTCCGGCACGCTGGATAGCGCTAATAAATATTTGGTCGTCAGAAATCCCAAAGGCAATTTAAACAATGACGGCGATCAAATCAGTTTGCTGGATAACGCCGGCCGATTGATCGATCGCGTTACGTATGGCGTTTGGCCGGGCAGCGACAGCAAGGCCAATGCGCCGGCGGTGAAAAATCCAAATGGCATCGCTCGCATTTTCGACGGCCATAATACATTTAACAATGCCGTTGACTTTGCCGAAACAACAAAATTAACGCCGGGCGCGGCTAATCAAATTGCAGCACCCCAAGGCGAGGATGAAATCAGTCCGGCAGATCAGGCGCTTTACGATTACAATGTCGGCGTAGTTATTAATGAGTTTTTGCCCAACCCTGTCGGCTTAGATAATCCGTCGGCCACTACGGCAGGCTTGTCCACCGACTTGTCCGCCGAAGCTTTAGCGAAGGCGGGTGAGTTTATAGAATTATTTAATCATTCCGGCAAAGACGTCAATCTGCTTGGCTGGCAAATCGGCAACGGCCATAAAACTTTTAAATTTAGCACGTCCACGATCATCAAAGCACAAGATTTTTTTGTCTTGTGGCGCAAACAAAGCAAAATTGTTTTATCCAATGGCGCGGGACAGATAAATTTAATTCAACCGCTCAAAGATACGCCATTGCAGAGCGTAAAATATAATAATATTGACGAGGGCTTTTCTGACAACTTGCTCAACGCCACCAGCACACTCGACAATCAAAACAATTGGGCGGCCAGCCAACTGCCGACACCGGGCGCGAACAACGTGATTAAAACTTTAAATCATCCGCCCAAAGCCGAGTTTAGTATGAACACAAAAATTATGGCGGACGAGCCGGCCGTGTTTGACAGCTCGGACAGTGAAGATCCGGACGATGACCCGTTGACTTTTCTTTGGCAATTTGGCGACGGTGCCACTTCCGGCGAGGCCAACCCGGCGTATTTTTATCATCAACCGGGAAACTATAGCGTTAAATTAACCGTCAGTGACGGCCATTTGACAGACAGCAAAACGCGCACAGTCAAAATTATCGCTTTGCCGGCCGAAGACTCGTTGCTGGATGCGCCGCTGGCGGCCAAGGCGTTGATCGCGAAAAAAAATATTAAAATTAAAACAACAGTGGCGAATAAAACTGCCAAATTGGCGATGATAAACTATCGCGGGGCGATTGTTGTTTTGCCCGGACAATTCTCTAAACAATATGCTTATTTTTTACCTGTGCAAACCGATGGCTCGCTGGCGCCGGCGATTCAGCTTTATAATTATCATCAGCAATTCCCGGCTTTATCTTTGGGCCAGATGGTGGCGGCCAGCGGCGTTTACAGCGAACTGGCAATCGGCCCGCGCTTGAAAGTCAGCGCCTTGACGGCGATCAAACCGCTGGTGCAAAAAATAAATTTAAACCCGGCGACAACGACGACCGACAAAATCGACGAAACCATGGCCGGAGAACTGATTAAAGTTAGCGGTGAAGTAACGGCCAAATCCGGGCAGCAACTTTATTTGGACGACGGCCAAGGCGAGATTGCCGTTTATGAAAAAAAATCGGCCAAGATCGCCACGACTCTGGCCAAAGGCGATCACGCGACGATCACCGGCTTACTTTTAAACACCGACAGCGGCTTAAAATTATTTCCCCGCCAAACATCAGACGTGGTGAAGTTTAATCTACCCGGTTCGACTGTGGACAGCGGCTTTAATTTACAGCCGCTGGCCAGTGGCACACCGGTCACAGCCTCGACGACGGATAATAATCAATGGCTGATTTATTTAACCATTATTTTGGGCGGAGCGGTGGTGGTGTTGGTGGCAATGGTTTTAAAAAAGTCAAAAGTCGTTAGTTTAAAGTCATGAGCCGTGGTACCGCATTCTTTATTGTCGGCACTAGACCGAATAATCGGTGATATGCTATAATCAATTCATAAACAACATTAATTACTATGCCCCGTTTAAAATACGCATCGCGAACTAATGCTTTTACTTTGATTGAGCTGTTGATTGTTGTTTCGCTGATCGCACTTTTGGCGACCCTGGTTTTTTTATCGCTTTCTTCTGTTACTGTTCGGGCGCGCGACCAAAAACGTTTGGCCGATATCCGAAATATTCAGGCCGCGCTGGAATTTTATCGCCAAGCCAACCTGGGCCGTTACCCGGCCGCTTTGATCGGCGGCCAGCCGCTGGTTGATGGCCGCGGCGTGGTTTATTTAAAAACCGTGCCCAAAGACCCGCGCGACAACAGCGATTATGAATATGACGACACTCAAACCGACGGCGTTGACGGTTATCATGTGTGTTTTTCTGCGGAAGGCCAAAACGACGCTTTGACACCCGGTTTGAATTTTGTCGAATCCGGTACGACCGCGGTTAAAGCGGATCTTTCCTGCGCGCCGCTCGGCTGTGATTGCGGCACGGTCACCGACACCTGCGGCAAAGACTTGCTTTGCGACAATTGCCATTCTGATTATTGCCAACGGACATTTTCCGATTGTTCCGACAATCCGAGCAAAATGGCTTTGCTCTGTCCGACCAAGCCGACGCTGGGTTGTTTTTGCGGCGGCGGGATTGTTTATAGTACTAGTTCAAGATTGATTGCGTCGCCGTCTAATTGTACTTCTGCTGATAATTGCGACAACACACAAGACGACCCACAAAAGACAGTCAAATTTTTATGGCAAACTAATGACAGCAGTAATACGCCAGACGCTTCCGATAGGGAAGATGGCCGCAAAAATGTCGGTATCGCGACAGATGACGGTAGCCATCCTGCCGGTGAATTTTGTCACAATCTAAGAATTAATGGTTTTGATGATTGGTATTTGCCGGCGCTTAATGAACTTGATGCTATGATCAGTAACCATAATGTCCCCGCTTATTTGAATTTAGATACCTTTAAATATTGGTCATCCACACAATATGATGCCACTAAGGCTTGGGGTTATGATTTCTCGCGAGGTTACGATGTCGATCCGAACAAATGTAATATTTTCAATGGCGGTTGCAATGAATCTGATCATGTTCGTTGTATCCGCCGTTATTGATTTTGGCACTAATCATAAACATAAAAAAATTGTCTCGCCGTCCCGACGTTTTGCCGGGGCGGCGTTTTTTTATGATAGACGCCATTCGTTTCGCCGCAGTCTTTGAGTACAAAAGACTGCGGCGAAACGGAACGCACTGTTTAAGGGCGATCAACGGCCAAAGGCGTCATTGCTCGCACTGGCGTCATTTTTTTAGAAATGATATAATAAAGTCATTAAAAAATTTAATTTCAGCTTATGCAAAAAGAGAAACAATGGTTATCAAGCAATTTCAAAAAACGCGAGCCCCTGATTCGCGAAAGTATTGTTGTTTTGTCGGTTGTCGCCCTGGTTATTTGCGCTTTTTTGAGCGGTGTTTATTGGGTGCAAGGCAGCGGTTATCTGGCCGGTGCCGTGCCGACCCAAAATATTTTTGTTAACACCTTTAATCAACAGCATCTGTCCACTTCCACCAGTTTGGATTTTAACATGTTCAGCCAAGTGTGGAACGAGCTAAAAACCAAGTATGTCAATCCCGGCAAAATCGACGACAGCAAATTATTTTATGGCGCGATGCAAGGCTTGGTGGCCGGAGCGAATGATCCTTATACGATTTTTATGCCGCCGGAACAAAACAAAAGTTTTCAAGACAGCATGAACGGTTCGTTTGAAGGCATCGGCGCGGAAATCGGCGTTAAAGACAACGTCATCACGGTGATCGCCCCGATCGACGGCATGCCAGCGGCCAAAGCCGGTTTGCGGGCGGGTGACAAAATTATGGCGGTCAACGGCACCAGCACAGCCGGCTGGACGGCCGAACAGGCGGTGCAAGTGATTCGCGGGCCCAAAGGCACAGTCGTCACTTTGACCATCGGCCGAGTGGCCGTGAAAAAATCGTTTGACGTAAAAATTACTCGCGCCATCATTATTGTCAAAAGTGTCAAAGCGGACATTAAAAACGGGATTGATACGATTAAAATCAGCCAATTCAACAGCGATACCAGCGACTTGATGCAAGCGGCGGCCGACGCGGCCGTCAAAGCCAAAGTCAAAGGCATTATTTTGGACTTGCGCAATAATCCGGGCGGTTATCTGGACGCGGCGGTCAATGTCGCCAGCTTGTGGGTGAAAAGCGGCCCGGTGGTCAGCGAACGTTATAGCGACGGCAGCAAGAAAGCTTATCCGGCCAACGGCAATGCCGAATTGAACGGCGTGCCGACGATTGTCTTAGTTAACGGCGGCAGTGCTTCGGCCTCGGAAATTGTGGCCGGTGCTTTGAAAGATGACGGTTTGGGCACATTGCTCGGTGAGAAAACTTTTGGCAAAGGTTCGGTGCAAGAAGTGGAAAATTTGCCGGACGGTTCGTCGTTGAAAATCACCGTGGCCGAATGGTTGACGCCGGGCGGTTATAATATCAATCATCAAGGCCTGGAACCGGCGCTCAAAGTGGTGTTGACGGACAAAGATTTTGCCGCCAATAAGGATCCGCAACTGGCGGCCGCTTTGGCCAAGTTAAAAATTATGGTGAAGTAAAATATGTTTAAAGATTATCGCACAACTTTGCGTCGCTGGCTGCCGGTGGAAATTACCGTCACCTTGGCGTTGCTTTTGGTAGCTTCGTTTTACGCCCTGCAGTGGTATAATTATAAAGTCAAAACCGCGGATTTGCGCGATCAGGCGCAAGCGGTGGTTAATTATTTGGCTTTGGCGCGGGCGTATGCCGTCAACCCGGCCGGGCGCGGCCAAGCGATAACCGGCTGGGGGCTTTATCTGACCAAAGACGACGGCGAAAGCAACTTTAGTTTTTTTTCCAACACCGGCAACGCAACCGTGACCAATGCTTCATCGACGCGTATTTTGCTTAACGTCGATCTCGGTCCGGCGGTAAAATTTTCTTCGTTTGTTTATACGCGCGATACGGATAAAAATATTATTTTAGTTTATTCGATCGCGGATCACAAGCTTTATGTTGACGGCCAAGTTGCGACCAAGCCGGTGATTATTACTTTGAGCCAGGATCAGTATGCGCGGCAGATTGTGATTAAAGAGACGGGAGAAGCGGGCCTAAAATAGAAGTTGGAATTTAGAATTTGAAACTTGGAAACCGGTAACAAGCGGCCTTGTCATCCCGAGCTTTGCGAGGGGTCTCTTGCGCCTCAAACTTGTGGATTAAGCGACCCTTTGTTCCTCGGGATGACAAAATTCATGCTTATAAAGAATATTAAACCAATTGGATTTTCCTTGCTCGAGGTGGTCATCGCCATCGGCATTGTCGTCGTCGCTTTTGTCGGCGTGGTCGGCTCGGTGTCGCACGTCTTGCAACTGAATTACAGCGCGCGCAGTAATTTTTTGGCGTCGTATTTAGCCGAAGAGTGTATGGAAGCGGTGCGCTATAAGCATGATTTGAATATTAAAAACAACCTGCCGTTTTATACCGGCATCGGTTCGCTGTCAACGACGACTAATTTTGCGATTGATTGGACGCTGGCCACAACCTCGGAAGCGGTCGGTGCGGTTGTCAGTTCAACAGCCAATGTGCTAAAAGTTTCCACTTCCACCGGCTATGTTTTGGCCAGCAACGCCAGTTGTGTCGTGCCGACCAACGGGTGTACTACCTCCACTTTTGACCGCATGGCTAAAACCGTGTGGATGACGGATAACGGAGTTAATCTTTTGGATGTCACTTGCCAGGTATTTTGGCAAGATCGCGATTTAACCAATCTTTATCAAACCCACACTCGATTATATGATTACGCGCAGTAAAAACGGCTGGCAAAAATTAAAACAAGAAGACGGCGTCACTTTGATTGAGTTGATTATCGCTTTGGGTTTGTTTGCTTTGGTGATGATTATGGTAACGGAAAGTTTTACCAAGGTTTTGGGCGGCGAGCGCTCGGCTTTGGCCTCAAAATATATCCAAGAAAATATGCGCAACGTGCTGGATACGATGGGCCGCGAGATGCGCAGTGCGGCGGCGGCCACTTCAACTTGGTGCTGTCCGGTTGCTCTGACTGTTTTTTGCACATCATCCACCGTGCCGGCTATTTCTTTTATCAACAGCTCCGGTCAATGCGTCACTTATAGTTTGCGCCAAGACGGAGCGATCAACCGCTTGCAAGTGCAGCGCGGCAGTTTGCTTGGCGCCGGCACGACCAATGATTTGACTTCCAACAAAATCAATATCCAAACTTTCTGGGTCAGCGCCACTACCACCAACACTTCCACTCAGCTGGCGACGGTGTTTTTTGATGTTCAAGCGTCCGGCAAAAACACGGATAATCAGGATACGATGGTGCAGATGTCGGTTAAAGCGAGGTAGATTTGAAATCTAGCGGTTTTTGTCATCCCGAGCTTGCGAGGAATCTCTTAAGCCTCAAGCTGGAAGAGTAAGAGATCCCTTGTTCCTCGGGATGACAATGCTAAAATTTACTGTCAATATGAAATATTTTTTTCAAAAATTAAAACTAGTTAAAAGTGATCAAAGAGGAGTGGCTTTGTACATCGTCCTGACCATCGTTCTCTTGGTAACCTTGATTACAGTTTTGCTGAACCGTGCTTTGCTTAACGCCGTGGATATGATGGCCGGCCAGCGCGAATCGATTCAAGCTTATTACGCGGCCGAGGAGGGCGTGGAGCGAGTCAAGGCGATTCATTATAATACGTCAACCCGAGCTTATGTTTTTGATAACAATTGCGGGGCGGGCGCTTGCATCGATTTTACTAAAATTGGTACCAGCACCACTGGTTATTGCGTTAGCTGTGTGTCGGCCAATGCCTATGTTACTTCGACTAATAATTTGCTTTATCAAGTGGCGGTAACAATTAACAGTTCGACTTCGGTCAGTTTGACCGGCTATGGTTTTTTCAAAAATGCCATTGTTAATGCCGGTGGCACCCTCAACAACGACGTCATTAATCAAGCGGTGACCGTCACTTATAACCCTTGTCAGTTGCCGACAGGCATCTACACGTGTAGTACGACGGTCAATGGACTACCAGCACCTTATAACGTGGCTTGTCTCTGCCCAAGTCCCGGGCCTACTTGTAATAATGCCACTCAGCGTTGCACTACTCAGTAAGATAGAAAATTATGACCAAAGAAGAAGCCAAAAAACGCATTGCCAAATTGCGTGTCGAGATTAACCGCCATAACTATCTTTATCACGTTTTGGACCAGCCGGAAATTTCCGAAGCGGCGTTTGACAGCCTGAAAAATGAACTGGAAAAGCTGGAAGAGCAGTTTCCGACTTTGATTACACCCGATTCGCCGACGCAGCGCGTCTCCGGCAAGGCCTTATCGCGTTTTGCCAAGGTGCATCACGCTGTGCCGATGATTTCTTTGTTTGACGCTTTTACGGTTGAGGATATGCAGGATTGGGAAAATCGCGCGCGCAAAATTTTGAGCGAAAGCCATAGCCATAAAAAATTGGATTATTTTGCCGAGTTGAAAATGGACGGTCTGGCGGTCAGTTTGCTTTATAAAAACGGTGTCTTGGCGCAAGGTTCCACCCGCGGCGACGGCGTCACCGGCGAGGACGTGACAGCGAATTTAAAAACGATTGAGTCAATTCCTTTGCGCTTGCGTCAGCCGGCCGAAATGGAACTAAAAAAAATCGGTTTAACAAAACATTCAATTGAATTAGTTAACCGTGCTTTGTTATCTGGTGAAATTGAAATTCGCGGCGAGGCGATTATGCCGCGAAAAATTTTTGATAAATTAAATTCGGCCGGCAAAAAAAATAGCAGCCAGATTTTTGCCAATCCGCGCAACGCGGCAGCCGGATCAATTCGTCAACTTGATTCAAAAATTACGGCCGGCCGCCATTTGGATTTTCATTGTTATTCGCTGGCGACCGATTTTGGATTGGAACAGCACGAGCAAGAACATCAGCTGGCAAAATTGCTGGGCGTAAAAGTGTTGCAACAAAATAAATTTTGTGCCGACTTGAAAGCGGCCTTGAGATTTCATGATTATTGGGAAGAGCATCGCGACAAAATGGATTTTGATTGCGACGGCGTAGTAATTTTAGTAAACGACGAGAGTCTGTGGCCGGTGCTGGGGATTGTGGGCAAAGGGCCGCGTTATGCCATGGCTTATAAATTTGCCGCCATCGAGGCGACGACAAAATTAAAAGAAGTCGTCTGGCAAGTCGGGCGCACGGGCATCTTGACGCCGACGGCCGTTTTGGCGCCGGTACAAATTTATGGCGTGACGGTCAGCCATGCCACCTTGCATAATCTGGATGAAATTAGGCGCTTGGATCTGAAAGTGGGCGACACGGTAATTTTGCAGCGGGCCGGCGATGTTATTCCCAAGATTATTAAAGTTTTGCCGCGCTTGCGCCATGGCCATGAAAAAAAGATTGAAGCGCCGCGTGTTTGCCCGATGTGTCACAGCAAAGTTGAGCGCCTGGATGACAAAGTGGCTTATCGTTGCACCAATAAAAATTGTTACGCCGTAAACTTGCGGCGGCTGGAGCATTGGGCGTCAAAAAATGCCGTGGATATCGAGGGCCTGGGTCCGAGCATCATCGAGCAGCTGGTAAAAAATAATTTGGTCGGGCAGGTTAGTGATATCTATGAATTGTCAGCCAGCGATTTGCTAACTTTGGAAGGCTTTAAAGAAAAAAAAGTTAATAATTTATTGCAGGCAATCGCTAATCGGAAAATGGTAGATTTAAATCGTCTGTTGTTTGGTTTGGGCATTTTGCACGTCGGCGAGGAAACGGCGATTATGCTGGCTGATTTTTTTGCCGGCTTGGCGCGCAAGCAACATCAGAAATTGGTGAGTTTTAAAGACTTGCCGGACTTGGCAAAGTCGGTTAAGCTGACAGACCTGACCGACTTACCCGATGTGGGCGAGATTGTGGGCCAGAGTATTTTTGACTGGTTTAGAAATCATGATAATCAAAAATTATTATTGAAATTGGACGAGCTGGGTGTTGGTTTTAAAATTAAAACTCAAAAGGCCGGCGGAGTTTTGCAGGGTAAAACTTTTGTTTTGACCGGCACGTTGCCGACAATGGAACGCGAGCAAGCCAAAGAAAAAATTCGTTCTTTGGGCGGCGAGATTTCATCGTCGGTCAGTAAAAACACGGATTTTGTGTTGGCCGGCGATGAGCCGGGGAGTAAGCTAGAGAAAGCGCGCCAGCTGGGAGTGAAGGTGATTGATGAAGCGGCGTTTTTAAGATTAATTAAAAATTAAAAGCACGGTCATACCGGCGTATGCCGGCCTGCCCGTTCCGTTCAGGCGGGTATCCAGTTTATAGCCACAGACTGGACCTCGGCATACGCCGGGGCGACAACGCTATTTTTATGTTGACCGAACAAGACATCATCCATCTGTCAGAATTGGCGCGAATAAAGTTGAGCGCCGAAGAAATACAAAATAGCGGACCGCAGTTGTCGGCCGTTTTGTCGTATATCGATCAATTGTCAGAAGTGGACACCAAAAATACTGAGCCGACGGCACAGGTGACCGGCCTAACCAATAATTGGCGGGTCGACGCGGTTGCGCCGTGGGCGGCAGATGAAGTGGCGTTAGCTTTGGAGGAAGCGGGAGAGATGGTGGAGGGACAGTTGAAGGTGAAACGAATACTGTAATAGTTCATAAAGTTGAAAGTCGTTAGCCCGCCCGAAACGCTTCGCGTAGCGATGCGGGCGGGTTGTAAGTCGTTAGCCAATTCATTGATCAATATGGTTTTTCTATTATTCGTAGTATTCGGATTTTAATTCGTTGTATTCGTATTAAATATGCTTAATCAATTAACCATCAAAGAAGCAAGAGAAAGATTGGACAGCGGCCAGATTACGGCCGCGGCTTTAACGATGGCTTGTTTGGAAAAAATCAAACAAGCAGACGGGCAAATCAAAGCTTGTTTGCTGGTCGATGAAGTCGGGGCTGTTAAAGCCGCCGAGCTGGCTGACCGGCGGCTGGCAGCCGGTCAGCGCGGCGGGTTGCTGGGTATTCCGTATTTGGCCAAAGATAATATTTTAACCAAAGGTTTGCGCACCACCGCCGGTTCGGCGATGCTGGCTTCGTATATTGCGCCGACCGATGCGACTGTGATTGTTAAATTAAAAGCAGCCGGAGCGGTATTGCTCGGCAAAACAAATTTGGATGAATTTGCTCATGGCGCGTCCACGGAATTTTCTGCGTTTGGTCCGACGCACAATCCCTGGGATTTGCAGCGTGTACCCGGCGGCTCATCCGGCGGTTCGGCGGCAGCCGTGGCGGCAAATTTCTGTCTGTTTGCTTTGGGCACGGACACCGGCGGTTCAATCCGCCATCCGGCCGGCTTTTGCGGCGTGGTCGGCCTCAAGCCGACTTATGGCTTGGCTTCGCGCTTTGGTTTGGTGGCGATGACTAGTTCCACCGATGTACCCGGGCCGCTGACAAAAACGGTTGAGGACGCGGCTTTGGTTTTGGCGGTGATTGCCGGTCACGACGAGTTGGATCGCACGACCGTCAAACGAGCCGAAGACGATTATGGCCGGGCGATGAACTTGGAATCAATTAAAGACTTGAAAATCGGTTTACCAAAAGAATATTTTTCGGCCGGGCTGGATAAATCAGTCGTGCAAAAAATAAAAGCAGCGGCCGCGCAGTTGGAAAAATTAGGCGCAAAGTTAGTCGAGGTTAGTCTGCCGTCCACCAAGTACGGCGTCAGCGTTTATTATATTATTACGCCTTGCGAAATCAGTTCCAACTTGGCGCGCTTTGACGGCGTGCGTTATGGCCATCAAGCCGAGGCGATCAATCTAGCCGAGCATTATGCTTTGTCGCGCGCCGAAGGGTTTGGGCCGGAAACAAAACGGCGCATTATGCTCGGGACGTTTGCCTTGTCGGCTGGGTATTATGATGCTTACTATTTGCAAGCGCAAAAAGTGCGCAGTTTAATTATCGCCGATTTTGACAATGCTTTCTCGCAAGTAGATTTATTGTTGACACCGACCACGCCGCATACCGCGTTTAAGTTTGGCGAGAAAGCGCAAGATCCGCTGGCAATGTATCTGGAGGATTTGTTTTTGACGCCGTCGTCTTTGGCCGGGTTGCCGGCGATTTCCATTCCGGCCGGGTTGATTGGCAATTTGCCGATCGGTTTGCAGTTGATTGGACCGAAGTTTAGCGAGCCGTTGATTCTTGGCGTTGGCGAAAAATTACAAATTAAAATATAATGCGAATCCACAAATTGCATGCAAATGCCGCAAACTGTCCGCAAAAACCGCAAATTCGTATTCGCATTTTTTGCGGTTTAAATTCGCAGCATTCGCATGCAATTTGTGGATTCGCATTAATCTAAAATTATGTTTAAGCTTTCAAAATTTACTTCAAAAAAACAACAACGGCTTTTGATTTGGCTGTCGATGGCTTGTGCCGGGTTGATTGTTATCGCGATTTTAATTTATCTGTCGGCTTTAATCTTCCCGCCAAAAGTCCAAACCGCGAGCAAGCAGATTCGGCCAATCGGCGGCGCGGATTATGTTTTGGGCAAGCCGGGCGCCAAAATAAAATTGATTACCTATCTTGATTTTGAATGTCCGTTTTGCGCTCAGTTTTATCAAACCGTCAAACAAGCGGTTAAGCTTTACCCTGACGACCTGGAAGTGGCCTTTCGTAATTTTCCTTTGACGACGCACGAGCAGGCCGAGAGATTGGCCGAGCTGGCCGAATGCGCCGGCGAGCAAGGCAAGTTTTTTGCCGTCGCCGATCAATTGTTTGATGCCGGCAACACCGCCCGGTTTGCCGCCAGCTCCACCACGGCGATGATTGCTACTTTGGGCCTAAAAAACGATCAATTTGACAAATGCCTGCAGTCTGCTAAATATAAAGCAAGGATTCTGGCCGAAAAGCAAGAGGCTAAAGCTTTTGGCGTTATCGGCACACCGGCCAGTTTTTTGAACGGCCTGTCTTTGCCCGGCGCTTATCCGCTCAACGATTTTAAACGCGCTGACGGCAGCCAAGACAAAGGGTTGCAAAGCTTGATTGAAGAACAAATCGAGAAAAGTCGTTAGTTATTAGTTGTTAGTCAAAATGCAAATTGTTGGCTAACGACTAACGACTAAAAACTAACGACTATTTTTTTGGAAGGTTCGCATAGCGGTCTAGTGCGCACGCTTGGAAAGCGTGTGAACTGTAAAAAGTTCCGAGGGTTCGAATCCCTCACCTTCCGC
>CAIUCZ010000056.1 GCA_903897785.1 Candidatus Falkowiibacteriota bacterium
CCACAGCCCCGCCACAAGACGACCTACTGCTATTTAAGTTCTTGCGGCGGGGACTATGGCACCCTCCCCTGTTATTTTTTATTTAAAAAAATCGTTCCGACGAATCGGAACGATAATAAAAATTATTTTTAGGTTAACCCCTTGCTCGCCGCTTCGGGCTGCATCTCTTCTATAAACCACGCCAAATGTTCACGGCGTTTGACCTTGGTTGGATTTTTGCTGTCAAACGGAAACATTTTTTTGCCCAAATCCGGACGCAGCAAGTGCTTTGCCATCTTCAAATACCACAACGCTTGCGCCAATTCCAGACAAACTTTGTCAAACAAACGACAATTGTCCAGCCCCGGGCAATCCTTATCCGCGCTGACGATACTGCAGTGCGGTTCATCGTCATCGTCAACTCCCACTTGTTCTGCTCTGGGAAAATCAACAACGCCCATGCCGTTTAGCAATAAACGGGTATAATTTTTTCTGTCATTCAGCGAAAATTCACTAGTGTCGGTGGTGGCCATCAGGTGCACCAACGTCAAATAACGGCGGCAATCTTTGACTAACGGAGAATCGTCATCGCCGATACTATTCAGCTCGCGTTCAATTGTTTTGTCAAAGCCCGAGCTAACTTCTAAAAAGCGGAATTTTTCTTCCACCGTGCTCATATCTTTTCTCTTTGGGATTATTTTTTTCATGTTTCCCCTTAAACATAAAATGATTATAAAGAACGTTCCTCTTGAGCCTTATTTAACCGCGTCAACCATCATCTTGTCAAGTTTGTGACGCGACTTGATAATCAGCCAAATTATTAAAATTACCAGGATTATCAGCCCCAACAAGGTTATTGCCAAATAATAATAAAAATGCGCCGGTTGATAATAAAATATAATAGCTGCCGTGCCGGTGGCTACAGGCATGGCCAGCAAACCCGGCCACACCGACGACACCGGTTGCGTCAAACCGTTAACCGTCGCTCGCCAACTATTGTCATAACTTTCATTTAAAATCAATTTCCCCGCTCGCGCCACTTTAATTTTTACCGTAATTTTATTGACTTCGCGTATAACAGTCGCGGCTGGCTGAACCTGCTTTGGTTGAAGCCGATCCAAGGGTGTATCTTTTTGTTTGTCGGCCACCACAAAAGCCGCCGGCAAACGATCTTTATTTTCCAAAATTTTAACATTAGCGTCGGCATAAACCCGGGGCCAAACAAAAGCGCTGGTGTCCGAGGCGGCCGGACAGACAATGTATTTAACATCAAAAATTTTGAAAAGATTCTGCTGCCAAGTCCAGCGCGCTTGATCGAGGTCAGCTAAAACAAATGAACCTCGTCTGGCTAAATAATCACCGGCAAAAGCCAAATAATTATCCTTGGCCAGCGCGTTGTAACCACGCACATCGTTTAAACCGAATAACAAACTCAAGTTAGGCACCAATGGCGAACAAAATCCTTTCTTTTGCGGTCCCAGCCCGACAAACCGATCAACGCCGGCGTTGGTCTGCAAAAAATTAATTGCCGGATTGTTGTTTAGAAAACTTAAATCCTTTGGCGCGCCCGGATGATAACCGGAAAAAAAATAAAATAAATCCAAAAAAACCAAAGCGATTAATAACGCGCCGACCGAATAATGCTTGCGGTCCTTAAATTTGGCCAAAAATTTTTGCGTGCCAAAAACCGCCAAGCAAATCACGGCAAAACTAAAAATAAAGCGCAAGCGGCCCAACTGGATTTTATTAATGATCGGCAAATAACCCACCAAATTAAAAAACGGCAGATCGGCAAACACCACAAAACTGACCAGCGCCGTCAAAAACCAAAAACGGATCTGCTTGTCTTTTAAAAATTTAAGCGACATCGCCGCCAACAGCAAAACAATAAAGCCGGCATAAACCGCCATTTCGCTATAATTATTAAACCCGTCAGCCAAAGGGCTTTGATAATTATACGCCAACGGTGTGCCGTAATAGTTGGGATAAATGCCTACCACGCCAAAAGCGCCAATTTTTTCCAGAATTAATTTTAAATCATTTCTAAAATCCTTCACCTCATTTTTAGCCATCCTGACTAGCGATTTATCGGCATGCTGGCTGCGGCCCAG
>CAIUCZ010000057.1 GCA_903897785.1 Candidatus Falkowiibacteriota bacterium
ATCAAAAAAGTTATAACAACTCCGCCAATAATGTTTAAAAGCTTTTTATTCATAATTTTTAATTCCCTGCCCGCAATGCTACGCATAGCGTTGCAGGCGGGTTAATTTTTAATTTCTTCATCCGGCTTGCTTCTCTCGTTAATCGCCCGCCCCCGCCAATCCACCGGCCGCGCCGAATTTAAATCATTCAAAGACAAGCCGCTGCCAGGCTGGACAACTTCCTGTTCCAATTCAACTTCCGAATCCGATCTCACAGAATTAAAATTCTTAACCGGAGCAGGTCTTGTTTCAGGCCTCACTTCGCCGGCTTGCCCATCGTAGCCTTGCTTGTCGTGCGTAGCCTTGGCGAAGTTCGAGCGAGGTTGGGAACCTTGTGCGGAGGCGGGTTTTTGCTCCGGATTATTTATTTTATTCAACAACTGCGCCAGTTCATCTTTTTTGGCTTGTTGCCGTTTTTCCACGGTCTGGCGTTTTTCTTCTTTCAGTTTAACCAAGCAATCTTTGCAATAAACCGGCCGCACGCCGTCGGGCTTAAAAGCGACAGTAATTTCTTTGCCGCAATTGGCGCACACCGCCTCGAATTGTGGCCCGGCGGGCGGCACAAACTTCGCCGGCGGCGGACGACGCATCGGCTCATACGGACGCGCGGCCACAGTGATCGTCGGGCCATTTTGATTATTCGGACTGGTAATAATTTCTCGTTCCCGAGCCGCGGGCCTCACCGCTTCTTCTTCCACGTTCCATTTCATAATCGCCGCTTCCACATCGGCCCGGGCGCTGGCATAATTGCGGCGCGTCACCTCAATCACTTTTTCTTCATTGCCGGTCATCTCGTCTTTGGCCAGCGGCGGCAAACCGCGCGCAGAAAACGGATCGGAAGCAATCCCGTCGATCATCAACTTCAAGCAAAAAGAATATTTGGGCAGATTGACCAGATCGTCTTCGGTAAAGGTCGGCGTAAATTCTTGCACCAGCTCCTCGGCATCAGCCGCGCCGACGCGAAACACCACCAAAGTGCCGACGTTGCCAAAGACGGCCGGTTTGACTTTTTCTGTCAGCTGCTCGATGTATTGATGGCCCATGATTAAATTCAAATGATATTTGCGCGCCTCGGATAAAATATTGGCAAAACTGTCGGTGGCAAAATTCTGAAACTCATCGACATACAAATAAAAATCTTTGCGTTCATTTTCCGGCATATCCACTCGGCTCATGGCCGCCAATTGCAGTTTGGTAATCATCATCGCGCCCAGCAGCTGCGAATTGTCTTCACCGATGCGGCCTTTGCTCAAATTCATAATCAGAATCTTGCCTTGGTCCATCACCTGGCGAAAATCAATCGCCGATTTTGTTTGGCCGACAATGTTGCGCACCAGCGAACTGGACAAAAATTGCCCGACTTTGTTTTGAATCGGCGACACCGCTTCCGAGGCGAATTTTTCCGCATAGCCGGCAAACTCTTTTTGCCAAAACGCTTTGACCACCGGGTCTTGAATATTATCGACAATTTTTTTGCGAAACGGCTTGTCGGACAGCATGCG
>CAIUCZ010000058.1 GCA_903897785.1 Candidatus Falkowiibacteriota bacterium
CGGCAACGCGGAACGCGAGCAAAAATCTTCGCCGGAGATTTTTGTGTGGTTTTCAAAATTAGCTAAGCCGAGCGTCTACTGTGGCCCGATAAATTCATTCTTCGCATCGTCGCGATGGAAGGAGAGAGAGTATTTACGCATGCCCATTAAGATGCCGAGACCGATAAATTCGACCATTAAGTGTGACCCGCCATAACTCATAAAAGGCATCGGCAAACCGGTGACCGGCAAGATGCCAATATTCATCCCAACATGAACGATGAAGTGTGCTAAAAACATAATCGCCAAACCAAGTCCGAATAGTGTTTCAAAATTGGTCGCGCCCACTAAAGCGTTAGCCAAAATGCGCCAAATGATCACGCCAAATAAGAGAAAAACGATGAGGACACCAATCAGCCCCCACTCCTCGGCAAAAGCGGCAAAGATAAAATCGGTTTGATATTCGGGCAAAAACTTAAGTCGTGATTGCGTACCATAACCAACCCCCTTGCCCAAAATTTGGCCCGAGCCAACCGCAATGGTGGATTGAAAAGCGTTATAACCCGAGCCATGGATATCAGCTAAGGGATGAATAAAATTCATGATTCTGGCTTTTTGGTAAGGATGAAGGATTAGTGACCAACTCACGGCCGACACCTACACGCCGACAATAACTAACAAAACAAGATGTTTTTTTGATACGCCCGAAACCAAGATCATACCCAGCCAAATCAAAAAGATAATTAGCGCCGAGCCAAAATCTGGCTGAAATAAAATAAAAAGAAACGGAATAAGAGCATAAAGCCCCGAAACAATAATGTGGCGGATATTGGCAATCTCAACGTGACGCTTCGAAAAATATTTGGCCAGCATCAGCACTAAAATCAATTTCATAAAATCGGCCGGCTGGAGCGAAAATCCACCAAGCGAGAGCCAACTCTCGGCACCATTAGCAATATGGCCCAAAACAAAAAGAATGGCTAATGTTGCCGCCGAAATTATGTAGAGCGCGACCAAGAGCCAGCTCTTGCGCAAAAAGCGCCAATCGACAAAAGAAAGCGCGAGAAGCAGGGAGTAAGACAATAACAGCCAGGTAATTTGCCGGTCAAAATAATAACTCTCGGCCAAAAACGAGTTCATCGTAATTAAGCCGAAAATGGCGAGCGGTATCGTCGCCGAAATAAGCAGCCAGTCCGGACGACAATTTAATTTCTTAATCGCAGCGAGCATATTAATGAGCCGAGAGCTCAAAAGAATTTAAGCGCCAATATAAGTCGAAAAAAGCGGGATCGGCTGGCAAAGGTGTTGGCCAAGTTAAGAATAAATCCTGCGCCTCTTGGCCATTTAATTTATCAATAAATGTCGCCGAAGCGGCTTCGGCACTATTGTTGCTATCCGACAAAACGGTCGAAACCCGCACATTAGAAATCGGATCAAGTGTCGTGTTGGTAACGGTAATTTGCAATTGCGGACGCGGTGTATTGGTAAAACTATGGCGTTCAATATTAACGACTTTGGGCACCGGTTTCGTCTTTTCCCAAATTAATTTATTGCCAAACTCCAAGAATGCTTGATCAACCAAACTGGAACCGGTATTTAAACGGCTGGCAAAAACAACAAATTTTTCAGCCGAATTAACAAAAGTCTCGCCGGTTTGCTTAGTCAATAAAGCGTGATTTTTATCATAAAGATAAATCGTGTACGGCGCGTTGCGCACGCCAAAATTAATATTTTGATTTTCGACTAAGGCCACGACGTCATACCAACCGGCGGTCACTTTAAGCGGTCGAACCCAATAAATTTTTAACGGTAAAACATCCGGGGCGCAAGCGAGTGCGCATGATCCCCCGCAATCGATGCCGGTTTCGGTTTGATTTTGCTTGCCGTCAAAACAAGTTGGCCGAGGCCGATAAATCAGAAACAAAATAAGCCCAATCACGGCAAAAAACACTAACACACCCAAAATATAATAAAGTTGTCTTTTCCGCGCCCAAGTGAACATACTTAGATAATAGCACACCTAAAAACCGTTCGCCAAGGCAAGATAATAGCTCAAAGCCTCTTTAAACATTATTATGGCAACTTGACAGGAGAAAATTTATCAGGTTAAATCAGGTAAGCTTGGTCTTAACAATAATAGCTTCGAAAGGAGACAATCTATGAAACAAATGATTGCGTCTGACGTACCAGTTGTACGCAGAATGTTATTCTGCGATATCAGATCTGAAATTATTCGACTTCAAAAGGGCCAGCTTTTTTTCGTCGAAGGATCTGGAACATTAGGAGGGCCAGTTTGCTTTCCGATACTTGCTGACGGCCGTATCTGCAAAACTGGGAATGTAGGTATTTGTTGTCTTACAAATGAAGTTGATGTAATTGACCGAAAAGCCCTTGGTATAAACATGGGTAATTGGACAAATGAACATCCTGAGGATTAGCCCGCTGACGGAACGACAAACATCGTTACAAGGCGGGTTTGTTGTTATATTTTTAATAGA
>CAIUCZ010000059.1 GCA_903897785.1 Candidatus Falkowiibacteriota bacterium
AGCGAAGAAATAAGTAAAATTAAAGAAATCGCGGTGCCGATTTTCCAAGCGGCCGGTTTTACGTACGTCGGATTATTTGGCAGTGTGGCGCGCGGTGAGGCCACAGCCGCCAGTGACATAGATTTTTTATATGATCATGGTCAAAATTTAAAATTTTCCCTGTTTGACTTGGCCGGTTTAAAAATAAAATTGGAAGACAGCTTGGGCCGACGGGTTGATTTGGCGCAAAAAAATCGTTTAAAGCCGTTGGTCGCGCCTTATATCCAAAAAGATTTAATTGTTTTGTATGAAAAAAGATAACAAAGTTTATCTAATCGACATGCTAGAATCGATTGAAGCGATTCAGCAATACATGGCGGGCAAACAAGAAATTGATTTGGCTAACAACAATCTATTACGCGACGCGGTGGTGCGGCGGTTTGAAATTTTAGGCGAGGCGGCCAATCGTTTGTCAAAAGAATTTATCGAGGCTCATTCTGATTTTCCGGTCAGAGAGGTGGTCGCCATGCGCAATTTATTAATTCATGATTATGACGACATCAGAATTGAAAAAGTTTTGGAAACTATTCAAAATGATTTGCCAAGTTTAAAAATACAGCTGGAAAATTTTTTAGTCTAAACCTATGTCGGAGTTAAAATTATACCTCGGCATCGATTGGGGTCAGAAAAAAATTGGTCTGTCTATTGCCGACAGCCAAACGCAATTGGCGACGCCGTTTGGGGTGGTACCGACTTTAGCCGAGGTTTTAAAAATCATCGAGCAAGAGCAAATTGACGAGCTGGTCATCGGTCGGCCGCAATTTTTGAACGGCGACGATGCCAATGACAACGCTGGCTTTGCTTATTTTTTGTCGCAGTTGAAAAACAGCGGCCTGGACGTGCACTTGGTGGACGAGCGTTTAACCAGCAAGCAAGCTGATAAATTAGAGGGCAACAAAAAAGAAAAAGCCGATCAAGACGCGATTGCGGCGATGATTATTTTGCAAAGTTGGTTGGATCGATATGGCCGAAACCAGGAATGACAAAGTGATTGTTTTACAAAAATTAGACTCGGCCGATAATGACGTCCGAGTTGTTTTTTATAGTTTGCGCGGCGGTAAAATGATTTTAAACGCGCGCGGCGCCAAAAAAATTACTTCCAAATTATCGGCGCACTTGGAGCCGTATAATTTGACCGAGTTAATGATTATCGAGAGCAAACACGGGGCGACCATCGGTTCGGCCGTCAGCCGGCAAGTATTTGCTAATTTGAAAAGCGATTGGGAAAAATTACACGCCGCCGGGCGAGTATTTTTTTGGTTTAATAAATTTATCAAAGCCGGCGAACCGGATCGAGTTTTATTTTTTGGCTTATTAGATTGCTTGACAATTCTTAATGCCATCAAAGCGCCGGCTGTTTATTATCAATGGCTGGCTGATATTTTTTTGTTTAAATTATTAGCGCACTTGGGTTATCAGCCGTCTTTATCAACTTGTAACCGCTGTCATCAGCCGTTTGGCCAGACGTTGGTTTATTTTTCCGCAACTGCTGGCGGCTTGGTTTGTTTTTATTGCTCCCGCCTCATCGGCGGGCAAGCCGGTCCGGACAGATTGGTAATTAAATCGGAAACGCGCGCCCAGCTGGCCTTGATTTTAAAGACAAAATTTGTTGATATCATAAAAATAGCTAAAGTCAGGCCGGGCATTGCGAGGGATCTAAGGATTTTATTAGATTTTTGGTTATCGTCGGCTTTAAGCTAGCCAAAAAGTCGTTAGTTGCTAGTCGTTAGTCGTGACAAGGACTTGTGTTTTTGTCAAACTTGTTATTTTTCGATTTATTGTGATAAACTTAGATTGCATTAAAATAAGTTTGGTCGGCATTTATGGGTTCCACAGCCCCGCCGCCAAGGTCGTGCTGCTATTCTAGCTATGTGGGCGGGGACTATGGAACCCCCGACGCGGTTTGCAACTTTTAACTTTATAAACTTTAAGAACTTTCAATTTTTAACTCTTATGTTGCGTACTCACACCTGTGGAGAATTAAATAAATCGAATGTCGGTCAAACCGTTGTCTTGGCCGGATGGATTAACGTTTATCGTAATCTGGGCGGCATGATGTTTGTTGATTTGCGCGACCGTTATGGTTTGACGCAGTTGACTTTTAACAGCGAAGTCGGTACGCCGGCGGAAGTGTTAAAACAGATGGCCGACTTGCGCTGTGAATGGGTGATTAAAGTTGAAGGCGAAGTGCTGGCGCGGCCGGACAATATGGTCAACGATGAACTGCCGACCGGCGAAATCGAAATTGCCGTCAAAAATTTGGAAATTTTGAGCACGGCTGAGGTTCTGCCGTTTGAAATCAACAATAAAGAAAAAATGCGCGAAACCAAGGAAGCCTTGCGTTTGCAATATCGCTTTTTGGATTTGCGCCGGCCGAGTTTGCAAAACATGCTGGCCATCAAAGATCAATTCATCACGTTTGTCCGTCAATATTTTCATGAAAATAATTTTGTGGAAGTGCAAACGCCGATTTTGGCCAATTCCAGTCCGGAAGGGGCGCGCGATTTTTTGATTCCCTCGCGGCTTTTCCCCGGTAAATTTTTTGCTTTGCCTCAGGCGCCGCAGCAGTTCAAGCAGTTGTTAATGGTCGGCGGGCTTGATCGTTATTTTCAAATCGCCCCGTGCTTTCGCGATGAAGATGCGCGGGTTGATCGCCATTACGGCGAGTTTTATCAACTGGACATGGAAATGAGTTTTGTCGATCAGGAAGATGTTTTTCAAATCATGGAGCCGCTGGTTTTAGACTTGGTGAAAAATTTTAGTAATAAAACTGTGGTCGGCTTGAACGACGACGGGCGATTGCCAAAAATTACTTGGCGCGACGCCATGACGACTTATGGCACGGATAAGCCGGATTTGCGTTATAATTTATCGATTACGCCGATCAGCGAGGTCTTGAAAAATAGCGGCATCGCCATGTTTGACGCGGTGCTGGCGGATAACGGCTGCGTGCATGCGCTGAAAGTCGACGGCGGTGCAATTTTTTCACGCAAAGATTTGGATGAGTTGACCGATTTGGCAAAAGCCAAGGGCGCTAAAGGCTTGGCTTATATTTTACTCAAAGCCGACGGTTCGATTAGTTCGCCTTTGGCCAAGATCATGAATCCGGAAATCATGCAGCAAATAATTCAAACCGTCGGTGCCGAAACGGGCGATGCGCTTATGTTGGTGGCCGACAATTGGCGGTTGACTTGCAATGTGTTGGGCGCGGTACGCATTGCCGCGGCCATAAAATTAAATTTAGTTGATAATGACAAAGCGGCCTTGGCGTGGATTGTTGATTTTCCGATGTATGATTACTCGGAGACGGAAGATGGCCGAATTGATTTTGCTCATAATCCTTTTTCCATGCCCCAAGGCGGAATGCAAGCCTTGCAAGAGAAAAATCCGTTGGATATTGTGGCTTATCAATATGATTTAGTGCTGAACGGCTTTGAAGTCAGCTCGGGCGCGGTGCGCAATCATCTGCCGGAAGTGATGTATAAAGCGTTCGCTATTGCCGGCTATGGACCGGAAGTGGTGGACAAGAAATTCGGCGCGATGATTAACGCTTTTAAATTTGGCGCGCCGCCGCACGCCGGCAACGCGCCGGGGATTGATCGGATTTTGATGGTCTTGCAAGATTGGGAATCGATTCGCGATATTTACGCTTTTCCCAAAGACAGCCAAGGCCGCGATCTGTTGATGGGCAGTCCGTCAACGGTTGACGAACAGCAATTGAAAGATTTGAAAATAAAGTTGTTATAAATTCCCGACTTTAGCGGGAAGTAAATAAGACGGCGGCAGAAATTTTTAGGAGAAATATTTTGCGGCAGTCTAATTAAAAATATGTCTTTCATGGACACAGTTAATGGTTGGTTCGGCGGGGCGAAGCCAAAAGCCAAGCCGACCGAGCAAGAAAAGCCGATTTTTAATCCCAACACCGCCACGCCTCCGGTCGAACAGCCGGTCACGGTGAATGAGTTAACGCCGTCCGATGTTCCTTCGACCCCGTTGGAGTCTGCCGTTGCGGCCGCTTCGGCGCCAACACCAGCGCCTGTGGTTGAAGCAAAGTCCGCCTTCGCTGAGACGAAGCCAGCTGAACCAACGGTAGCGCCAACTCCGATGTCCGAAGCTAAACCCGAAGTAAAAACAGAGGCTGTGCCGGAAATTCATCCGGTTGGCGCTCTCGTTTCAACTCCCTCGGCTCCTTCGACCGCTTCGACCACCTCGACAAGCTCGGGGCAGGCAAGCTCAGGGCCAGCGAGTTCTGACCAGTCAAAGCTAACATCCACACCCGTTCCGTCTATCTCTGTGCCGGCTGACGACGACCAGCCGTCTTTGGCACCGACCTTGGAGGAAAAACTGTCCGAAACGGAAAATAAAGGCTAATCGATGAAAGTTTATTTATGGGCCGCGCGGAATAACCAGCACGAGCGCAATTTTTTATCGGATCTGCAACATAAGATTGCCAAGCTCGGCTACGAAACAATCTTGGCGGTGGCCGATTACTCGGCCGCCGATCTTGAAAACTTGCTTAACGCCGATATTGTGGTGGCAATTTTTGACGGCCGCGATTTAGCCCCGGCTGATTATGTGCGGTTGGGGATTTTTTATAATTACAAACATCAACAGGCAAAAACAAAATTGTTAGTTGGTTATAGCTTGGTCAAAGCCGATGTTGATGTAAAATTATTTTTGGATCATCTGGCCAAAACTGAATTAAATCTGATCGCTTGCCTTAAGGATTATCTTTATTTAAAAAATAAACATCATGTCGGTTAAAAACGATGACAATTTGGCGGTGCGCACCTGGATCGAGATTGACCGAGGCGCTTTGGCTGATAACTATCAAACTTTTCGCCGATTGATCAAGCCTGGTTGCCGGCTGATGGCGATTGCCAAGTCTAATGCTTATGGCCATGGCATAATTGAATACGCGCAGTTGATGCAGGAGTTGGGTGCGGATTGGCTGGCCGTGGATTCGATCTTGGAGGGCCTGAAATTGCGGCAAAATAAAATTACTGTGCCGATTTTGGTTTTGGGTTATACTTTTCCCGAATTGATGAACAAAGCCCTGGAAAATGATTTAAGTTTGACGATTTCTAATTTTGAGAGTTTGACCGTTTTGACGGATGAAAAGTTAGCCGGTCTGAAAATTCAGATAAAATTTGACACCGGTATGCATCGCCAAGGCTTTTTTCCGGATGATTTGCCAAAAGTTTTGTCACAACTGAAAAATTTACCAAAGATAAAAGTAGAAGGTGTTTTTACTCATCTAGCTGCCGCCGGCGATCCAACTGCTCCGGAAGCCACGTTAAAGCAACTGGCAGAATTTGAAAAAATAAGAACAGAAATTTTAGCTCAAGGATTTAAACCGTTGTTTCACGCGGCGGCCAGTAGTGGTGCTTTGCTTTATCCCCAGGCGCATTACGACCTGGTGCGGCCGGGGATTAGTTTGTTTGGTTTATGGCCATCGCTCGAATCAAAAGCTTCTTGTGCCGAAAAAATCGATTTAAAACCGGCGCTGGTTTGGAAAAGTATTGTCAGCGAAGTTAAAAATTTACCGGCTCACCAGCCGGTTGGTTATGATCTGACCGAAAGCTTGCCGGCGGCCGGCCGAATCGCCATTATCCCGGTCGGTTATTGGCACGGTTATGACCGTAGCCTATCGGGCACCGGACGTGTTATAATCAAAGGACAGCCGGCCAAAGTGCTGGGCCGGGTGTCGATGGATATGTTGATTGTCGATGTTTCCAAAATAAATGAGGCAACGGTGGGCGATGAAGCGATTTTGCTCGGGTCTGACTTTAACGCCGAGCAAATGGCTGAGCTGGCCCAAACCACAAATTACGAGATTATAACCAGGCTAAATCCATTAATCAAACGAGTTTATAAATAATAATGACAACGAATTAATTAGTTATAAAGTTCATAAAGTTATAAAGTTTATAAAGTCTGGCTCTTTATAACTTTAAGAACTTTATAACTTTATAACTTAACTTTATGAACAACAATGCAAAATTCGCTTTTTGGTATTTATTATCCTTGGTGGCTTTGGGTTTTTTGGCCATTTCCATCGGGGTGATCGGTTTTCAGCTGGTTAATAAATTTGTTATTGGCCTGGCCGAGACGATTAGCGCCGCGCAAATTCAATCGGCGTTGAAATTTGCTTTGGCTTCGATTATTATCGCCGGGCCGGTTTATTTTATCGCCGTCTGGCAGATTAATAAAAATTTAATTGCCGGCAAGCTGGAAAAAGACGCGGCTGTGCGGCGCTGGCTGACGTATTTTATTTTGTTTGTCGCCGCCGTGGTGATTATTTCCATGTTGATTGCCACTATCAACGCTTGGTTTGGGGGCGATTTGTCCACGCGTTTTGTTTGGAAGATGGCGATTGTTATTTTATTGTCCGTCAAAGTGGCCAGCTATTATTTTTATGACATCCGGCGCGAGAAAATTAAAAAAAATGATGTGATGATTCGGCTGTGCTTGATCGCTTTGGCGATTATCGCCGCGGCCGCCTTGGTCGCCGGCTTGCTTATCATTGACAGCCCGGCCAAAGCGCGGGCGCAAAAACAGGACCAGGCGATTTTGCAAAATTTTTCCACTTTGCAAAATGCCATTCAAACTTATGACAGCCAAAACAAAAAATTACCGAGTAAATTGGAGGATTTACTCGCCGGCAGTTATGGCATTTTGCGCAGCGATCTGACAGAAGTAAAAACCAACAAGATTTATGATTATAAAATTGTTGACAGTAATAATTATCAACTGTGCGCCACTTTTGCTTTGAGTAATTTGAATAGCGACGGCCTTGGCGACGAGTATTTGGACCGCCAATGGCAGCACGATAGCGGTTATCAATGCATCAAGCAGGCGGTGGCGAACGCCCCGTCGATTAAAGGTGTGGCGCCGATGCCGGTGCCGGTAAAATGAGATTTTTAATTTAATAAATTAAAATAATTTTATGAAAAAAATCCTGCTTGTCGGATTAATCAGTTTAATTATTGTGCCGAATTTGGCTTTTGCCGCTTATACTTCAGATCAAGTGCAAAATTGTATTTTAAGCCCTGATACGAAAAGTTTTGATTGTGTTGTCGCTAAAGATCAAGGGAGCGTTATTAATTGGAACGGCAAAGAGCAAAAGCAATATGCCGTTATTCACAGGTCGTCAATGGTTATTAGCCCAGACTCCAAGCATTTTGCTTATTTAGCGGCTGACAGCACTGGTTATTTTGTGGTTTTAGACGGCAAAGAGCAGTCTAGATATGTGTTGGTCTATTATAGTTCCATGATTTTTAGCCCAGACTCCAAACAATTCGTTTATTCTGCTATAGACAAAACAGCTAAGGGGTTTGCAGTTTTAAATGGGAAAGAGCAAAACAAGTATAACGCCGTTACATCCCCAATCTTTAGCAGTGATTCTAAACAATCAGCTTATGTAGCTATGAATGAAACCTCTGGAGGCATAAAAACTTTAGAAAGTTTTGTAGTTTTAAATGGGAAAGAACAAACAAAATATGGTAATGTTATTACATCTATAATTTTTAGTAATGATTCTAAGCAATTAGCTTATACGGTTTTAAGCGGTTCTTCGGCGGGCACTTCTTCGCCACCAATGTTCGTTGTTTTAAACGATAAAAAACAAAAAGAATATGATCAAGTCAGTTCCCCGCTGTTTAGTCCAGACTCTAAGCAGTTCGCTTACGTGGCTAACGACGACGTTGGTACTTTTGTAGTTTTGAATGGGAAAGAACAAACTAAGTATGGCATGATTATCGGCGAGCCGATTTTTAGTCCCAACTCTAAAAAATTTGTTTATTTTTCAACTTCTAACACCAATGTTAACGCTAAACATTTTTTGGTTTTAAATGGTGCGGAACAGACGTTACCCAATTATATAAACATTAGTAATGTAATTTTTAGTCCGGACTCTAAGCAGTTGGCTTATGTGGCAACGCAAAATTCTCAAAAATTTGTTGTGCTTAACGGCAAAGAGCAAGCAAAATACAGTAATGTCAGCTTGTTAGCCTTTAGTCAAAATTCAAAACAATTCGCTTATATGGCTACTAAAACCGATGGTATGACTATAGTATTGAACGGCAAAGAGCAGAAAATTGTTGATAAGATTTACGATATGAAATTTGCTTCTGATTCCAAAACTTTGGTTTATGTCGCTTTGGAAAGCGGTCAGCTCAAACGTGAAGTTATCAATCTAAAATAAATGCATTTTAAACTTAACAAATTCGAAGGCCCCCTGGATTTACTCTTGTCTTTAATCGAAAGCCAGGAGTTGGCGATTACGGAAATAAATTTGGCCGGGTTGGCCGATCAATATATTGATTATCTGCGCCAGGCGGACATCGGGCCGGCCGAGGTGGCGGATTTTTTGTTGGTCGCTTCCAAATTGTTGTTGATCAAGTCCAAAGCTTTGCTGCCGTATTTGTATCCGGAAGAAGAAGAGGAGATCGAAGAATTTCAACAGCATTTGAAAATGTATCAGGAATTTGTCAAAGCGACCAAAGAAATGCAAAAGTTGTTGGGCAAAAAACGGTTTATGTTTGCCCGCGAGTATAATCGCAAAATAATTTTTGGCGATGGGCCGTTATTTTGTCCGCCCCCGAAATTAACTGCTAATACTTTGGCTGATATTTTTACCAATTTGTTGACTAACTTGCGACCGGTGATTAAACTGGAAGAAAGAGCCTTGGAACGAAAAATAAATATTGAAGAAAAAATTACGGCGATCAAGGATTTGATTTTCAAGCAAGCCAAATTTTGCTTTCAGCAATTAATCGATAAGGCTGAATCAAAGACGGATATTATTGTTAGTTTTTTGGCGCTGCTGGAGCTTGCCAAGCAAAAGGCGATCACCATCGAGCAAGCAGGGCTGTTCGAGGATATTGATATTAGCCGGTTATTGAATTAGTTAAAGATGTCATCCCCGGCCGAGGCCTAGAGGCCGAGGGTGAAGGGGATCCAGCTTTTTTAAATTAACCCTGGGTTCCCTTCCCCTCCGCTACGCTCCGGCCCCGCCTCATCGGCGGGCAGGCGGGAATGACAAATTAAAGTTATGGACAAAATAATTTCTCAATTACAATCTCTCTTGTTTATTGCCGCCAAGCCATTGCCCTTAAAGCAGCTGGCTGAATTAACCGAAGCCACAGAAGAAGAAATCGCGACAGCTTTGGATAAATTATTAACCGATTTGCAAGAAGCGCAAGGTGGCTGGCAAGTCATTAAAACCGGCCATAATTATCAAATGGTCAGCTCGCCGGACAATGCCGACGTCGTGCAAAAATTCCGGCAGGCCGAAACCTCGGGTGAATTATCAAAAGCCAGTCTGGAAACTTTGACGATTATCGCTTACCGCGGGCCAATCGCCAAACTGGAACTGGACCAAATTCGCGGCGTCAATTGCACTTTGATTTTGCGCAACTTGTCTTTGCATGGTTTGATTGAAACTGTGCCGGGTGCCAAAGCGCATGACACTTGTTATCAAGTGACTTGCGACTTTTTGAAGTTTTTGGGTGTTAACGAGCCGGCGCAGTTGCCGGATTATGAGCGGCTGCATCAGGCGCAAGAAATAGAACAGCTTTTGACGGAAGAAAAATAATTTTGTAGAGACGCATTGCAATGCGTCTCTACGGCAGTGAAAACATATGGAGTGGCTGACAATAATCTTATTAATAATAAGCTTTTTTTATTACGGCAATGTTAATTTGCCGCATACTGCCGTGCTCGGTGAAAAGATTATTGCCACTTCCACCATTCCCGCTCTGCATCTTTTGCCTTTGGGCCCGATTAAAGCCAGCACGGACACACCAACGATCGCGGCCAAAAGTTTTTTGGCAATTGATTTGACCAGCGATTTTCAATTGGCCGGAGAGCAAGCCGATCAAGTGCGCTCGATTGCCAGCATCAGCAAATTGCTGACGGCTTTGGTTTTTCTTGACCACAATCCCGGTTGGGATAAGCAATACACGCTAACCAAGGCCGATGAACGGGCCGGGCAAAAACCAGATTTGTTTGGCGGTGACAAGTTGACCGTCAAAGATCTATTTTTTGCCATGCTGGTCGGCTCGGATAATAATGCCACGGTTGCTTTGTCCCATGCCACCGGCTTGTCTGACGCGGCCTTTGCTCAAGCAATGAATGACAAAGCCAAAGCTATCGGCATGACGCAGGCCAATTTTGTCGAGCCGACCGGTTTGGATGCGCGTAATCAAGCGTCAGCGCGCGATGTCTATCATTTGGCGCAAACCGCCTTTGACTTGCCGACAATTAGCAATGCCACGCGCCAGCCTGATTATACTTTGATGACAGCGGCGGGCAAACAAGTAGTAATTAAAAGCACAGATCATTTTACCGGCTCTTTCGGTCTGGATAAAGACATAAAATTGCTCGGCGGCAAGACCGGCAGTTTGGATGAAGCGGGTTATTGTTTTGTCGGCTGGTTTTCTTGTCACGGACATGATATAATGACAATTGTGCTCGGTACCGACTCGAATGACGCGCGATTTTCGCAAACGCAAAAGTTATTAACTTGGCTGAATGCCAGCTATAAATGGAATTGATATGAAAAAAATTACGGTAGGCAATTGGAAAATGAATTTGAATTTGACGGACAGCCTCGTTTTGGCCAAGAATTATGTCAAAGAGTTTAAGGATTTTACCGGCACGGCCGTGGCTTGCCCGACGTTTTTGGCTTTGGACGGCGTGGCCAAAGTTTTGGCTGCCAGTCCTCTCAAGCTGGGCGCGCAAAATATGTTTTGGCAACCGATTGGCGCTTACACCGGTGAAGTTAGCCCCGCTGATTTGCGAGATTGCGGTTGCGCTTATGTCATTATTGGCCATAGCGAGCGGCGGCAATGGCTGGGCGAGACCGATCAGATGGTCAATCAAAAAGCCAAAGCGGCTTTGGCTGCCGGTTTGACGCCGATTATTTGCATTGGCGAGACTCTGCAACAAAACGAACAAGACGAGCGGGAAAATGTCTTAATCAACCAATTGCGCCAAGCGCTGAACGGTTTGAGCCTGAATAACAACCAACAGTTGATGATCGCTTATGAGCCGATTTGGGCGATTGGTACCGGCCAAGCGATTACCACCAAAGACGCCGATGAGATTCATGGTTTTATCAAAGCTTATCTGCGCAAGATTATGAATTCGGCCGCGGAAATTAATTTGCATTTGTTGTATGGCGGCAGCGTGACGGCCAACAACGCGCCGGAGCTGGCGCGATTGTCATCTGTTGACGGGGTGTTGGTCGGCGGCGCGTCGCTTAATGCCACGGAGTTTTTAAGGATTGCGCAAGCGTTTAATAAATAGAAGCTGGAAGTTGGAAGCTAGAATCTGGAATTTGGAATAATTTTTCTCACTGTCATTCCCGCGCAGGCGGGAAGCTAGAATTTAGGAGCTGGAATAATTTTTAAAATAGAAAATAAATTTATGAAAAAATTATTTTTGTTGGGGCTGATTTCTGTTGTGTTGGTACTGACGCAAAAAGTTTGGGCAGCTGATGTTGCGCCAAAAACAACAGCACTGTACAAATCAAATAATAAAACTTTGTCATTTCAGGTGATACCTACGAATCAAGGGCTAAATCAGCATTACAAGTATTTTTTTAATAATAAACCTTTACGATTCGACGAACCAGAGGGTATTTTTTTTACAAAAAATCATAAATTGTATCAAACAAATCAAAAAAATATTATTGCCATTTATTATGAGGGTGAAGATGGAAATAATGTTCATAATATGGGTTTAATGAGTTATTGGCATTATATAAATTTATCAAACGAAAAGCAGTTACTAAATTTAATTAATAGCCGCGGCGACCTTTTTTCGCCGAATGTCCAAAATGTAGAATATGGGATTGATAATAATTTTATTTCGGATTATGTTAATAATGCCGGATGCAATGAAGAAGGAATTAAAAGTGTCGCTGATTCCAAAAAAACAAAGCCTTTATTTCTTGGTTTCACAAAAGGAGACTATATAGCAAGCGATGATGATGAAGTTGTTTATAAGAATGTCTCAAAAAATAATTATTTGAACTGTTTTTTTGAATACCAACAAGGCAACATGACAGGTGAAACATTTAGTCATGTGGAAGTTTCGCCAACTATTAAGAAATACATCGGTGTTAATAAAGATTTAACCCAAGTATATTTTTCAGCTACCGGCAAAAGTTGGACAGCTTATTACTCTTACGACATTAAAGTTGATAAGATAGCCAAGACGACTTTAGCTAATATAAATAAGAATAAAATTAAATTGACTTTGGTTAAAAAGTTTTAGTTTATGAAAAAAAAGGAGGAAAAAAAGTTTTTAGTTCCGCTCGACGTGCCAAAAAGCGCGGCCGCGGCGTATCTGGGGCACCTGAAATTAATTACCAAAAACACCGGCCGGTTAATGCTCTTTGCCGGTGATCAGCGCGTCGAACATTTGAACGACGATTTTTATGGCGCCAAAAATATCGCGCCGGAAGATGCCGATCCGGAACATCTGTTTCGCATCGCCGCCCGGGCGCGCATCGGCGCCTTTGCCACCCAGCTGGGCTATATCAATAAGTACGGCCGCGACTATCCGCACATTCCTTACATCGTTAAGCTCAATTCCAAATCCAACTTGGTCAAACCGGATCAGGCGGATCCAGAGAGTACGTCTTGGTATTCCATTGAGCAGGTGATGGAGATTAAAAAACGCACCGGCATGAAAATTTGCGGCATCGGCTATACGATTTATCTGGGCAGTGAATTTGAGCACGAGATGTTGACCGAAGCGGCGCAGTTGATTTATGAAGCGCATCGTTATGGCTTGGTCGCCATTGTCTGGGTTTATCCGCGGGGCAAGGCGGTACCTCAAGAACGTTATGGCCATTTGATTGCCGGCGGCGTCAACGTGGCGGCGGCTTTGGGTGCCGACTTTGTCAAAATCAATTATCCGCGCCCCAGCTCCGGGCAGTCTTCGGCCGAACAATTCAAAGAGGCGATTTTGGCCGGTAACCGGACCAAGGTGATTTGTGCCGGCGGCGGACAGACTAATCCCAAAGCTTTCTTGCAGACCCTGGTCGATCAGCTGGAAAAGAGCGGCGCCGGCGGCAACGCGACCGGCCGCAACGTCCATCAGCGCCCGCTTGACGAGGCGGTCAGATTCTGCAATGCTATAGCTGCCGTTACTTTTGACGGCCAAAGCGCGGCGAGTGCCTATAAAATTTATCTTGGCCGCACCAAATAATATGTCAATTGTCAACTTGCTGATTTGGCTGGTTATTTTAGGGGCCGTCGGCCTAATCTTTTTCATTCTTTCCAAAAAATTGGCGGTTCTGGCCAATGTGGATGTGGACAGCATTCAGGCGGAAAAAGAAGCCAAAATCAAGGAGCGTTTGATTAACAGTAAATTCCAACGCCAAATCAATCAATTGTCCGGCCAGCTGGGCAGATTTTTTTTGCCGCTGGGTAAAGCGCTTAAAAACGGTTTTTACTTCGTGTTTAACCGTTTAATCAAATTGCGCGAGGATTATAAAACTCCGGCGCATTTGGCCGGTGGCGATGTCGAGAAGAAAATTAATTTACTGTTTTTGGAGGCCTCGGACGCGGAAAAACAAAAAGATTGGAATTTGGCCGAACACAAGTATATTGAAATTATCGGCTTGGACAGCCGCAACATCAAAGCGTTTGAAGCTTTGGGCGAGATTTATCACAGCCGCCAAGATTTTTCCGAAGCCAAGCAGACTTTGGAACACACTTTAAAACTGAAAGAAAAGCTGGCCAATAACCAAGTTGAAGAATTGGCGAAGTTGCAAGCCGGCCTGACCTGTTTTACTCTGGGTGTGGTCCATCAATCGTTGAAAGATTATGGCGAAGCCTTGGCATATTTTAAGAAAGCTTTGCATTATGAACCCAATAATCCGCGTTACCTTGACAGGACAATCGAGCTCTGTATAATCAAGGAGGATAAAAGCGAAGCGCTGGATGCGTACAAGAAATTGCAAGAGACAAATCCCGAGAATCAGAAGTTGAAAGATTTTAAAGAGAGAATTAAAGAGTTATAAAGTTCATAAAGTTATAAAGTCTATAAAGTATTTACTTTTAACTTTAAGAACTTTATAAACTTTATAACTTATAGTTTGCCCGCCGTTTTAGCTTAGTTGGTAGTCGCCTCATCGGCGACCCG
>CAIUCZ010000060.1 GCA_903897785.1 Candidatus Falkowiibacteriota bacterium
AAAATCTGGTTGGCGGTGCGGTTATCGACCTTGATCGCTTTTTGGCCGATATCAAAACCCATCAAAGGCAGCTTGTCGTGCAGCTCTTGCGGGGTAACACGTAATAGTCGGGCGAGTTCTGTTATATTCATAAAAGCGTAATCCGAATGCTACGAATTAACATCCGAATTTACGAATGCTACAAATGCCAAAAAAATGACCATTTGTAGATTCGCATGGTTTATTTGTAGATTTGCATTATCTTGTTTGTAGCTTACAAGATTTGTTTGGTTTAGTCAAATCAAGGCCGCATTCGCATCTTTCGCGGTGTCATTCGCGGTATTCGCATCCAATTCGTAGATTCGCATTAAATACCAGCTTTACCGTACTCAAGGCGTGACCATTGAAAAATTAGCCACTTTAGGTTATAGTCAATAATTATACCTAAACCAAACAAATGTCTAAATTCTTAATCACAGGCAATGCCCGGCTGTCCGGCTCGATTGCCGTCGGCGGTGCCAAAAATTCAGCTTTAAAAATCATTCCGGCTGCCATTTTGTCCGACCAGCCAATCACTATTTCTAATCTGCCCAGAATCGAAGACATCGATCGTTCCTTGGAATTGTTGGTTGATTTGGGCGCCCAAGTCGAGCGCCAAGAGCATCAAGTGATTATTACGGCGGCCAAGCTACAAAAGCACGAACTGTCCCCGACTTTTGCCAACAAATTGCGCGCTTCGATTATGTTTGTCGGCCCGCTTTTGGCGCGCTATGGCCGGGCCAGATTCCCTCATCCGGGCGGCTGTGTCATCGGCGCCGGCACGCGGCCGATTGATTTGTTCTTGGCCGGCTGGCAAGCGATGGGCGCGGAAATTAAATTTAATCACGGTTTTTACGAACTCAAGGCCAAGCGCTTGCGCGGCTGTGATTTTTTCTTTACAACGGTCAGCGTCACCGGCACAGAAAGCATGATTCTCTCTGCTGTTCTGGCTGACGGCAAAACTATTTTGAAAAATTGCGCCATGGAACCGGAGATTGTCGCTTTGGCTGATTATTTGAACGCTCAAGGCGCACAAATTTCCGGCGCCGGTTCGCCGACAATTATTATCGAAGGCTGCGACAGCTTAATGGCCGGCGAATTCATCGTGCCGCCGGATCGGATCGAGACCGGTACCTTTGCCATCATGGCCGCCGCCACCAACAGTGAAATCACGATTACCGCTTGCCGGCCGGCCGAAATTGAAATTTTATTAAATATTTTCAAAAAAATCGGCATAACCTTTACAACCACGGAAAATCAATTAATTATCCATAAACATCACGGCTTGATTGCTTGCGACATCAAGACTCACGAATACCCCGGCTTGGCCACCGACTTGCAATCGCCTTACACCGTCTTAATGACCCAGGCTCAAGGTGCCAGTTTGATTCATGAAACAATTTATGATCGCCGTTTGCTGTTCACTGATATGTTGACGCAAATGGGTGCCAACATTGTGATGTGCGATCCGCACCGCGTCGTGGTCAACGGCCAGACCAAGTTGACCGGTCACAAACTGACTTCGCCCGACTTGCGCGCCGGCATCGCCATGGTCATCGCCGGCTTGATTGCCGACGGCCAAACGGAAATTGATAATATTTATCAAATCGATCGAGGCTATGAAAACATCGATCAACGATTAAGGGCGTTGGGCGCGAAAATTGAGAGAATTGATTAAACGTTTTGAATCTGGAATCTAGAATCTAGAATTTTGCATTCGCATTTTCCAGATTCCAGCTTCCAGATTCCAGATTCTAAATTATGAACAAGCATCAGCGTGATAATCTTACAATCTTATTTATCATCATCTTCTGTTTCATCTCCCCCGTCATTATTCTTTACGGCTACGGCTATAAAATAAATTGGCGCCGTTTAAGTTTGGAGCAAACCGCCGCCCTGACCGCCGAAAGCTCGCCCAAGAACGCCACGATTTTGTTAAACAATCGGCCACAAACTTCTTGGCTTAACGCTTGGTGGCCGCAAACTAATAATTATCAAAAAACGCCCAACAAAATCAAGGGCCTTTTGCCGGACACTTACACTGTCACTTTACAGCTCGACGGTTATTGGCCATGGGAAAGAAAAATCTCGTTTGCGCCGGGGCAATCGGTTTATTTAAAAAACACCAAACTCTTCCGCCAGAGCCAACCGACGCTTGTATCCGCCTTGAACGCCAAGAGCCAGACCAAAACCTTGCTGTCACCCGACAAAAATCAGCTCGCTATCTTAACCGACAACAACTTATTGATACTTAACCTGACTTCCGGCCAATTTTCCACCACCACCCTGCCGACCACCAATCAGCAATCACGCGCCGACAGCGCCGACAACTTTGCTTGGTCGCCCGACAGCCAACAAATTTTAGTCCAAACGGCCGTAGTCAGTCTGGCAACCAAAAAAATCAATCAACTGCCGGCGATTTTTGTCGGCCGCAAATTAGTTTGGCTAAATGATAGTCAGCGTTTGCTCTTCTTGAATAAAACACAGTGGTTTATTTTGAGTTTAAATAATAATCAAAGTACGCAATTTTTAGCTGTGCCCAACAGCCAAACGGTCGGCGATTTCTTTGTCAAAGCCAATCAGCTTTATTTTGTCGCCCAACCGGCCGGGCAAATCAACCAACAACTAACTTTAGTCGACTTGAGTACCAAACAAAGCGCCACCAGCAGCTTGTCCGCCGAAGAGGCGGGTCTGAATTTTTTTGGCGATTTTTCCATCAAGTTTTCCGGGGATCACTTGGAATTGTATGACACCGGCCGACAAAGATTATTTGTGCAGAGCAATCAGACAAACGCTTGGTCGGAAGCCGGCAACCGCGTCACGAATTTTATCCGCACCGCTGACGGCCGCCTGATCTATGCCAACAATTTCGAATTATGGCAAGCCGACCCGACATTTATTAACGAACAGCTGGTTAATCGCTTGAGCCAGACAATCGCTTCTTTGGCTTGTTACCAGGATAATCAAAATTTATTTTATTCCACCGGCGACAGCATTGTTTTGTTTGATTTGGATAATCGCTTCGGCTATTATCAATCGCTCAAGATTATGGACGGCAAAAATATTTCTGATTTGCAATTTAACCCCAACGAGGACGAACTTTATTTCTTGGGAAACATTAATAATAAGTTCGGACTCTATCGCTTAGCAATTTAAATAGCGCAGAATATAATGCGAATCTACGAATTGTATGAGAATACCGCGAATTTAAACCGCGAAAAATGCGAATACGAATTCGCGGATTTTGCGGTGCCGTTTGCGGCATTTGCATGTAATTTGCGGATTCGCGTTATACTATTCCTTGCAGAAATTTCTTAAGATCGTCGCCGATCTCTTTATTTTTTAATCCCAGCTTAATCGTTGCCTTAATCAACCCCAGCTTGGAGCCGGTGTCCAGCCACTCACCCACAATTTTTTTGCCATAAATCGCTTCTTGCTTTTCCAAAAGCAAATGAAAAGCATCGGCCAGCCGAATCTCGCCGCCCTTGCCCGGTTTAACTTGGTCCAAAATTTCAAACACTCTCGGGGTAATCACATAAATTCCGACGGCCGCCAAACTAGACGAGGTGGAACCGATGGCCGGTTTTTCTATCATCTCGTTTATTTTATACGTCCCATCGGCCAGCGTCTCGCCGGAAACAATGCCAAACTGATCGATTTCTGTCGGTTTGACTTCGGACAAGCCGATCACCGGACCGCCCAGCTGATTGTAGGCATCAAGCACTTGCTTGACCGGCGAAACGGCCGAATCATAAAGCGTATCGCCAAAAATAATCAACACCGGCTCGTCGTCGACCAAGTGCCGGGCGCAATTGATGGCATGCCCGTCCCCCAGCGGCATGCTCTGGCGGACATAAGAAAATTTGGCCAAGTTGGAAATGCGGCGCACCTGCTCCACCAGATCCAACTTATTTTTTTCCACCAGCGTCTGGTCAAGCTCAAACGAATAATCAAAATGATCTTCGATCGCCCGCTTGCCACGGCCGGTAACAAAAATAATTTCTTCCACCCCGGCTTCCGCCGCCTGCTCGACAAGATATTGGATCACCGGTTTATCCACCACCGGCAACATTTCTTTGGGCTGGGCTTTGGTGGCCGGTAAGAATCTGGTGCCAAAGCCGGCAACCGGGAAGATTGCTTTTTTAACTTTCTGCGTCATATGAAAATTTTAATTTGTAATATTGATACGAATACAACAGATTAAAATCCGAATCTACGAATGTTAATTTCTAAGCACGAAAGAAGTAGAAAGATATCCGTAGATTCGGATATTAATTCGTTGTATTCGGATTAAAACTTAAATCTTTTTAACTATTGGCTTCTTAATTCCCCACTTACAAAGGTATTTCAACCACGAAACAATATGATACCGCCCGGCAGAATTAAAAATCAAGATATGCAATGGTACGCCGGCACTAGCCCGGCCATGGTTATGAGTA
The DNA here is from genome assembly GCA_903897785.1 of Candidatus Falkowiibacteriota bacterium. Lineage (GTDB taxonomy): Bacteria > Patescibacteriota > Patescibacteriia > Patescibacteriales > Patescibacteriaceae > CAIUCZ01. The sequence continues at coordinate 4,458 of CAIUCZ010000060.1, forward strand.
ATCTGCGCTTCCGGATCATAAATCACTTTGTACCCGGCTTGCCAGACGCGGCGACATAAATCCGTATCCTCAAAATAAAGAAAAAATCGCTCGTCAAACAAACCGATTTTTTTAATTAAATCGGCGCGGCACATGAAAAATGAACCCAATAGCCAATCAACCGCTGTGATTTTGTCATGGCTAAAATCTTTCATTAAAAATCGGGCCAAATCTTTCTTGCCCGCCGATGTTTTACCTAAAGCGGTGCGCCGATAAAACGGCGTCAACAACGAATGCCAGCGATAACCGGTGTCTTGCAAAGTCATGTCCGGATTAAACTGCTTTGGTCCGACCAAGCCGACATCCGAATGGCTTTCCATAAAAGCATAAAGTTTTTTAATGGTGTCAGGAAAAACCAAGGTATCATAATTGGCCACCAACAAGTATTTGCCATGAGCCACGGCCGCACCTTGATTATTGGCCGCGCCCATGCCCAAGTTTTTTTGGTTGACAATAACCTTTACTGCAGGGTATTGCTGCTGTAAAATTTTGGCTAAATTATCGGCCGGATAATTATCAACCACAATTATTTCATAAGTCAGATTTGCCAAATCAGCCGCTTTGATTGATTTTAGGCAATTTAAAGTCAGACCTTGATTTTTGTAATTGACGATGATAATTGATAAATCCATAAAATTTGGAAGCTGGAAGTTGGAATCTGGAATAATTTAGTGGTCTCGTCATAGTCTCTCCGACTTCAAGTCGAAGAACTATGACGTTTTTCATGTGTTATCCAAGCATTTCATCGGGATGGCACTAATTGGCACGACGATAAGCTGCCCAGCCGAAGAAGAATACCAATGCGTCTCCGATAAACCAGGCTAGTTTTAACGCGGTGACTTGCCATGGCCGCCCCCATTTACCAAAATAAATTAACATTGAACGTTTAAAATAATTTTGCTTAGCCTTCTGTTTAACCTGAGAAAAACTTTGTCCCACGTAATCAACGCAAGTCGCGGCCGGCGTATACCAGACTTGCAAACCAAGTGCTTTGGCACGCCGGCAATAATCAACTTCTTCAAACCAAATAAAAAATCTTTCGTCGAGCATCCCAATTTTTTCCAGAGCCGCCCGGCGAATACAAAAAAACGAACCGCGAATCGAATCAACCGCCGCAGCTTTATCATAATTAAAATCATGACACAAATATTTATTCAGTAGCCAAGGCATTAAACGACCTAACTTACTGGCTACACAAAACTGATCACAAGCTGTCGGAAAACGTCTGACATGCGGTATAATTTCACCTTGCTCGTCGATTAATTTGCAGCCGATAATCGCCGCTTGCGGATTGTTCTTTAGCCAAACAAGCAATTTGCTCAAAGTATCCGGCTGAACCAGCATATCCGGATTTAATAATAAAACAAAATCACCGCTTGATTGCTTGATGGCCAGGTTGTTAGCTTTGGCAAAGCCCAAATTGTCATCATTAACTATTAATTTTACTTGCGGAAATTCTTGTTGCACCATTTCCGCCGTCCCGTCGCCCGAATTATTATCAACCACAAAAACTTCAAACTTAACCTCACCGGCAGACGCAAACAAAGCCTGCAGGCTGTTGTGCAGCTTGTCTTTAACCTTCCAGGAAACTGTAATAATACTGAAATCCATAAAAACTTTAAGACTGCCGCAGTCCCCCGACTAACGTCGGGGAGACTACGGCAGGGCGGAAAGTCCCACCGCCGTGCCATAGTCTCCCGTACTCGGGGACTGTGGCACTCTTTTTTATTTAAAAATTTTCTCCCACACAATCCCCGCTAACCAATAAAACATAATCATAAATTTATTAGCTAGCGTCTGTTGTTTCCAATATTTTTTCCAAATCAATCGCTGATTTTTTATCGACCAGCCTTGCACACGCCGGTTTTTATTTTTTTGATTAGCCATCGCCGCCAGCAAACCTTGACCCCGCGCCGAGGCCGTGCGATCATGATAAACTATTGCCTGGCTCACCAGACAACTTTTCCAACCAGCCAGAAACAAGCGATAAGCCAAATCGCAATCTTCTTTATACATAAACATCCGTTCGTCAAAAAATCCGTGCTCATCTTTTATCGCCCGCAAAGCCGTCAGACGATACATAGCCGCGGCGCCGGACGGACCGAGAATTTTAGCTTGATCATATTGGCCGCTATCCGGTTGACCTTGGCCTAAGTCAATAAAACGTAAACCCGGCTGCAAAACAATACCGCAACTGTCGATAACTTTTGTCAACTTCTTGCCGACAAAATCCCATCGCAATATTTTTGGCGCCACCGAACCCAATCTCGGCTGCTCATCTAATTTTTTCATCATTAATTTAAGCGCCGCTGGGTCGATCTGCGTATCCGGGTTGATGGCCAAAAAATAATCAGCACCCAATGCCATTGCCTGCTCGATCATTAAGTTAAACGCCGCGCCAAAACCGAAATTTTTATCAACGTGTTTGAAAACAATTTTCGGCTCATGAGTTGAAATAAAATTTGCGTTGTCATTGTCCGGATTTTCGCTGTTGTCGATGACTAAAATTTCTGTCTCAACCGGCAAAGCTTTATGCAGACTGGATAAAAAATCAGGCAAATACTTTGCCGTGATTTCGTTATAGGTGATAAAACCGACTACCAGCTTTGACATATCGCCATTCTTTAATGTTTTGTCATTCCGAGCCTTGCGAGGGATCTCTTACTCCTCCAGCTTGTGGTTTAAGAGATCCCTCGTTCCTCGGGATGACAAATGCCTGTCGTTTTCTAATTTGTTCTAAGTTTGGATAATACTTCCTCCATCTCCCCGACCGCATAATCCTGCGCCGCCGGCCATGGCTTTAAACCGTCATTGAACTGCCGCGGAATCAAGTGCCAATGCAAGTGTGGCACCACCTGCCCGGCCACCGCGCCGTTGTTGATCACCACGTTATAGCCCGGCACGCCAAGATTTTGAATAATCTTGTTGCCTAATGTTTTAACCAAACGCGCCGCCGCGGCCATCAATTCCGGATCGGCATCTTCCACGTTTTCCACGTGTTTTTTTGGCATTAACAGCATGTGGCCTTTGACCGTCGGATGGGTATCCATAATCGCCAAAAAATCATTATCATCATAAACTTTGCCCGCCGGTAAGTTGCCGGAGATAATTTGACAAAAAACGCAATCCATAGGTTTAGGGTTATTTATTGATTAATTCTGCTCCAACTTTAACACAAAGCGGGCAAAAAAACAATCGAACGAGAATTTGACAAATGGCTAATTATTCATTAAGATTAAAAAATCTTAACGTAGCTCTATGATTAATTCATAAAGTTATAAAGTTCGTAAAGTAAATTACTTTATGAACTTTATAACTTTACGAACTTTTAACTTTTTTATGCCGACTCTCGATGTCAAACAAATCTTATTAAATCCCAAAACCCACCTCGACCAAAAACTAACCGTCTCCGGTTGGGTCCGCACTTGCCGCGTTTCTAAAAACGTCGGCTTTATTGAGCTAAGCGATGGCACCAGTTTTACCGGTTTGCAAATTGTTTTTAACGAAAATCTAACCAATTTCGCCGAAATCGAAAAAATTACCATTGCCAGCTCGCTGGAAGTCAAAGGTAAATTAGTGGCTTCACCGGGCGGCAAACAAGCCTTTGAATTGGCGGCCGAGGAAATTAAAATTATTCATTTGGCCGAAGCCGATTATCCTTTGCAAAAAAAACGCCACTCATTTGAATTTTTGCGCACCATCGCCCATTTGCGGCCGCGCGGCAACACTTTTGCCGCCGTCTTTCGCGTCCGTTCGCTCCTCTCTTTTGCTTTGCAACAATTTTTCCAAGAACAAAATTTTGTTTGTGTCCATGCGCCGATTATCACCACCTCCGATGCCGAAGGCGCCGGCGAAATGTTTCGCGTCACCACACTCGACCTAGAAAAATTACCAACCAAAGATGGCAAGGTGGATTTTTCGCAAGACTTTTTCTCTGAACCAACTAATTTAACGGTTAGCGGCCAGCTGTCAGCCGAAGCCTTTGCCTTGGCTTTTAAAAAAGTCTATAGTTTTGGCCCGACCTTCCGCGCGGAAAATTCTAATACAAAGCGGCACTTGGCCGAGTTTTGGATGCTCGAACCGGAAATCGCTTTTGCCAGTCTGGTTGATGATATTGATTTGGCCGAAGCGATGTTGAAATATGTAATTAAATATGTGCTCGACCACGCGCCGGAAGAAATGAAATTTTTTGATCAATTTATCGAACCGGGCTTGATTGAGCGTTTGCAAAAACTGATCGCTCAACCGTTCGCGCGCATTACTTACACCGAAGCAATGGAAAAATTAAAAGCTTCGGGGCAAAAATTTGAATTGCCGCTGGAGTGGGGCATGGACTTGCAAACCGAACACGAGCGATATTTGTCCGAAAAGATTTACCAATCGGCTGTTTTTGTGACCGATTATCCCAAGGAAGTAAAAGCGTTTTATATGCGCCAAAACGACGATGGCAAAACCGTCGCCGCCGTGGATTTGTTGGTGCCGGGCGTAGGCGAAATTATCGGCGGCAGCCAGCGCGAAGAGAGATTGGAAAAATTAACTGAACGAATGAAAGAAATGAAATTAAAGCCAGAAGATTATGCTTGGTATTTGCAGTTGCGCCAATACGGTAGCGTACCGCACGCCGGTTTTGGCCTGGGGTTTGAACGATTAGTGATGTATGTCACCGGCATGGAAAACGCCCGCGACGTCATCGCTTTTCCCCGCACCCCAGGCTCGGCGGAGTTTTGAACGCGTAACACATAACATAAAACACGTAACAATCGTTTTTACTAAGCGCTCTAAGAGTAAAAATGTTACGTGTTTTTTGTTACGTGTTATATGTTACGTGCTCTAGTTAGTTCTATAAGTTCTAACCGAACCATTGCCGCCATTACCGCCATTACCGCTACAACTGGCATGAGCGCCGCCGGTAGCCGTAATAGAGCCGCTGTTAGTTAAACTGCCTTTATAGAGCAGGTTAACCGAACCGCCGCCCGAAGCGCCGCCGCCCGAAGAGCAGGAACCAGAGCTGGCATTGGTGCCATTAGAGGAAATCACCCCGCCGGCGCCAATAGTGGTGTTGCCGCGCACAATAATAATTAATAAACCACCCGTGCCACTGGCATTAGAACCGCCTGCATTGTTTACTCCGCCCGGATTACCAACCCCGCCCTGACCATTACTAGCTGAGTAGCAACCTCCTATACCATATTGACTATTGCCAGCACCGCCAGCACCGCCGTTAGCCCCGGCATCGGCGGGACCGCTAGACAAAGTGCAGCTCGTCTGGGGAGAAAGAGCTTCTATACCGCCGCCGCCCGAACCGCCAGAGTAAGATGTGCCGGCTGAACCGGCACCTGAATAAGCATTAGCATAAAGAACGCGCATCCCGCCCGAACCGCCACCGCCCGAACCGCCATTTGTGCCAGCCGCACCGTTACTACCATTATAATATCCATTAATATAATTATAGGCCGCACCGCCACCGCCACCGCCAGCCGCCGGAATATGATAAGTTGCCTGTAAATCACCGGTATCGGCCGAATAAGAACAGCCGGCCGTGTAAACAGCGGTAGAAGTGGAGTTGGTCGGTGTAATACAAATATTGGCGCCAGCCGCATTGGCGCCGCGCGCTGTCATGGTAATGGCGCCGTTAACCGTTAAATTATTATCAATATATAAAATCAAACCTTTATTACGATTGGAAACAGTTAAAGTTTTGCCGCTATTAACAATTAAATTCTCATACTCTTGCACCACCCAAGCACCGTCGGTTGCGCTCGTCAAACTGGTATCGGTGGCGATAGTTGTTGTACTATAAGTCCCACAGATACCGCGCAACAAACAAACACCGTTAACGCATTCATTGCTGCCGGAACAAGTGGCGCCGATCGGCTTGAACATAACAACGCTGTTGCCGGTAATATAAGCATTGGTCATGGTGCCGGCTTGCCAATCGGCATCGGTCGTATCAGTCGTCGTGCTGGCGGTCGTGCTCGCCGTCAAGCTGGCGCCCAAAGTTAAATTAGAACTGGCTGAATAATATTTTGTCCAGCCGCTTTTGTCGCCAGGATGAACGGCTATGGCCGTTGACGAAGCGCCGCCGCTCCAATCGGTTTGCGTCCAGGGAAAAGTGGCGGCATTCAAAAAATTAAACGAAGGAAAAATAAGCGCCGCCAAAATGATCACCGCCGTTGCCGCCGAAGAAGCACCCAAAGACCAAGCCACCACTTTCTTTTTGATTGATTGGTGAAAAGCGAATGATTCGGCCACCGCGCCTTTTTTACTTTTACCGAACTTGGCGTCAAAAATCAAAGTTTTCTTCTTGGCGTCAAAGCTCAAAGCCAGCGGCGTCTCAGCCTGGATTAACAAAGCAAAACTTTTTTGCGAGTTTAAAAATAAAATTAAAAAATATTTTAACAAACCGAGCCAAACGCGATTTTGCGGCGACTTTGCTTTGACGCGCAGATATTCTTTAGCCAGCATGGTCTCCAAAAAGGGCACCGCGACATCGCGCCGATAAGACAAGAACATCACAATGTCCAATCCGCCCAAAACGACAATCATAAAGGTCCACCAACGAACCAGCCACCACAGCAGCGCCCAAGACAAAAGCAACAAAGCCAAAAATAAAATCAACCTGACTTTTTTGTTCGACTTGAGCCATGATTTAATTTTTCGCTTTACGTTCATAAAAATAAGTTTTTTCTTGGTTAATTATATTATACAGGTTTGCTTTGCGCCTGCAAAGAGCTGTTTATTTATAGCGCAAGGCGTCCAGCGGATTTAATTTAGCGGCGCGAATGGAAGGAAAAACACCGGTTAAAAAACCGACAATCGTGGAAAACAAAATAATAAAAAATATAAAAATCGGCGGCGTATAAAACAAGCTTAACGCCTTGCCGCCCAAATTGTTGGCCAAAAAGTTAAAGCCCAAATTGACAATCGAGCCGGCCAAATAGCCGACAATCACGCCGCCGACGCCGCCCAAAAAACCCATAATCCCGGCTTCCATAAAAAAGATTTTTTTAATGTCGCGGCCGGTAATGCCCAACGAGCGCATAATGCCGATTTCGTTGGTCTTTTCCAACAAAGAAATCGTCATCGTGTTGAACATACCGATCGCCGACACCAGCAAAGCGACAAAACCAAAAGCAAATAAAACAATTTGAATAATTTGAAAAATTTTATTAGCTTGATCAATCGTATCAGACAAAGACGAGACCAAAAAACCTTGATCCATAATTTGGCTTCTGGCACCGGCCATTAAATTATTATCAGCCACTTTTACTTTGAGTTGGTCATACTTAGTCAAACCGACATCGGCGATCGATTTTAACGGAATATAAGCAAAGACATTGTTATCATCATTGATGACGCCGACAATAGTGTAAGAGTCTTGGCGCTTGACGGTTTTGATTTGCTCGGAGCCGTCATTATCCACAGAAGTGACATACAAAGTCAACTGCGCCTTTTGGCCGATCGCTTGCGCTGGCGTCAGATTAAATAAAGACAGCGCGGCCGAAGAAACAACCGTTTCCAGGGCGTCATCGCCGGCAAATTCGCGGCCGGAGTTAAGATTAACTCCATTCAAACGAAAAAAAGTTTTATCGCTGGCAAAAATCTGGCCGTCGGCAGTTTTGTCGCCTAAAGTGATTTGCGCCGCCACATTGGCTAAGCGGCCGGTCTCCGTCACGCCTGGCAGATGCGCAATCTTGTCGATATTATCTTGCGACAGTTGCACCAGGTTTGACACGCCGGGACTGACGTCCAAACTCAGCAAAGAATCGGCGGTGGTAATTTTATTCAAAACAACCTGCTGCAAACCATAGCCCAAAGAAACCAAAAATAATACCGTACCGATACCCACACTGACACCGAGAATCGTCAAAAACGTGCGCATCGGCCGATTTTTAAACATGCGCGTCGACAAAGTTAAAGCGTCAAAAAATTTCATACTATATTTTACCTAAAATTAATAATTCCAACCGCTTGGCGATTTTTTTAACCAGCCGTTTGTCCAAACCCGCACCATTATCCATAATCGGCTGACGGAACAACAAGCGCGTTTCTTTGGCGCCGCTGCCGCCGCTTAATCGGTCCCTGATAATGCTGTCAAAATTAAGCAAGGCTCGAGAATCTTTTAACTTAACATCAAACTGCTCCAATAAATAATGGCGAATCTCCACGATTTCTTGCGTTGAATCTCCGGCAAGTTGATTTTTACTTTTTTGTTCGGCTTGCTGCAAGATTTTAATTTCCGCCAAAACATCTTTTATTCTGCCGGACAGTTTGTGCGCCAAGCGAGTATCCAGCCCCAAGCCATGGCCGGAATCATCAAAGTAATCAAGTAGAACTTGGCCACTTTGACCGCCAATCATTTTGGCGACAATTTTTTCAATCCGGCCGAGTTCTTCCAGCGACAAGCCGGTCAGCGCTTCGGCGACAATTTCTCGCGCCTTAATCTCGGCCAAGATTCCGGCCGGCTCCGCTGGCGGCAAAACTTCAATCGTTTTATTTTCCGAAACTTTTCCCAAATCTTTAGCCAAAACATCGGCCGACAAAACAGCCGATTGCAATGGCTGTTGCCGCTGGCGATTAACTGTTACGCCGATAATTTTTCCGTCTTTCATATGAAAAACGCGATGGGCGTAAGCCAAACTGCCGGGACTGTGCGTCACCAAAACAATTGTCTTGCCTTTTTTCTCGTTCAACTCCGTCAAAAGATTCATTACGTCGGTCGCCGCTTTGGAGTCGAGATTACCAGTCGGTTCGTCGGCCAAGATCAAATCCGGTTCGTTCATCAGGGCGCGGCAAATAGCAATGCGCTGTTGCTGGCCGCCGGATAATTCATTAGGATATTTATCTTTTTGCTGGCCGACGCCAAAAAAATTCAACAGCTCGTCGGCTTTTTTGGTTCGTTCTTTTTTTCCGGTCTTCAAAGAAAATTGCGGCAAAATAATATTATTGGCAACGCTCAAAGAACTGATCAAATAATAAGCCTGAAAAATCATGCCGATCGTATGCTGGCGATGATCGTCCAATTCTTGGCGATTAAACTTGGCCAAATTTTTGCCGTTAACCAAAACATCACCCTGGATATTCCTTTCCAGACCGGCGATCGAATAAAGCAAAGTCGACTTGCCGCAGCCGGACGGCCCAAAAAAAATCACAAACTCCCCCGGAAAAATTTCCAAATCAACGTCAGTCACGGCGTTAACTTGATTGGGTCTGCCCAAAAAATAGACCACGTTTAATTTATCGGTTTTAATTAACGGCTGTTCGACCATAAAATTTTTATTTAATCCAACCAAAGATATCTTCAAAATTCTTGATAATCACTTCAAACACCGATTCTTTCTGTTTGGGCGCCAAAACCGTGTAAATGCCGGAAGCGGCCAGGTTATTGCTAGAATCCGAGCTTTGAATCTTGAATTGATAAATTTGCCCCGGCTCAAACTTGGTCAAAACAACAATGTGCTTTTTGGCATAATTACCGTCCAGCGGCGTTTTTTGCCAAGCGTCGTCCTGCACCGCACCCGCACCTTTTTGATACAGCACTTGGGCGGTAGCGTTTTCATTGGTTAGCCAAGAGATAACCGTTTGCACGTTGGAATCTTTACCGCCGGTAGACAAGGCCGATTCGGTTTGCACTTGAGAAATAATCGGCGCCAAATTGTCTTGGCCGGTGGAAAAAACAATAATTTCTTTGCTGATTACCTGGCCTTTAATATCTTGGCCGCTCAATTCGATGTCATAAACCACGCCGGATTCAAAATCATTAATCGCCACTTCATGCAAAACGCTATAATTCTTGTCTTCCACTGTCTTGCCGGCATCGACGGCTAAAATCCCATTGCGATAAGGCGTGTATTTAACTGTCGAATTTGTCTCGTTATTGGTCAACCATTTGAAGGTGGCGGTTTGCGGACCGATATTCTGCACGACGTAATTGGTAATTTCCAATTTGTCCGAGCTGGTTTTAAAGACAAAATCTCCCGACTGGCCCAAAGAACCGATGCCGGTTTCCGATCGGACTTGATAATGATAAATCGTATCCGGTTGCAAATCAAAAATAGTTACCGCATGATTTTTCACTTGGCTTTCGGCATCGCCCGCCACTTGCCGATAAGCGGCCTCGCCTTTGGTCGGATCATAATTAGCCTCGGGCGAAAAAGCCACCAAAGAATTTGCCGCTTTGTCGCTGGTCCAGGTGATGGTGGCCGTTCTGGCTGTCACCAAAACTCGAGGCTCGCCGGCCAGCAAAGGCACCGGCACTGTGGCCGACAGCTGTCTGATCAGATCATATTGATCATTCAATTTTGCTTCCAGCGTATTGACGGAGACTTGACCGGATGCGGTTATTAAATAAGCCGACACCTTGTCCATGGCCGCCGTAAAAACGGCATCTTGATTGTCGGCGGTGCTGGTGGCGTCGGGCAAACCGATGGCGTCGCCGGTTGTAAAATTATTTTCTGCCGAAGTGCCCAAATTACCAAACTCGTCGGACGTCAAGGCGTTGAAAAAATACTTGGTGCTCGCTTTCAAACCGGTCAAGGCAATTTTATGGGTCAAGCCGCTGTCAAACACGCCGACTGTTTTATCGTCGTTGATGGCCGCCCAAAATTTAACAAAACTGCTGCCTTTACGATCGCTGGTCCAGCTGACGGTCGCGCCGTCGCCGGTCAGGCCGTCGACTTTGACCTCGCTGATCAACGGCTTACTGCGATCAATATCTTTATAAACAGTCACTGTACCCCCGCCTCCGCTATAAGTCGGGCAAACAGAGGACGTGGTGGTCGCCGCCGCTTCGCCCGCCGCCTTGGCTTTTGCTTCGCGCACCAACACCGCCGATTCGGTCGACAGCGGCTCCGAAGTGTTAAATGTGTGCTCGCTGGATGTGGCCACGTTGCCGGAGGCGTCGGCCGAAGTGACTTTATAATAATACTGGGTTGAACTGGCCAAATCGCTCAACAGTAAAAAATGATCCAATCCCAGACTGCTGTCTGTTTTAGAAAAAGAATAAGTGCCGGATTGCAGGCCGTAGTCCACTTTGGCATCGGCCGGTTCGGAAGTCGTCCAAGTGATCAACGCCTTGCTATCGATGGCCACCGAAGAAGTGACCGCGTCAATCACCGGCGGAATATTGTCAATCGGCGTGCTAAAGGTATAATAATTGCCGCCGTTATTATCCAAACCGACCCCGGATTTAACATAGTAATAATAAACTGTGCCTTTGGCTAAATTGGTTAGCGTCACCGTATGATTAATAACCGACGCGGCCGCTGTTCGACTGTCAAAAGACGAGGCGCTGGTGGAAGTGGAAAAATAAACCGTGGAGTCGGACGCATCGCTCGTATTCCAAATGATTGTTGCGCTGTTATTGGTCACACTGCTGACCGTCGTGCCGCTAATCGTCGGGCCGGACAGCGTAGTAAAATTGTAATACGCTCCGCCATTGGTGTCTGTGCCGGAAACGCCCAAGATATTGCTAGATTGAACCGTGTAATAATAAGTATGATTCGGCAACAAGCCGGTTAACACAACATGGTGCTTGCCGATATCGCTCGCATCGTCAACCATGGTTTTTGAACCGATGGTGCTGGTGGCGGAACTGGTGCTGTCGGCATAAGCGACATTAGAATCGGATAGCGCGTCCGTTTCCCATTCGATGGCCGCACTTTGCGTGGAAATTGACAAGGCCTTGACATTGGAAATAATCGGCGGATTGGTACTGGCGCCGCTGGAACCGTCGGCCACGTCGTTAATAATCGTAGAATAATAAGAAGCGTTGCCCAAAGAATCCAGGCTATAGACGCGATAATAATATTTTTGCTGCGACACCAGGCTCTGATGAAAATAATAATTGACGGAAATGTCATTAATCGCTTTTAAGTCTTGATAAGTCGAGCCGTCGGTGGAATATTCGATTTTATAATCGGCAAAAGTGCCTTGCGGCGGCGGCGCGATCGCTTTCCAAGCCAAAAACTCTTGATAAATCCCCAAGGTTTGGTCGGAAACATCTTTGATAATCAAGCGCGTCGGTGTTTCCGGCGTTTGCACGCTGGTCGCCGTGACGTTTTGGTATTTATCGACAAACTTGACATAAACCACGTCCGGATCGGTCGCGATCATGATCGAAGATGTGGCATTATACAGATGGCAATTGGTTTGCGTGTTATCCAAAGTGACGCACATCTGAAAATTATCGGCCGTTTGATCCGAAGCGTTCAACGTCAACAAGGCCGGATGATTGGCGTCATTTTTAACGGCATTCTTGGCGTCAATCACTGCGCTTGGCGAACCGAGCGCCGGATTAGCCACGTCCAAGGTAAATGCCGGGGTGGCGGCGATAACGGTATTGTTGCCGCCTTCTTTATCGTTCAAGGTAACTTCAAGCTTGGTACTGGTGGCAAAGACGCCGTTAATATTACTCTTGGCGTCCCAAATAACGGCATAGGAAGTGGAGGCGGTGGCGATAGTGGACGTGCCAAAGCCCAAATTGGCACCGGCCGGCGTGGACAAATACTGGCTGGGGATAGTCGTCCAAGACGAACCGTTGTCCAGCGAATAGCGCAAAGAAGCGACCACGCAATTGGGGCAATTGACGCCGCTGGCGGCGGTATCGGGATCAAGCGCGGCATAATCCAATCTGACCTTGCCGTCAACCGCGCTTTGACTGGCGGTCGGCGCGGTAGCAAACTCCGGCGGCGCGTTGACGACGTAGGTCAAGGTAACATCGTTTAGGGTGGCGGCCGTTTGGCCGGCGGAAGTAAAAATAACTTGGTATTGAAAATAGCGATCATTGCCGCCGTGCAGCAACGGATGATTGGTGTCGGTGATTTGTTTGCCGTTTTGGCTGTCGTCAAAATAATTATTGCCGGAGCAAGCATCGCCCGTATCGGCAAAGCCGCACCACGGCGCTACGGCCAAGCTGGAAGTGGAAGCGGCCGATCTGATTTGAAATTTCAAACCGGCGGCCGTGGAGGTGCCACTGCCGTTCCAACTGATTCGCGGGACCAGGTTGGCGTCACTGCCCGAATCATAAGGCGAAGAAATTAAAGACGACGTGGCGGGAATAGCCGACGAGCCGATGGTTACATCATTCAAAGCCGGCACTTGGTTGATATCGGTCGAGGTCAAAGTGGCGCGATATTGAAAATAGCGATTGTCTTTCAGCGGCGAAGCCAGACTGGCGCCGTTGGTGGCCGTCGTCCAGGTTGTCCAATTGGCATCGCTGTCGGAGGTTGGCACGGCCGTAGTGCCGGAACGAACCTGCATTGTCACAGCGGTGGTGCCGGTGGCAATGGTTGCCGACCAAGAAAAGGTCAAACTGACGCTGGCCCCGCCCAGATCCTTAACCGCCGAAGTAAAAACCGCGGAATTGACAATATCGGCCTCGGCCGGCCTGGCGCCAAAAAAAACAAAAACCAAAGCCAGCGCTAATAGGCTCGAAAAAATAAATTTTTTGCAAATTGACGGAATCACATGAGCGATATATTTATTTTTATATAAAAAAAACAAAAAATGGCTGACGTCAAGTCTTTGGTTAATATTATAACATACCGTTTAATAAAAAAATAGCCGTCGAATAGCCAATTTTCCACCTGATTTACGCGGATTTTGGTTTGTAGCGAGTAGCTTGTAGAAATTTAACCAAAATAAAGCAACCGCTAGGCTGCTTTATTTTCCACCAACTACCCACTACAAACTACTCACTAAAACAATTTTCTTTGCCGCGCTTCCCTTTCTTTTTGCGTGAAAATCTTGACCACGCCGTATTGTCCGTCAAATCCGGGCACTACTTCCAGCTCGCCGCGGCGCACCCGCGCCACGCCCAAAGCAATTTGTCCGCCGGCCACTCTTTCTATTTCTTTAATGTCAATTTCTAATAAAATTTTCAACTCGCTGCCCAGTTCATTAATCAATTTATTATAAAATGCCTGTACCTTAGTTGAGCTGCGCGTTTTGATGTCCAAACTGTCGGCGATAATCTTGTCCAGCTCGACCAGTTTGACATAGTCGCTCGCACCAACCGGCTTGAAACCAATTTCTCTGTCGGCCAGCTCCTCGACGCGATTTTCCACCCCGATAATCAAGGGCTTGCCGCAGACCGGGCAAATATTTTTTAATTTTTTTGACTGCTCGGGCGGGCAAGAAAAATTACAGGCGCGATGGCCGTCCCAATGATACATGCCTTCTTCCGGATAAAATTCAATCGTTTTGACTAAACTTTTCTGATTATTTTTTAATAAATTATAAAAACGATCGTAAGATAATTCGTCTAAATCTAAAATATTGGCTTCACGCGCCAAGTTATGGCAAGAATGCGCGTCGGAGTTGGACAGCATTAATAATTTATCCAATTGCGACACGCGCCAGTTCATCGCCGGGTCGCTGGACAAACCGGTTTCAAAGGCATAGATATTTTCCGTCTGCTCGTCAAAACACTCTTCCAAAGTATCAAAACCCGACTTGGAACCAAAAACGGAAAACCACGGCGTCCAGATGTGCGCCGGGTAAATTAAAAATCTGGGATTAATTGACAGACATAATTTTACCAAATCCGGCGCTTTGATGCCCAAAATCGGCCGACCGTCCGAGCGAATATTATACTTGCCGTCCAGAAAATCATTCAACTCTTTGACCGCCTGCAAATTTGGCGCGTGCACCACCAAATGAATGCGCCGCGTTTTGCCTTTATCTTTATAAACCAAAGACAGTTCGGTCGATAATAACCAGCGCACTTTTGTCGGCGCGGCTTTTAAATAATACAAACCGCTGGAGCCATCCTCGGCCAGCTGATTGTGCAGATTGCCAAACCAAGCCGGATGGGTAAAATCGGCCGAACCGATAATGTCAATCCCCTTTTGCAAACAAGCGGCCTGAATGTTGGGCAACTCCAAGTCACGCGAGCAAGCGCGCGAATAGCGGGAATGAAGATGAAGATCGGCAACGTATTTCATGGGTTTATCTTAGAACTAATTTACCAAAAACAAAAGAGCAGAAAAAAAATAAAGCCCTTGGAAAAAACCAAGAGCTATTTTTTAAAAATTAAATTTAAATTTTTGACTTTTGTAATGATGGCACAAAAGCTTGTTGTAATCGACTACCTCTTTATTAAATTCTTTGATGTTCTCTGGCATCACCGGCAATTTTGCCACGTCCGCTTGCTTGGTTAAAATACAACCGTGCGGCACATAGGTGTTGGCCGGCAAAGTAACCCCTTCTACGATCGCGCCGTGATGAATCACGCAATTTCTGCCAATCACCGAGTTATGAATCACCGCGCCAAAACCGACAAAAGTCTTTTTGCCGATCTTAGTCGGACCATGAATCAACGCACCGTGAGCAATTGAACAGTGCGAATCGATATAAACCGAATATTGCTTATCGCCAACTTCGACAAACTTATTCAACAGACCGTGAATTACCACGCCGTCTTGAATGTTGGTGCCTTTGCATATTTTAAACGGACTGCCTTCGTCGGCGCGAATGGACGCATGAGGCAAAACCACCACGTCATTATCGATTTCCACCATGCCAAACACTTCAGCCGCTTCACTGACAAAGCTGTCGGCATGAATCACCGGGCAGCCAAAAACATTACTGTCGCTTTCTTTCATTAAAACCTCCTCCTTAAATTGAAAAAGAACTAATTTTATTCAGTTCTTTTTAACGCTTTTTTATTCAATTGTCAAGATGTCTATTTGCCGGCCGTTATCAATCAGCTCGGCAAACAACAAAATCACTTCCGCATCCGGATGCTTGGCCAAAATCTTCGCCTTGGCCTTGAGCAACTCTTGTTTATGAAATTCGACTTCGGCATCCAGCGATTCATGTTTGTCGGCGCCGCCATAAGCGCCGCAATCGGCATGATTAACTATGATAATTTTTTTGGCCTCATGCAATTGCAACGGAATCGTCACACAACTCATGGCCAAACCGTCCGGCTCGCCGTCGTTAATCGCCTTGGCCGAGCCGGGCACAGACGGGAAATCAAAGTCAGCGATGCCCAGTTCATTGTGAACATACTCGACAATCGTTTGCCAAAAACGAAAATCAATGCAAGACAAAACCGCGGCCGGGCAATGATGTTTGCCCTGATAATTAAATTGATAAGACATATTAGTTGATTGATTCAATGTTTTTTATTTTTTTCCACCGTCTGACGGCATGATGACGCGCCATTTCTTTGTCTAACAGCGCAGTCGCCTGAGCAAAGGCTTTGACGTCGCCCACTTTTTCCTGCTTTAAAATTTCGGCCTTCGCCCGCGCTTCCATAATTCGCGTTTCGTCGAGTTCGGCGGCGGTTTCGGCCGTGTCGGCCAGGATGACAATTTTATCGGTCAGCACTTCCAGTAAACCGCCGGACACGGCCATCACTTCCGCTTGGCCGTCGGCTTTTTTCAATTCCAAAACCCCGGCTTTAACAATCGAAATCAATGGTAAGTGGCCGGGCAGAATGGTAATTTCGCCGGTGGTCGTGGGGATGCTGGCCTGCAGAACACTCTCTTTCAAGACTATCCGTTCGGGTGTCACAATCTCAAATTTAATTAATTTATCCATATAATTAATGCGAAAAATGCGAATTTGCATGCGAATACCGCAA
The DNA here is from genome assembly GCA_903897785.1 of Candidatus Falkowiibacteriota bacterium. Lineage (GTDB taxonomy): Bacteria > Patescibacteriota > Patescibacteriia > Patescibacteriales > Patescibacteriaceae > CAIUCZ01. The sequence continues at coordinate 21,088 of CAIUCZ010000060.1, forward strand.
ATGACATAGCGAAAAATGCGAATAAAATCCCAAAGCTTAAGATTTAGACTAACATTATTAAAAACGAATTCGCATTTTTTGCGGTTTTAATTCGTGGTATTCGCATGCAAATTCGCATTTTTCGCATTAATGATCAACCTATTCTACCTCATCTATGCTCCCCACCATATAAAACGCATCTTCCGCTTTGTCATCATGCTTGCCGTCCAAAATTTCTTTAAAGCTGCGCACCGTGTCGGCCAGTTTGACATATTTGCCGCTGCGGCCGGTAAAAGTCTCGGCCACAAAACACGGCTGGGATAAAAATTTCTGGATCTTGCGCGCCCGGCTGACAATCAATTTATCGGCCGATGACAACTCCTCCATACCCAAAATAGCAATGATATCTTGCAATTCTTTGTAGCGCTGCAAAATTTTCTGCACGCCGCGCGCCGTTTGATAATGTTCTTCGCCGACAATATTCGGATCCAAAATCGTCGAGGAAGAATCCAAGGGGTCAACCGCCGGATAAATCCCGAGTTCGGACAAACCGCGCGACAAGACAACAGTCGAATCCAAATGGCCGAAAGTGGTCGCCGGCGCCGGATCTGTCAAATCATCCGCCGGCACATAAACCGCTTGGATGGAAGTAATGGAGCCGGATTTGGTGGAAGTAATGCGTTCTTGCAAAGCGCCCATTTCCGTGGCCAGCGTCGGTTGATAACCGACCGCCGACGGCATACGGCCAAGCAAGGCCGATACCTCCGAACCGGCTTGCGTAAAGCGAAAAATATTATCGATAAAAAACAAGACGTCCTGATGCGCTTCGTCGCGGAAATATTCCGCCATGGACAGACCGGACAAAGCAACGCGCGCGCGGCTTCCCGGCGGTTCGTTCATTTGGCCGAAGACCATCGCCACTTTGTCGATAACGCCGGCACCTTTCATTTCGTGGTATAAGTCATTGCCTTCGCGCGTGCGTTCACCCACGCCGGCAAAAACCGAATAACCGCCATGCTCGGAGGCAATGTTATTGATAAATTCTTGGATGACAACGGTTTTACCCACACCGGCGCCGCCGAACAAACCGACTTTGCCGCCTTTGACAATCGGACAAATCAGGTCGATAACCTTGACGCCGGTTTCCAAAATCTGGGCACTGTTTGATTGCTCGGTAAACTTGGGGGCCGGCCGATGAATGGCATATCTTTTTTCTGTTTTGACTTCGGGACCATTATCAATCACATTGCCCAAGACATCAAAAATGCGGCCCAAAGTTTCTTTGCCGACCGGCACCGAGATCGGCGCACCGGTGTCGTGCACTTCGTCGCCGCGCTTCAAACCGTCGGTCGAACCCATGGCAATGGTGCGCACCAGATTGGAGCCGAGATGCTGTTGCACTTCCAAGGTCAATTTCTGGCCGCGGTTATCCACTTCCAAGGCGTGATAAATCTGCGGCAATTCGTCGGCAAAAAGAACATCCACGACGACACCGATAACCTGCTTAATTGTGCCTAAGTTTTTGCTTGAATCTTTCATATTATTTTTTATTTATGAATCTATATTTTAAGTTCATAAAGTTCGTAAAGTTATAAAGTTTATAAAGTAAATGCTCCCACTTTATGGACTTTATAACTTTATGAACTTTCAACTAGCTTAGCGCATTTGCCCCCGCGCTAATCTCGGCAATCTCCGCCGTGATGCTCGCCTGCCGCGCCTTGTTGAAGAACATCGTCAGCTCGCCGGCCATATCGCTGGCCGCTTGGCTGGCTTGATGCATCGCCGCCATGCGCGCGCTGTGTTCGGAAGCGTTGGCTTCCAGCATCGCCTGGTATAGCTGCACTTGAATTAACTTGGGAATGGAATTATCCAAAACGGTTGTCGCGTCCGGTTCAAACAAATATTCACGGGCAAACTGCCCGACATTGACATGCTCGCGATGCTTGGCTTCGATCATTTCCGCCGACACCACGGCCGCCGACTCTCGACCCATCACACCCAAAGTCCGTTCAGCCAAATTTATCGGCAACAATTGTTTGACTTGCGGCCGCTGTTTGACGGCGTTGATAAAATCGGTGTAGGCCAAAAGCACTTTGTCATATTTGCCGCTCAAAAATTCATCGATCAATAATTTAAACACCGGATGGGCATCAGTCGAATCGGTCACCAAATCGGCTTTGGCAAAATCCGCCGCCACTTCATAGCCATAGCGCCGCACAATCTCACCTTTGCGGCCGAGCAAGATAAATTCTGTGGCAATCTTTTCACCCAGCTCGTTTTGTAAATGTTTATCGATCGAATAACGCACTTTGGCCAACAAGGCCGAAGCCAATGAGCCGCACAAACCGCGATTCGGCATCACCAAAACGATGGCCACTTTTTTAATGCCGCTGCGCGGGGCTAAAAGCGGATGCAACGGTTCATGGCGCGCCGAAGACATGGCGGCCAAGTTTAACACCGTCTCCCAACTCAAATTGGCATACGTTCTGGTTTTCAACACCGCCTCAATCGCTCGGCGCATTTTGGCCGCCGCCACCATTTCCATGGCTTTGGTGATTTTGTTGATGCTGTTAACCGATTTAATTCGGCGTTTAATGTCTCCGGTTTGAGGCATACTCTTGAGTTGAAAGTTATAAAGTTCATAAAGTTATAAAGCATTTTACTTTCAACTTTATGAACTTTATGAACTAATTAACACTTTAATCTTTACTTTATCAAATAATCTACCGTCTCCTTGTATTCATTAATCAACTTCTTTAAACTTTCTGTTGTTTCTTCTGCCAATTCACCTGTTTTTGCAATCGCCTCTAAAACTTCTGTCCCTTGGGCGCGCACATAAACCAATAAACCAGCTTCGAACTCGGTAATTTTTTCCACCGGCACATCGTCCATCAGATTATTAATCAAGGCAAAAAAGACCGCCACTTGTTCAGCCGCAGAGAGCGGCTGGTATTGGCCCTGCTTGAAGACTTCGGTCAAACGCTGGCCGCGCGCCAATTTTCGCTTGGTGTCTTCATCCAAATCAGAACCGAACTGAGCAAACGAAGCCAGTTCGCGAAACTGCGCCGCTTCCAAACGCAATTTGCCGGCCACTTTTTTCATGGCTTTAATCTGCGCGGCCGAACCGACGCGCGAGACGGACAAACCGGCGTTGACCGCCGGACGATTGCCTTGATAAAACAAATCCGCTTCCAAGTAAATCTGGCCGTCGGTAATGGAAATGACATTGGTCGGAATGTAAGCCGAGACGTCGCCGTTTTGTGTTTCAATAATCGGCAAAGCGGTAATCGAACCGCCGCCGCAATCTTTATTCAGTTTGCAAGCACGCTCAAGCAAACGAGAGTGTAAATAAAAAACATCGCCCGGATAAGCTTCACGGCCCGGCGGACGGCGCAAAAGCAAAGACACTTCGCGATAAGCCACGGCGTGTTTTGATAGATCGTCATAAACAATTAAAACATCCTCGCCTTTGTCCAAGAAATATTCGGCCATGGCACAGCCGGCATAGGGCGCGATAAAGGATAGCGATGCCGGATGACTGGCACCCGCCAAGACGATGGTCGTATATTCCATGGCGCCCGCCTCTTCTAACTTGGCGACAATGCCGGCCACTTTTGATTCTTTCTGGCCGATACCGACATAAATACATTTCATGTTCTGGCCTTTTTGATTGATAATCGTATCAATGGCAATGGCGGTTTTGCCGATTTGGCGGTCGCCGATAATCAGCTCGCGCTGACCGCGGCCGATCGGCACCATGGCGTCAATCGCTTTGATGCCGGTCTGCACCGGCTGGGTGACTGATTGGCGCGCCATGACGCCTGGGGCAATTTTTTCAATCGGATAAAAATCTTTGGTCGAAATGGTACCTTTGCCGTCAATCGGCTTGCCCAACGAATCAACCACGCGGCCGATCAAGTTGTTGCCCACCGGCACGGATAAAATCTTGCCGGTCAAACGCACCTCATCGCCTTCTTTGATGTCGATATATTCGCCCAAAATAATGGCGCCGACAACGTCTTCTTCCAAGTTCAAGGCTACGCCGTCGATAATCTTATCGCCGCTGACAAATTGTAAAATCTCACTCATCATCGCGCCCGACAAACCGGACACCAAGGCGATGCCGTCAAATAATTTTTCCACCCGGCCGACCGTCATCTCTCGCGCCACGGGTTTAAAGCCGGCGATCTGTTCTTTTAATTGCTCAATGATAAAATCTTTAGTCTTTGACATACTTTTATAAAGTTACTAATTGCTGTTTTAATTGTTGCAAATGATAAGCCAAACTGCCGTCCAATACTTTGTCCTGATAACTGATGACTACCCCGCCCAATAATTCCGGCTCGACAACTTTCTCGATGACAAAAGTTTTAGCTTTTGTTTGATGCTGTAATTTAGTCGTCAACCAAGTTTGTGCTTCGTCAGACAACGGCGCGGCACTGGCAATCTTGACCGGTAAAATTCCCTGTTCTTGATTTTGTAAAAGCTGCAATCGTTGCAAGATCGCCGGCAATTTGGCGCTGTCATTATTTTTTTTGAGCAGTTGCCAAAAATTAGCGGCCACGATTTTAATCTCCGGCGACTGATCATCGTCGAACACCGCCATCATGGCCTGCGCGTATTGTTTGGCAGAAAATCGAGCCATACTATTCCTCTTTCAACAATTTTTTAATTAAATCTTTATCTCCGGCTAATGTCTCTTTTTTGCCTAAAACCTTTTCGACAGTGGCAATCACCAGCTCGGCTGTCTCGGCTTTAATTTCGCGCAACGTCGCCACTTTTTCTTGCTGCATTTTTTCTCGTTCGGCGCTAATGATTTGGCCGATGTCCTCTTTGGCTTTCATAATCGCTTCATTGCGTTTGATCTCCGCCGCCTTTTGCGCCTCGGCGATTAATTCGGCGGCTTCGTGCCGGGCTTGCTTCAAAACTTCGGCTTTGGCGATTTCCGTATCGGCCAGCAAAGTTTCATTCTTCTTGGCATCGGCCAAACTTTTGGCGATTGTTTCACTGCGCGTGCCCATGACGCTAAAAATCTTTTTGAAGACAAAAAAATACAGCACGCCAAAGACAATGGCAAAGTTTACCAGCTGCGCCAAGAACAACTTCCAGTCAAGATGAAAAATTTCGATTAGGGAATTCATAATTTTAATTTAAAATATTCTACTTGGTCACCCCGGCGCATGCCGGGGTCCAGTTTAATGGCACAAACATCTGGATACCGGCATGCGCCGGTATGACCACTAAAACTTTTCTACTAAACCCAAACCTGTCTTCAAAAACTTGAAGACAGAAAAGATTTATTAGCTGATCGAGAACGCAATTACCAAGGCGTAAATCGCGATGGCCTCGGCAAAAGCGCAAGCCAACAACATCGGTACTAAAATTTTACCGGCAGCTTCCGGATTGCGACCGATTGATTCCATAGACTTGGCGCCGATCAAACCGATCGCCAATGCCGGCATGATTGAACCGATACCGATAGCCAAAGCTTTGGCCAACATGACATTTTCCATAACTTTTTCGTTAGTTAATTATATTTTTATTTTAATACTAATACTACGAACATTATGCAAATACTACGAACGCTACAAACTTTAATTCGTTGTTTCGTAGCGTTCGTAGTATTCGCATTCTAATTCGTAGTATTCGTATAAAAATATTAATGTTCTTCAGCTGTGGTACTAATCGACAGATAAATCAAAACCAAAATCGCAAAGATCAATGCCTGAATCAACCCGACCACGATTTCCAAAAACATAAACGGCACGGGCAAGGCAAAGGCTAAAATGGCTGACATCGCCGCCAACAGCACTTCGCCGGCAAACACATTGCCGAATAACCGGAAAGACAAACTGGCAATCTTGGCCAACTCGCCGACGATTTCGATAATGCCGACAAAGGCGTGAATCGGATTAACCAAAACGACCGTCGGGTCTTTGACAATTTTCTTGGGAATATCCAGGAACGCTTTGATGTTAACAAACTTATTCAAATATTTCCACCAGCCCACGGCCACGACGCCGCAAATGTGACTGACCACCACAGCCATCGTCGCCAAGGCCAATGTCGTATTCAAATCAGCCGTCCCGCCGCGTAAATATGGCACAAACACTTTTTGCCCGTTTTGTAAAATGACTTGGCCGATGGAGTTGACGCCCGGCAGCATGCCCAGCCAATTGTTAATCAAAATAAAGAAAAACAGGCTCAAAATCAAGGGCGCGAACTGTAAAGACTTACTGCGCGAGTTGGTAATGCCGTCGGCGATGTTTAAAAACTGCTCAATCACAATTTCAAACATGGTCTGCAATTTCTTTGGCACTAGCGTTACTTTTTTGCGAATCGCCAAGGCGATGACGCACACAATCAGCACCGCCAAACCGGAACTCAACCACGCGTTGGTCACGGGAAAACCACCAACATGGCCGACCGTTTCGGCGTATAAAGTTGGCTTATCCACCGGCTCGGCGCTTTGCGCGCTTTGGTCCAAAGCCGAATGTAATGGGCCGCCGGTGGCTAAATTATTGGTTGAAACTTGACTCATAATCTATAAATCAGTCTTATCTATTTTCTTTTCTGACTTCTTTAATTTCTTGCGGTAGGCCATAGTTTTGCTAATTAGTCCAGTCATTGAGACAACAAAGGCGCAACCGACCAAAACTAATAGCCAAAAAGGCGAACTGGCGTATTTCTGGTCCAGCCATTTGCCAATAAACAAGGCAAAAATCACCGGAACGGTTATCAAGCAGGATAGCTCGGCAAACAGCGTGACGCTTTCTTGCCACCAGGGCTCATTCTTATGCATAAAAAAGCAAAATAAGATGGCTATAAATCTGTTTTTTTTTAACGAAATTTAGATATTTTTTGTCTAGATTAGGAAGGCCAGCAAAATAATTGAGCCGTAGTTAATCTACGGTGAAATTATTTTGCGCCAGCCTGACGACATCTAGGCGAAAAATAGCAAATTGCAGTAAAAAATAGATTTATAGCCATCTTACATATAAGGAACCGGTCCTTACATTTCACAAATAAGCTACCACTTAATTTATAGCCAAAAGGCGGGGAAAAGTCAAACGAATATCGGGTGTCAGTTTTCGGATGTCAGATTTCGGTTTAGCCTCTGCTAACCAATCTTGCCGTTCAGATATTTTCATCGCCCAGTCGTAGTCTCACGAAGTGGACTACGACTGTCTTAAAAATTCATCTCTGTCTCGCCGCAGTCTTCCCGATGTACTCGTCGAGAGACTGCGGCGTTTTTCGTGATGTGTATTTTATCCAATTTTATTCTCTAAACTTTTCTGATTAAATTTCGCCAATTCCGAGCGCACTTTTTGTTCCATCACCTGATGCGAGACGCCGCCGGCATTATCCAAAATTTCTTTGTCGTTCAATACCAAAAAGCCGTCTAATTTTTTCACCCAATCGCGCATATACATTACCCGCTGTTCCACGCTTTGCAATTCGGCAAACGACAAAAATTGCTCCACCAACAAATTTAATCTTTTTAATTCCAGCTCCTCCAAATAATTTTTGGCAATTTGCGCTTGCTCGCGGGTAATAATTTCACCCTGCCAATTGGTTAAGCCTAAATTTGTTTTGCCGCTGTCCACGCGGCTGGCGACAATCTCCGCCGCCGTCTGACCGGTGATGGCAAAATGGAATTTATTTTGCACCACGGCAAAAAATCTCTGGGCGTAATCAGTCTTGGGATTATAATCGACGCTGGTGGCAAACACTGCCCTGACTTTTTGATAAAAATTAGCCTCCGAAGTTCTGATGCGGCGCACCCGTTCTTCCCATTCCTGAAAATAACTTTTGGCCACCCCGCCGTTAGCCAAACGATTATCGTCCATGACAAAACCTTTAACAATATATTCTTTGAGCTTTTGCGTAGCCCAAATACGAAATTGCGTGCCGCGTAGAGATTTTACGCGATAACCAACAGAAATAACAACGTCAAGGTTATAATATCTCACCGATTGTTCTTGGGTTCTTTCTTTCATGGCCCCGTGTTGAGTGGTATGTCGGAAATCCCGACATACCACTTCTTCACCCAGCTCACCCTCTCTAAATACATTTTGTATATGTTCGGCGATAGTTGATCGTCCTTTGTCAAACAAAACCGCAATTTGGTCTTGTGTAAGCCAAACCGTCTCGTCTTGCAATTTGACTTCAATTTTCGTTTGGCCGTCCTGGCTTTTGTAGATGATGATTTGGTTATTTACTTCCATACTTTTTGAACTACCAAGGATTACTTAGTAGTTCAATTTTACAGCAAAAAAGTTGCTACGGCAAACTTGAGTATGCTGGAATTTCCGGCAGACTGATTTTTTTTGGGGGGGGTGCCATAGTCCGACGCGGCACTCCGAGGAGTGCTGTGGCACCAATTATGAGAAAAGTTGAGGATAGCCGTAGGGCCTATCTTTGTTGTAGCATTTAGTATTCTAAAAATAAACTTTTCTCACGTTTCGGTTCCACAGCCCCGCTAGCAAGTTTGTGCTACTATTTTAGTTAATGCTGGCGGGACTATGGAACCGCCGAATGCAACACCAAAAATTACCGTCAAATCCCGAATAGCTCCTTGGCATTCGCACTGGTCAGCTCCGCCACCCGCTCCATAGTAAGATTCTTAATCTCGGCAATCCGCTTAGCAACTAATTGCACCAGCACCGGTTCGTTGCGCGCCCCGCGATACGGCTCGGGCGTCATATAGGGGCAATCGGTTTCAATCATAAACTTGTCATCCGGCAATTTGCGAATTAAATCGTCCCATTGCTTGGAGAAAGTAATCAAGCCGGTGAACGAGACTATCAAGCCCAGATTAAAATATTGCCAAGCCAAATCATCGTTGCCGGAAAAACAATGCATCACGCCCCACGGTTTATTTTTGCGCCAATTTTTATTTTCTTTGCGCCACTCGCCCAGCAGTTTTAGCATATCGTCATGCGCCTGGCGGCAATGAATAATCACCGGCAAATCCAAATTCAAAGCCAAGGTCAATTGTTCTTTGAGCAAGTGCTGTTGATTGCGCTTGATTAAAGCGACGTCTTGATCAATGTCCAGATGATAATAATCCAAACCGATTTCGCCGATGGCCACCGTCTTGTTAAAGCGCGCCAGCTTTTCATACATCTCGTAATTAAAAATTTCATGCTCGCCCGACGGCCGGTCAGCCAAACCGTCCGGATGCAAACCGACGGCGCAATAAACCCCGGCTTGATATTTGTTGGCCAAATCCAAAGCGCGGCGCGAACTTTTGTAGTCCGTCCCGGCAATCAGCATGGCGACATTGTTATTGAGCGCGCGACGAATCACTTCATCGGCATCGTCGCGATAATCATTCAAATTAACATGGGAATGGGTATCCACATACAAGTACTGCGGCATATTAGATAATCGGTTTTAACTCTTTCAACAAAACGGGCAAGAGCGGGGTCAAAATTTGCGCAAAGCCGAGCAAGAACGGCGCCAAGTGCGAGCCTGTCAACCATTGGCTGATCGGCTGCTGGGTGCCGACATAGCGCGAGACAACGTATAAAATTAAACCGACCACCAGCGAGCCTTCAATAAAACCAAAGACTGCGCCCATCAAGCGATTGATGGTTTTTAAAAACGGGATGATCGTCAGGATGTCAAAAAATTTATTAAGCAAAGAGAAAAGCAGACAGGTTAAACGATTGGCCACGGTAAAAATCAACATGAAGACAATAATTTTTCCCCAGTTATCAAAACCAAAAAAAAGATTATGGCACCAGCCGGAAACTATCAAGTACGTCTGCCCGGCCGCCCAAGTGCCGACCAGAATGCCGGCCAACGAGCCGATGGCGCGGATCAAACCGAAAAAGAGGCCGTAAAAAACAAAGGCGGCAATGACGAGCAACAATATAATATCTAAGATGGACATAAAAAAAATAGTTTATAAAGTTATAAAGTTCATAAAGTTGACCCGCCTGCAACGCTATGCCGGCCCGCAGAGCTATGCTCAGCATTGCTGGCGGGCGTAGCATTACGGGCAGAAAGTTATAAAGTGAATTTACTTTATAACTTTATAAACTTTACAACTTTCAACTCACAGATTCTCCTTCCTCTCATGCGCGTAGTTCGTCCACTCCTCGGCAATATCCACAAAAATCTTAAACGGCGCTTCAATAATAAAATCCAAAATAAAGATAAAGACATTGATCTTGGAAAACTTTCCGGACAGCCATTTGCCGGTGGCGATAATCGGCGTGGCAAACAAATCAAAAATAAATGTCAGCAAATTTTCTTTGCGATTGACAATCGTCATCTCGCGAATGTTTTTGCGGATGCGGATGGTAAAGAAACTGACAAACGCCAAAAAGAAAATAAAGATAATGACGCTGACCCACGAGAATTGCCACAGCTTCAAAATCTTGATAATCAAATAAAACGACAGTAAGAAAGTGGCCGTGTAAACGACGTGCAAAATACCGCTGATAATCGGGCCGCGGCGCATCGCGTTGCGCAAAACAATCTGCTTGGCCGCTTTTTCTTCATAAACCATCGACTCCACGCCTTCGATAATTTTTTGCGTGTTATCATCGTGCGGCACGCGCGTCATGGCCACGGTCACAAACAAAAGCAAAGCCGGAAAAGAAATATTGATCGCCAAAGCCAGATAACTGATTTGCTCATGAAAAAATTGGATGGCTGGGATTTCCAGCAAAACCACAAAAACCGACTTGGTCAGAAAGATATAAATAATACTGCGGCCGGCCGAACGCCACAGCTTGGCTTTGGCCGCGGCATAACGCCGGTTGCAAACGGCTTTGATTTTTTTGGCAAAGCCTTGACTGTCGGTTTCCAACTCGCGATAAGTGGCGACCGGATCGCCCTCGGCGGTTTCACGCAACACGCTGGCATACAAAACATAGCGATTAATGACTTTGCGCAATTGCTGGCCGAGCGGATGGTTCAACTGATAATCAATCGCTTGATAGAGGCGGTTGATATTGCCGGCCAAATCTTCCAGCATTTCCGGCGTCGCTTTATCCCATTCCGGTTGAAAATATTTTAACAAAATAAAACCGAGCATGTCATCGTCATATTGCAACCACTGGCGATACAGTGCCAGATAAATTTGAATCGGCAAATCGGTTTCGTGTTGCGAGGTCGGCGGCAATTTGATTACGTCCAGCAACAATTGATAAAGCCCGTTGACCATATCGGCCGTGCGCGCCTCTTGGCCCAGATTGGCTTCGATTTCACTGGCCATCAAACCAATCAGCCAATTGTTAACCTTGGTGCGGACTTCCATTTCGTCTTTGACGCGGCCCCAACCGGATAAACCGGTGATTTTGCTTAAACTAAATTTGCGCCAGAGCAAATACTTGTGGATAATCGCCGCCAGTTCGTCGATTTTACTTTCCGGCAGTTTATTGTTGGGTAAATAACCGGCGCGAATCAATTCGGTCAGCAGACCGCGGGAAATTTCATGCGCGTCTTCCTCGCTGACCGCTTTGAGCAAGCGCTCCACTACGATTTGCCGCTTTAAAATGCGCGCCACGCCGTCTTTACGCATCAAAGAATCGTCTTTGTAATCAACGGCGTTGCGAATTTTTTCGTAATAAAAAGAAATCTTGGAAATCAACTCCGAGACGTTGATTTTTGCTTCATCGCTGTCGACCGGCGCATGTTCGCGCTGATATAGAGCGCGAAAAATCCGCTTGGCGGTCAGGGTCGGGCTCAAGGCTGTGCCTTTTTTGGGTTGAGTTAAGATGGGGCTGGGCATGGTGAACGAGTTAAAAGTTGAAAGTTAAAAGTTAAAAGTTGTAGCTAGTCATAGTCTTTAGCTTAGCAAAAAGGCGGACAAAAAGCAAAAACAAAAAACGGCCATTGGGCCGCTCTTCGTTATTTATTCAATTAAATCAAAATTACTGTTTCTTCCATACGCCTATAATTAAATTTATTTTCTTTTTCACTGTCCAGCCTTTTAATTGCGTCTCCCTCCTTCTAGCGGCCAATAGGGATTCTTGTGTTTCATAATAAACCAGTTTTACCGGTCTTCGCATTTTAGTCCATAGAGCACCTTCGCCATGATTGTGCTTTTTTAGCCTATTTTTAAGGTCAAATGTTGAACCACAATAGATACTGTCATCTCTACAGAGCAATAAGTAAACGAAGCAGATCCCTTCGACTCCGCTATCGCTCCGCTCAGGGCATTCGACTTCTTTAAATTTAAAGATCGTTGGTTCCATAAATGACGGTCGTAGACCATGAGCGTAGCGAAGCCTCAAGGCCGAACGAAGTCGAATGGTCGGGCTGCGCGGAATTGGCTCCGGTCGCTAAGCCTCGCTAGCACCTCCCGTTGGTCAGCGCGTCGCTCGCTAAGCGCCCCAGCCCGGCCTCACCTGTGCCTTCGCTACGCTCCGGCACATGGTTCCGGCTTTCAATTCCGCCGCAAGCCAAGCAGTTGGCTTGCTGCAGCCCTAGGCATAAAAATAATACTCCGACCAAATGTCGGAGCATTATTTTTATGTCGGGCTGCGCGGAATTGAACCGCGATTACACGCACCCGAAGCGTGCGTAATACCGTTATACCACAGCCCGCAAATGGAATTTGGAAGCTGGAATCTAGAATTTGGAATTCGAATTCTCCAGATTCCAGATTCCAGATTCTAAACTCATAGTTTATTCCTCTATTTTTTTCTCAAATCTTTCTTTTTTTAACAATTTCTTCACCACGATATATAACACTAGAACAACCAGCACGAATGTCAAGCCCGAGCTGATAATACTGCCAAAAGCAAAGCTTCTGCCATGCCAGTGCCAGATGATCTGATCCCAGCTGGTAATCGGCAAAATCAAACTGATCGCCGGCAAAATAAAACCGGACACCAAGTTATTAATCAAATCCTTGGCCACCTCGGCAAAAATCACGCCAATCGCCACCGACAAAGCCGAATATTCTTTCAAAAAATCCCAAACGCCCAGCACTAGTTTTTGCCGTTGCTTTTCAATTTTTTTAAGTTTATTAAGCATAAAAATGGAATTTGAAATCTAGAATATAGAATCTGAAAAATCCGATATCCGACAGCTGATATCCGATTTGTGGACTTACCGGGAGTCGAACCCGGACTTCGGCAATGCGAATGCCGCGTAATACCATTTTACTATAAGCCCAAATTCTAACATTAAAAAATGATAAAATCAAAAATCTGTAATTCGGAAAATCCAGATTCCAAATTCCAGATTCCAGCTTCCACCCAGTTAAACACATTACTGTTTTTTTATCAAGTCAATGCCTAAAATCACCACATTTTTCACAGGATGGTAGTTTTGGTTCACGGCCACGTTCTCGATTTGCTGTACCACGTCCAAACCGCGAATTATGGTGCCAAAGTTGGTGTATTTACCGTCCATCCACGGCGCGCTGTCAGCCAGCAAAATAAAAAATTGCGACCCGGCCGTGTCCGGTTTGCCGTTGTTGGCCATGCCGACACTGCCTTTAACAAACAAATGGCTGTTAAACTCATCTTTAATAAAGTAGCCCGGCCCGCCCAAGCCATGTGTCTCCCAATTGGCATTGCGGCTGTTGGGGTCGCCGCCTTGAATCAATGAACCGAGCACCACCCGATGAAACAAGGTGCCGTCATAAAACTTGCTTTGCGCCAGTTTCAAAAAATTATTTACTGTGTTAGGCGAATCGGCGCCATAAAGTTGAATGCCAATAATGCCAAAATTAGTGCGAATATCCGCTTGATCATAAGCCGCAGCCAAAGGATTAATATTTGTTTTGGCCACAATCGACGGCTGGGCCACGCCGGCCGTGGCCAGCTGTTGTTGCAAATCGCTGGTTTGACTGGACAAAATACTGCCTGTCTGCGGCGCGGCGCAACCGGACAAGCAAAGTGTGGCGATTAATAAAAACAGGAACTTTCTCATACACAAATTTAATTACTACAAATACAAATTTTTATAAACATACAAACACTGCGCGCCTAGCAAAATTCATAGATTTGTATATTTGTAAAAATTTGTATTTGTAGTAATTATAACGCAAAAACTTTAAACACACAATAAACTATGAGACCTTAAAATCTTTTTTAATCTTCACGTCTTCTTCTTCCCGTTTTTGTTCAATCACACTGCGAGCGCGTTGTCGCAACTGGCCCAAATCCAATTCAGCCAAAGCGCGAGCGCGCTCCAACAAATTGTCAGCGATGTTTAATTTTGGTTCATCGATTACTTCGGCCAGCAAGACATCCAAAATCATGCCGATTTTTGGGCCGGGCGCCAAATTTAATTCTTTCATTAAAATATCACCGTTGATATTTAACATCTTGACCGACACCGGGTCGTGCTGTACTTTTTCCATCATGTATTGCAAATGGCGCAATTTATACGGCATAGCCTTTGGCGTGCCCGAACCCAAGCGATCGGCCACGCGCAAGTCAATCAGGTCGCTCAAGTTTTGCTTGCCCACTTTGGCAATCAAGCGCCGTACCGACGCCGCCGTTACTTCATCAACCTGATAATAAAACATGTGGTTCTTGACTAAGCTCACTACGCGCGCGCTGTCCTCGGCCGAAAATCGTAAACGCTTCATAATTTTTTCCGTCATTTTGGCGCCGACATATTCATGATTATAAAAAGTGGCCTGGCCGTTAAGCTCTTTCTTGGTTTTTGGCTTGCCGACATCGTGCAACAAAGCCGCCAACCGCACTTGCCAATCTTGGTTGGGACAATTTTTTAAGGCTAGTAGGCAATGCTCAAAGACGGAATAAATATGATGGCCGTTTTGCGCCATACCTACGCCGTCATTCAGCTCCGGCAAAATATATTGCAATAATTTTGTGGCATGCAGAAGCTCGATACCAAACGCCGGCCGATCAGAGGCTAAAATTTTGATCAGCTCGTCTTTGATTCTTTCCGCGGCGATAAATTTCAAACCGCCGGCGAACTTAATCATCCCCCGTTTGGTTTTGTCTTCAATCGTAAAATCCAATTGGCAAGCAAAACGCACGGCGCGCAACAAGCGCAAAGCGTCTTCTTTAAACCGATCGCTCGGCTCGCCGACGGCGCGAATTATTTTTTTGCCCAAATCTTTTTGTCCGCCGAATAAATCAATAATTTGATATATCTTATTTTTAAAATTCAGGGGGTTGACAAACTTTTGCAAATCTTCGTCCGGCGCAAATTTGCTGTCCGCCAAGGCCATGGCATTGATGGTAAAATCGCGGCGCGCCAGATCTTTGTCCAGCTTGTCTTCAAAAATAATTTTATCCGGCCGGCGATGGTCACTATAACCTTGCTCGCTTCTGTAAGTGGTAATCTCCACCACCGCCAACAGTTCACCTTCATACTTAATCGGCACAATCACCGTGCCAAACATATTTTCATATCTGGAGTCCGGAATAATCTCAATGATTTGTTCCGGTCGAGCACTGGTCGTCAAATCCCAATCTTTCACTTCACGACCAAGCAACAAATCGCGCACCGAACCGCCTACGATAAACACCTCGTGGCCGGCGCGAGTCAGATCGTCTAATAATTTTTGGACATAATCGGGAATCATATGGATAACTTATAACCTATTTGGCGGCAATTGGCAAATTTAAAATTTCAGTTCGCAACTCGTTTTGTCTGTAATTTCTGACATATCGCGGCAGGCAGAATAAACCGTCTGGTTGGCAGCGTCATATTTTAACGGTTGATTGTTGGCATCAAAAACATCGACCGGTATCTTGTCTAAATAATTTGGCACCAAAACATCCAAAGACTGCGGCCAAGTGCCATTATCCGCTTTATACATTTTGCTAGCCAACAATACTTGCACTAGGTTTTCCCTGGAATCAAGCTCTAACTTCTTTGTATAACTATCGGGCCAAGTGCTTAAATCAAAACTAATACTTGATAAAAATTGCGTTATAGAGTTGGGAACAAAATACATCTTAAACATCAAGCCAAGCGGCGGCAAATTATTGTTAATAAGATAATTCAGTTCATCAAGACTGCTAAAGTCATCCTTTAAGGTAACCAGTTCCGGATTCGTTGATTGCAATTTTTTAACAACAGAAGAATTATAATCCAACCCCGACCAACTCAAAGCATTCAAAAATTCGGCTGCATGCTGGTTGTCCACCAACACCGGATTAGAATAAAAAGGCAAAAAAGATAAAACCTTATTAAAATCATTATCAAGATCATCTATTCTTGAATGCACAAAATAATAATTTCCTTCGCCGCTAACGCCCAATGCCCAAGCAGCATTATTATCAAAAAATTCGTTCATTGATTTTTGGTAATTGCGCAAAATTTGGCTTGGCAACTTTGTGTTATCCAGTTCATAGGTCAACACTTGATAGGAAATATTTTTATCAGAAAGATCAACTAGCAAGGAGATTAAAGACGGCTCAATCTCAGTTAAACGATTACTAAAGGCTAAATTTTTAATCATTTCATCTAGTGCCAAACTCTCTTGCCCTTGGTGAAATTTGTTTAAAGAATCAACCGCCACAATTCTCACCACCGAGCGAGCAGCGTTTAGCGATAGAACATTGCCATCAAGAGCTTTGTTATTAGCTAATGAATAATCGCTAGAACTGGCAATTTGATTAAAGAAAACTAATCCCGGCTGGCTGGAGGCCAGATATTGATCAACCTTTTTTTGATCCCATGCCCCCTTTAGCAACTCCGCGCCAATCAAAAATGATCCGTCAGGCACGGTCTCCAAATTAACTTTTTTATTCTGAATATCGTCATTGAGCTGTTGGTATAAAGCAAAATTAGCTTGGCTTTGTGCTGTTGGTTGATAGACAAAATTCATCAGCTTGCTAACATCCGTTTTGGCAATGCTATTGTTAGCTAATCGATTTAATAGATTAAAGCCAAACAATGTTATGGTCGCCAGCACAAAAATAATTGCCACAACGCCGCTCCATAAATAACCATGGACTTTTTTACCGGTCAACTTGGTTGATACATTAGTTACAGCCAAATCTTGATATAGTAATCGACCGGCAAGCAAGACAATGGTGTAAAAAAACAAAAACAAAACCACACAAACAGGCAAAACTAATAAAACCGGGTAAGAATAAATCATGAACGCCAAAGTATGAGCTATTTCGGAAATATAAATCATGTCGCTTGGTATTGTCGGGAAATATGAAGCAAAACCCGCGCTTAACAGACCCTTGGTTAATAGCCAATAAACAATCGCCAACAAGACGGCCGCTATCAACGTCGGCACTATCAATCTGATGACGGCCGACCATAAACGTTTTTCCATCAGCTCCTTGCTGCGCTTTAATGCTAGCGAGCCTCTTAGATTTTCTTGCAGCAGTGTCCATAAAAACAGGCAACGAGAAATGCAATAACGGAAAATAAGATAAACAACAAAAAGCCACCAAATAAAAAGTGAAATCAACAACCAGTCTGGATATGGTACAACAAAATAAATTTGATGAGTAATAAAAGCCCCCACTGAATCCACGATGAGCAGCGGAGCGATAAACAATAGAGCGAACAGAAAAACTGATATTTTGAACAAAATTATTGCCACCTGGACATGCCACAAATGTTGCCAAGCAAAGATTATTTGCTCCTTAATTGTTTTGATTGCTTGATTAACCTGATCATTAATCAGAACAACGATAAAACTAACCAGCCAACAAAGACCGATTAGCGGCAAAAGCGACAGTAGCAAGGCAATCGCCCACATCAGCCAATCAAAAAGATTAAAAACAACGGGCGGCCGCTGCCAAAAAAAATAAACCGCCTGGTGCAAGCCGACAAGCAAGCCCAATGGAATAAAGGTGGCCAGCCAGAGCAAAATGCCAAGCCACAATCTTTTTTGCAGAGAAAAAAACAAAGCAAAAATATCACGCATGAACAGCCCAA
The DNA here is from genome assembly GCA_903897785.1 of Candidatus Falkowiibacteriota bacterium. Taxonomy (GTDB): domain Bacteria; phylum Patescibacteriota; class Patescibacteriia; order Patescibacteriales; family Patescibacteriaceae; genus CAIUCZ01. The sequence goes on from CAIUCZ010000060.1 coordinate 38,926, forward strand.
AAGGACGAAATGAAGTAGTCATATTTAAAGTTTAAAAATAAACCATAGAAAATTTAAACGGACTTTATCTGACTTGGCAAAGCTGCACCAATCCCCGCCCCGCTACCATTGCCGCCATTTTCTCCAAATCAGACAGCCGATAAACCCGTGAATTTTGAAATTGCCCGTCTACTAACTCCTTGGAGCTGTCGCAAACCTGCAAATACCATTTCTCGGCATGGCGGATGGTTTCGGCCATCGTTAAAATATCTGCTTCGTCGATTAATTCCGGCGACATAGTGGTGCGAAATTCATACGGCACACCGGCCGACATAATAAGTTTAACACTTTGTACGATTTTAGAAAAATCCAATTGCACTTTGACGGTCGCTTCGTATTTTTCCAGCGGTGCCTTGAAATCCATGGCGATATAATCCAATAATTTTTGGTTTAAAAGTTCTTGCAGCATCTGCGGGTTGGTACCGTTGGTGTCTAATTTAATTTGAAAGCCTAGATCTTTAATTTCGGCAATAAACTGCGGCAAATCCGGATGAATCGTCGGTTCACCGCCGGTAATCACCACCCCGTCCAGTTTACCGACACGTGATTGCAAAAACAACAACAAATCCGC
>CAIUCZ010000061.1 GCA_903897785.1 Candidatus Falkowiibacteriota bacterium
AAAAATTTTGCGCAAAAAAAAGGGCGCTGACATACGACCCAAATGTGTTATTTTATGATCGGTCAGCGCCACTGATGTGACGTCATTTCAGTGATGATTTTCGCTCGCCTGGATGAGGTGAGCAAGAATTATCAAAATTGATGGCGTTGGTGTTGTGCAAGTCAAGACAACGGCTTTATACCCGCAAGACGGCAAGAGTCAAACCGCTCTTTATGGGGTTCGAAAGATGCCTCGAAAGGCGAACGGGTAAAAAATTTGTTAAAGTTCGCTGGCGCGAAGGTAAGACTCTTGTCCCTTCTCTGTCAAAAGCGAGTAGAAAGCGAGGAACTGCTATTAATGCATTGAATGAGGTTTGACTCATCAGGCCAAAGCGCGAGAATTTGCAGCGATGACATAGATAGGTCAAAAAACCCGTATTGATAGCAGATCTTCATCTGAATCGGTCTGACTGGCTGTTTGGACTAGCCGTTCAGTCGACTGGACAGCGCGAGGCTGTGGAAAAGTGCGATAAGGTGCAAGACAATTGTGATTTGTCAGAGTCAGTAATCGTCATTACTAACATCTGAACTAATTATAGCATATTTTATAAACATGGTCAAAGGTTGCAAGTAAGTATATTTATTGTCTAAATTTAAATTATTTGAGGTTTAGCTATGTGATTTATCCACAGCTTGTTAATAACTTTATAAAAAGTTATACACAGGTTATTAATATTTGCTGTCTAGGTTTCATTTGATAACCAATTGATTGCCTGAAGCGATAATGAAGGAAAAATCTGACAGCAAATCTTTGATTTGGCCGGCCGGCAGAGCGTCAATCCTGATTGAGAAAAAATTATCTGGTAATTTGTTGATATTTGGTATATTTAAGCCAATTTTATTGCCAATTACCAAGCCTGCTGGCGAATTGCCATAAAATAGCTCGCGGCCATTGGCCAAAGCAATATAACTGGTACCGCTCGCGGAGACAAAGGAGAAATTGTCCGGCCGGGGCAATAATTCTGAAATTTTCGTGCCGTCGCTTAAGTAGGATGATTTTATTGTCGGTTGTGATTTAGAAGCTAAATTAAGCAATAATTGTTCCAGTTGCTTGGCCGAATCAGCGTTAAGTTGTTGCGGCGATTGAATAGAAATGTCATAGTCGGCAATCAGATCTCCAGTCGATTGGGTCTTGTTGAGGCAGACGGCAAATTCCCGGCCCAGGAAATCAAATTGACTGGCGGCTGATCCGCTGATATTGCCGGAAACTTGGTTTGACTTGGTTTTTATCAATAGATCGCAGTCTTTATCCGGCATGGTTTGGCTGATCTGGTCGTTGCCTGGCAAGTGATTCCAAAATCCGGCCGGACTGATAGCAATGCCCTGCGGCAAGATCGTTCCTTCCAGTTTGATTGATCGATCGCTGATGCTTAAACTGACTGCCTTTAGCAGGTCCGTGCCGATGCTTTGCGGCTGATTCAAGACCAGGGTCAGCCCGCCGTAGCGGCCGATTGCGCCCTGGTAAGAAAAAAAGCGGAATGGATTATAGCTTTTTTTAACGCTTTTCAGCCAATCCTGGTTCTGGCTGATCAAAAAGATATTCGGTTCAAGCTGGCGGAAAAGCGTTTGTTGGTTCGACAAGTATTGGCGCAGGGCGGTTGACTGCCGCGCCTGGATGATTAGTCCGCAGGCTGTTTCATTTTCGTAGTCATCGCAGATGACGGCCTGTTCCGCGCCGAGCCAATGACGGTCCAAGCCATTAAGCCTGAATGATGCAAGTATGGCGTCAATGACTTTTATTTTATAAAAATTTTCTGGCGCGTTGCGGTTGTCCAGATGGAGATAGATTTCCGTGTTTTTTGAGGCGTAGCGCCCTAGGCTGTCATAGCAGAAAATTTTATAGCCAGAGACAAGTATGAGCGCGAGCAAAATCAAGCCTACCGAAAGCCCGCCGAAGAGGCGGGTTT
>CAIUCZ010000062.1 GCA_903897785.1 Candidatus Falkowiibacteriota bacterium
TCTCTACGATATAATATTTCTCCGACACATTATGTTGCCGCATTGTCGTCTGCTTTTCTCGTTCAAAATAATATTTTCCTTCGCGGCCAATATCTTTCATTTCGATTAATTTTTCTTTTCTTCTTGCTATAAATTCATCAAACGATTCCATAAGTCTAAATTAAAATAAATCAGGCACACTCGGCACGGTAGACGAGTCTGACATATACGAGCTGACAAAACCATTAAATTCCGCTTCCGAATTGCATTTTGCGCCACCAATCAAGAGACTACAATAGCCACTACTATCGCTTTCTGCATACTCCTTTTTCTCTGCAGCATCAAATAAAAATTCTATCTTATTCGGGGCAGTATTCTGAAACTGACTAATTAAGACAAAACATTTATTTAGCTTTTGGTTAAAGTGGTTTTCATAAGAAATATTTTCAGCGCTTTTCCCTCCCTCAAAGTAATCAAGAAAAACTTTGGCTTGTTGAGAGCATTTGCTTTGCAAATCAAAATCATTCGACTGCTGTTTGGCTAATTGCGCTTGCAAATCTTGATTCTGTTTTTGCAACTGACTAATTTGATCATCTTTTGCGCAACCGGTTAAAAATAACGGCACACAAGCAATCATCGCAATGAATAATAATTTTTTCATAAATTTTACATTTAAAATCTCAAATTTACCCCAATGAATTACCTCTCAAAAACTATTTTTTCAAATATTTTTTAACCGTTCGATCAAAGTCCGATTGATAAAGTTTGTCTTGAATCGGACGATGGCCATGGCGTAAATATCGGTAATTTGCTGATAAAAATTCCTTTCACTTTCGCGGATATCACGAATTTCCAGAATCAAATCTTGAAAATATTGCTTGCTCAAGAATGCTCCGTTTTTTAAACGGACATCATCCAGAACATAGCCACGCACGGCGTAATCTTTTAAAACTCGCGTCGCCCACTGGCGAAAACTCGTCGCCCTTTCGGAATTTATTCGATAGCCAAGGGCGATAATTACTTCCAGATTATAATGTTTTGTATCATAGCTTTTGCCATCAGAGGCAGTTATCCGGAAATTCCGGATAACTGAATTTTCAAGCAATTCTCCGCTGGCAAAGATATTTTTCAAATGCTCATTAACAGTCCGCACATCTACTTCAAAAAGCTTGGCGACCAACTTTTGCGTCAGCCAAACATTCTCATCTTCCACTCTAACTTCGATGCCGTCTTCTTTGGCTTGAGAAGTAAAAATCAAAAACTCGGCTGTGCTATTTCTAATGATTAGTTTTTTGTTGTCTTGCGGCATAAACTGCTAATTTAAACCCTCAAATTTACCCCAATAAATTACCATATAATCTTCACAAAGTCAAACAAAATCAAAGATAAGAACAAAAAAACCCGCCGTGCCAAACGAATAGGCAGAGCGGGTGGTCTTAGCAAAATAAAATCATTTCTCCGTTAAGCCGTCAACCGCCGTCAGCATTTGGCCAAACTTTTCATCCATTCATTCTCTGGTATAAAATCGTTCCAAATCCTGTTTGATTGCCAATGAATTGAACTGTTCCGGGGTTAAAGGCATATGTTTTTTAACTTTTTTCATTATAGCAAAAAATAAATTGCCGGGCAAATTGTTATAAAAATAAAAATAATCCTTAAAAAGGATTATTTTTATTGGTATCCCGAGAAACGGGTGCAAGTCCCAACATTAATATAGCGAATTAGTGAGCATCGTTCAAGACGTCATCCCGACGTTGCATCGGGATGACGAGACCAGAATTTTTATTTTCGTATTATTCGTAACCAATTCGTAGTATTCGGATTTAATTCGTTGTATTCGTATTAACTACAAGTCGTGGCTATCTATTAAACCGTGGCCTTCGATCATCTCGTCTCGGTCCGCGATCGGAAAATCCCCCGCCAAAACCGCTGCCGTCATCTTTGCCTTTTTCCGTCGCCCACAACTCATTATTTTCCGGCAAACCTTTCATGGTCAAATTAACTCGGCCTTGATCATCAATTTCTTTAATTTTGACGGTCACCATTTGGCCTAATTCCAACAGCGAGTCCGGCCGGCTGACGCGATACGGCGCCATTTCCGAGACATGGACCATGCCGTCGCGGCCGGGCATCAATTCCACAAACGCGCCAAAATCGAGCATGCGCACCACTTTGCCGGTAAAAATTTCGCCGGCTTCAAACTCGCGCACAATGTCCTGGATCCATTTGACCGCCCGGGCCGAGCCTTCGGCATTGGTGCCGCAAACCATGACCAGACCGTCGTCTTCAATATCAATCTGCACGTCGCAAGCGGCGATAATTTCGTTGATAATCTTGCCGCCGGTGCCAATCACTTCGCGAATCTTTTCCGGATCGATTCTAAAGCTGGTAATGCGCGGGGCATATTTGGACAATTCGGCACGCGGTTCTTTGATGGCGCTGTCCATGACGTCTAGAATCTCCAAGCGTGCTTTGTAAGCGCGGTTAATCGCTTCGGCCACAATCTCTTCGGTCAAACCGGCGGTTTTGGTATCCAATTGAATAGCGGTAATACCGTCGACTGTGCCGGTCACTTTAAAATCCATACCGCCTTCGCCGTCTTCCAAATCTTGAATATCGGTTAACACTTTCCATTGGCTCATGTCGTGATTAGATGCCAATCCGATAGCAATGCCCGCCACCGCTTTTTTGATCGGCACGCCGGCATCCATCAAAGCCAAAGACGAAGCACAAGTCGAGCCCATGGACGAAGAACCGTTGGAGCCCAAAGTTTCCGACACCACGCGAATAGTGTAAGGAAAAGTTTCCTGATCAGGCAACATCGGCATAATCGCCTTTTCCGCCAGCGCGCCGTGGCCGATTTCTCGGCGGCCGGTGCCGCGATTCGGTTTGGCCTCACCCACGCTGTAACCCGGGAAATTATAATGATGAATATAACGTTTGGTGCTCTCGCCTTCCATGCCTTCCAAGGATTGCGCATCGCCGGACGCGCCCAAAGTAACAATCGACATCACCTGCGTTTCACCGCGTGAAAACAAACTGGTGCCGTGATCCCGCGTCCATAAACCGACTTCTGACTTCAAATCTCTAATTTCATCAAGCGCGCGACCGTCCACGCGCTTGCCGTCTTGCAAAATCGCGCGCGTTACTTCGGCTTCCACTGCCGGTTCGACTAATTTATAAGTAATCTTTTTGGCCAAATCCGCAGCCACGCCGTTGGCCACGAGATTTTCTTGCAAACCAAGCTTAATCGCCGCCACAGCGGCTTTGCGTTCACCTTTGCTGTAATAAACTTTATCAAATAAAATATTTTTAACATTCTGATTCAACCAATCGGTGGCCAAAGTCTTGGCTTTGACTGCATCTTCACTGACGTCTTCAGCTTTTGGCGCTTCGACTTTAATTTCAACGCCAAGTTCTTTTTTCATTTTTTCCATCAAAGCGAGGACCGGTGCCAATTTTGACTGACCGGCGGCAATGGCGGCAATCATCTCCGCTTCTTTGACCTCACTCGCGCCGGCTTCAATCATAATCGTTTTTTTGGTCGTACCGGCAACAATCAAATCCAAGTCACTGGTTTCACGCTGGGCGTAAGTCGGATTAAACACCAGCTGGCCATCGACCCGACCGACGCGCACGCCGGCCAATGGCCCATGCCATTCAATGCCGGAAATATGCAAAACCGTCGCCGCACCGACAAGCGCGACAATGTCATAATCGTTTTCTTGATCCACTGACAACGTCGTGATCACCACTTGCACATCTTTGCGGCTGTCCTGATTAAACAAGGGACGGATCGAGCGATCGATCATCCGACCGGTCAAGACCGCGTCATCGGTCGGCCGGCCTTCGCGCTTGATCCATTTTGAGCCCTTGATAATGCCGGCGGCATATAACCTTTCTTCAAATTCCACCATCAAGGGGAAAAAATCCAAACCCTCGCGCTCGTCTTGCGATTGCACGACGGTCGCCAAAACCACGGTCTGGCCATATTGGACCGTCACGGCCGCTGTCGCCTGACGCGCCAGCTTGCCGGTTTTAATTGTTAGTTCTCGACCAAGCCAATCACAAGAAAACACTTTTTCTGTTTCAATCAACATAAATTGTTTGTGGTTTGGCCAACAAACTACAGAACTGGGTCAAAAACCTCAGTGCTATCTGTTTGATGGTCAAGCCTTAATTAATTATTAATTTATAATTTAATACGAATGCTACGAATTAGAATGCGAATACTACGAAAACTGCCAACCTACGAATATCCAAATTTAAAAGTTCGTAGCGTTCGTAGTATTCGGATGTTATTCGTAGTATTCGTATCAAACTACAAAAGAAATTTTTTGTTATCACTCAAATTAGTAAAATCGTCGGCCACATCAATCAATTTGGCCGAAGCGGTCTGGCGAAAAGCCATCACTTCCACCAACGACCCTTTGTTGTTCTGCAAATAAGTAACCAACGGTTCGTAATCGCCATCGCCGGAAACCAAAATGATGACATCCAACTTTTCCGCCAGCTTAATGGCGTCAATCGCAATGCCCACATCCCAATCGGCCTTTTTGGCGCCGCCGGCAAAAATCTGCAAGTCTTTCAACGCCACTTCAAAGCCTTGCTGGCTGATCGCTTCAAAAAAAACTTCTTCTTCTTTGCTGTCTGATTTAATCGCATAAGCCGTGGCGCGAATTAATTTGCGCCCGGCCACCGCTTCGCGCAGGACTTCTTTAAAATTTACCCGTTTGTGGTATAAGTTTTTCGCGCTGTGGTACATGTTAGCGACATCAACGAGGACACCGACTCTTTGTTCTTTATGCTTTATCATACAAATAGCTTAATACGAATGCTACGAATTATATCCGAATCTACGAATACCTTGCTGCCGGGTTTAATGCTTAAAAGATTGGCATTCGTAGATTCGTATTTTAATTCGTTGTATTCGTATTAATATTTAAACTTTGAATTAAGGACAGACCGTGAAAGCCTGTCCTTAATACTATAGCAAATTTATTTAATTTCCGCGACCTCGTCGCCGACGACCGCCGCCACCTCTTCTTCCGGAGTTTCCGCTTGGCGCGCCAACAACTCGTCTTCAATGCGTTTGCGCTCTTCTTCCACTTCCATCATGCGCTTGGCAATGCGCAATTTTAGCTTGTCGGCCAAATCGATAAACGATTTCTCGTCTTCTTTTTGCAAATACTTTAACAAACGACGGCGTTCACCGACCTTGCGCAATAAACCGCGGCGAGAAGAATGATCATGCTTGTGCGCCTTCAAATGGTCGGACAGCTCTTTGATTTCTTCGGTCAAAATGGCGATTTGCACTTGCGCCGAGCCGGTGTCGTTGTCGTGAATGCGGAATTTGTTAATGATTCTCTGCTTTGTTTTTTTGTCTAACATTGCTTTTTTTTGGCTCAACCGAGTCGCGGCAGACAAGTCCGTCAACCAAGTTGAGTCGCTTATGATTTAAAAATTAGCAGTTTTCAGCTAACCTAATTAGAAATTATCATAAATACTAAAAAAAATCAAGTCCTTAAGCTTTAAACGAAAAACAGCAATCTTTGCCAAAAATCCTCCAGTGTCGTAAAATAGTAATACAAATCTACAAATTGATCTACGAATCTACAAATACATATTAATCCGTGGCATTCGCATTACATTATATGAAAAAAGAAATCAATAACTTTCTCGAATATCTGGAAGCGGAAAAAGGGTTGGGCCAGCTGACCCTGCGCAACTACCGTTTTTATTTATTGCGTTTCAATGCTTTTGCCGCCGAACATAAAGTGACGCGGCCGGAACAGGTTAACAAAGAACTGATGCATCAGTTTCGGTTATATTTAAGTCGTCTGACTGATAACCAAGGCGAGGCGCTGAAAAAAAATACGCAGAACTATCATCTGATTGCTTTGCGCGGTTTTCTAAAATACTTGGTTAAAAACGATATCAAAAGCTTGGAACCGGAAAAAATTGAGCTGGCCAAACAAGAGCCGCGGCAAGTGGAATTTTTGGAAGGCGTGGAGTTAAAAAGAATTTTGGAGGCGCCTTTACAAACCAATGAGAGGCTAATGAGCTTGCGCGACAAAGCAATTTTAGAATTATTTTTTTCCACCGGTCTGCGCGTTTCCGAACTAGCCAAGTTAAAAATCGAAAATATCAATTTGAAAAAAGATGAATTTACCGTGCGCGGCAAAGGTAAAAAAGTACGGATTGTTTTTTTGTCCGACGCGGCCAAAGTTTGGCTAAAAAAATATTTGGCTCAGCGCCAAGACGTCAATCCGTATTTATTTATCAACCTGGATCGAGCGCGCAAAACCGTGGATGAAGCCATCACCTCGCGCAGTCTGGAACGGATTGTGATTAAGTATGCTAAACTCGCCGGCATTATGAAAAATGTGACACCGCACACCTTGCGCCATAGCTATGCCACCGATTTATTAATCAACGGCGCGGATATTCGCAGCGTGCAAGCCATGCTGGGACATGCCTCGATTACTACGACACAAGTCTATACCCATATTACCGATCAGCAATTGCGAAAAGTGCATAGAGAGTTTCATGATAAAAGTAAGCGCTAAAATCAAGCCGGTAGACTAATGCGAATCCGCAAATTACATGCAAATGCCGCAAAAATAAACCGCAAAAAATGCGAATACGTGTGTTATGCTTGATAACTACTGTTCAAAACTCTTTTAACAGACACTCTAGTTTGTCTAAAATTTACCAAAAGGCCGAGCTTTAAATTTAAAGTAATCAAATATCTTTTTATCTGATCGTAATCTTCGTTAATAATAAAATCTTTAGCCTTTAATTCTAAAATAATTTTATTGTCAATAATAAAATCAGCAATATCTCTAACCTTTTCTTGAGTAATAATCCTATACTCACGCTGATAATCAACCTTATTTGCCTTTAACAAATCTTCAATATAATCACCGTATTGTTTTTCTTTTCTAAACCTTCCCAAATCTTTGTGCGCCTGAAATAAAAAACCGGTTATCTTATAAGATAACTCTCGATAGACAACTTTGTCCTCCTCTTGAAACATATTAATAGCAAGCTATTCGCATTTTTTGCTAGACAGTTTGCGGCATTTGCATGTAATTTGCGGATTCGCATTAGCCTACTGCTGTATCGGCACCTCCACCGCCGGCGCCGTCGCGCTGGTCGATGTCGCCCCGACCAAACAAACTTTCTGCCACGGCACGTAATGCGATTTAAAGCGGCGCGAAGTTTTTTTGCCATCCGGATAAGTGACCATATAATCAAAATAAGCATCGGCGCCATTGTGCGCGGACTCGGAACATTTTTGCTGGCCGGGCTTCAGGTCGGTGGTCGGAATCAAATTCGGCGCCGGCGGTTTGACGATATTATAAATCACCGGATAAGTACTGCTGGCCGCCCGGCCGTCGCGCGTCCCCCACAGCGTAAACGTCAAAATATTGCCTTTGATGGCCGATTGAATCAATAAATAATTACCGGTGTCATTCATAAATTTTAAATCCGGCTGCGGGCTATAAATCGTGGCATCCGTGCCGGCCGGTTCATAATAAACCACGCGATAAGAATGGTTCTGCCGTTCGGTGATGGGCAAACCGGCGTTGATGGCGACGCGAAACATAGTCGTGCCCACTTGACACAAACCGCCGCCGTATTCCGGCACGGTTTTTTTGCCTTTGATCACCAATTCCGGCAAATAACCGCTAGCCGCGCCAATATCGCCCAGGGCCTTGATGGTGGAAAATTCTTGGCCCGGCTTAATTAACAAACCGCTCAAAGCCGCCGCGCCCGTGGCAATATTGTGCCGGCGATTGGGCGGCGAAAGCGCGAAGTTCGACGTGCCGACGCCGACAATTTCTTTAATATTCAACGTCGCGGCATTGTCCGCCAAAACCGACACTGGCTGAACTTTGGTCACCAAGGCTGTGCTGGTGGCGTTGTTTGATAAAGCGTTAACAATATTCAAAGCGCTGACATCTTGGTCCAATTCAATCCCGTCTTGACCGGTGGCAAACTGAACAATACTGTCACTGCCGGTGGCAATATTGAACTTTGGTTCAATCGCCGGCTGATCAACGCTCGAGGAAATCTTAGCCGCTAGCCAGGTTTTAATTTTGTCGGTTTGAAACTGCAGCTGCGGCTGATTATTATTTTCCGCCAAATCAAGCCAGCCGGCTAAATCTTTTTTCTTGGCCGACCATTTTTGATTATTATAAAGCAAAACCAAAGCCGGACGATCAAGCAAAGCCGCGGTTTGGGCGGTCACGTTATTAAAATCTTTGGCAAAAACCGTTGGTTCATCAGTCACCAGCCGCAAAGTGATCTGGCTGTCAACGCCACGCGCCAATTCAGCGCTCAAAGCTTGGCCGGCCGCCTGATAATTCAAAACTTGGCCGGACTTTTCCGAAATAACTTTAAAATTTCCATTACCATCGGCCTGCAAGGCGGCATTGATTGCCGGGTGGTCAACCGCGCCAAAATCCGCTTGCAAAACCTGCTTTAAGGCGTCTTGGTGGAAGACAAAACTCAAGGGTAAAATCGTTTGTTTTCTCCAGCCGCCAAACCGTGTCCACAGATCCGCCACCAAATTATTGCCACGACCATAAGCCATCGCTGTCGATAAAGTCTTATCGGCATCAAACTCGACAATCGGACTGGCATTATCAATGTTAAGCGACGAAGCTTGCAGATTAACGATCAAGCTTTTATTTTGATAACTAAACATCACGCCCTCGTTGAGCGTTTTAATTTTATTTTCGATTAAGGCGCGCGTCTCATTCGGCGTCCAGCCGCCGATCATCGAACCGGCAAAAGTCAAACCCGGATAAACCTTGCCTTGATAAGTTTTTTCCAGCCAATAATACGGCACAAACAAAAGCAACAGCACAAAAAAAATAATGACCGCCGTCAGCGTCACCGGATGAATGTACTTTTTGATCGAATCTAGCATAGATTAATTTCGTCAATCGGCTAACAGCAACTCATTAAGCAAGTCATGCGCCTTTTTCTTTTCTTTGGCCAGCTCCTCCGGATCATCCAGCAAACGCACGTAAAAAATCTGGCCTTCCGCCGCGGCCGGGGGCAGCATTTTCTTGGGCCAAACAATCTCTTGGCCGGATTCTGAGATTAGCACCGCCCGATCATTTTCAAAACGATCGAGAACTAGTTTAAAATCCATATTTTAAGTCGTTAGTTGAAAGTCGTTAGTTGTAAGTCGAGAGTGATTGACTAACGACTTTCAACTTTTAATCCTCTCTTACTTTTACCACCACCTGCTTATTCTTTCTTGCTTTTGGCAATACCACGCGCAAGACCCCGTTCGTCATCGTCGCCTGCACCTTATCGGCCAAAACTTCGGTCGGCAAAATTATCGACCGAGCAAACCGGCCCCAATAACATTCACGATATAAATAATCATCGTCTGACGCTTGCTCGCCGGAATGGCGCTGGCCGCGAATGGTTAGCAAATCATCATGCAAAGAAATCTCCACATCCGAGGCCGTGGCACCGGCAATCGTCGATTTAACAATGATGGCGCCGGGCGTTTGATAAACATCGATCGCCAGCTGGCCTTCTTCATAATCATGAATCAGCCATTGGTCATCGGCTTGAGCTTGATTTAAATCAAGCTCAGGCACGGTATAATTGTTAGCGGACATTTTTGACATAAAAATATTATTACTCTTCAATTATAAAATAATTTCAAATTTTAAACAATAGCAAAAGCCTCCCCCGACAGCAGCCGAGGGAGACTTTTTACGATTACCTCTTTTTAATAAGGGATAACACAATTGACCGGATAATGACTACAACAAGCCGGAAAAGGAACAGTCGCCTGCGGATTGTCTAATCCGGGTATGCTCTTGTTAACTATGCAGATTGGATAAGCGCCATTACCGACATCGGCGCAACGCTTAACGGTAACTGTCTTCGCAATACCGCATAAACCAGTGTCTATATTGCACACCCCCTGATTAAAGGCTGTGTAGTCGCTCATGCCTGGGTCGGTCGGCCAAGGCAAAACAATTTTGCCGCCAAGAGAATTAGTCTCAGTACAGACAACGTTCTTTGACGGACACTTGGCCGTTTGATTGCATTCTTGATATTTTTGACCTTGACCTTTACAGCTCCAGCCCTTACCCCAAAGCCGCGTCGCCGACTCATCAATCGATCTTATCTCACAAGTTCCGGCATTGCATACCGGTTCCAACTGCCGACGATACGGTGCCGGACCGTCCGTGCTGGGATAGCTGGAGGCGGAAGTGTTGGCATGTTGAACACAGGTAAACGTCGTCTTGCCGCAATCGGCATTGTTATAGCATTCAACGCACGTGCCATCATAGCACTTATTACTCAGACAATCATTCGTCACCGTTCGATAACTACATTTACCGGTATTCGGATCCGGTTGACCATAAGAATAACGGACGTACTTGCCGGTAATATTGGCGGGGATGCCGAGATTGTTAGATTTGTCATTAACACAAACCGTCGGCCCGTCCGGACAATTTGCATCAGTGTGGCAAACGCCATAAGCAAAGCCGTTAATACACCAAGCACCATAGCCAACAATACTCTTGCACGTCTGATCGCTTACGCGATAACTGCAAAGACCGGTATTTTTATCGCACGAACCCACATGCTGACGAAGGTAAGGGCCGGTGTCGGTATAAGGCGAGCCTTGAGATGTCGCGCACGTCGGATTTAACGAAGATTTGCAGTCACTGTTTTGCGCGCAACCGGGGATACAGGCACCCTTGTCACAATGAGTCGGTTGACCGCCGACAGGAAGACAGGCTGTCGGCGCGTTGGGCCGGACGGAACAAAAATGGGTTGTTTTATTGCACACGCCAGCATTAGTTGTGTAATGAGAAATGTCAGTGCAATACGGGGCATTAGATTTCACAGGACAATCAGTATCAATCTGACAGCTCTTTGTTCCTTCGCTGGCGGCGCCAATTACAACAGTGCTCACATCACTAAGACCGACCATGCAAACCACACCGTGCTGAGCGGCATAATGACCGTCATTTTTACCGGAGTTCGGATTAGGATAAGCATCCGTAACTAAGATATCTGGTGCAACACACGCATAACTATAATTCGTCCCGGTCTTTCCATATTTTGAGCCGCATTCACTGGCGTAAAAATAATGCTTGCCCAGTTGATCCGGTTGACCCACCGTTGAGGACAAAAGCCCATCAGTGGTTTTCTGGTTATAATTATCAAGCATGTGGACAATCTGAGCCGCGCCGGCATCATACGCCGTGTTACCGGTATTCATATTAAAAACACTGGACGGAGCGGCCGAGGGTATCACGATTGTCTTGGCTTGAGAATCTAATTTTGCTTGTCGGCCTTTGGTGACATTAGTCCCGTCATAAGAAGCAAAATTATTCATCAAATTCAACAGTTCGTTCTTTGTCGGCAAATGAGTGTTAGGCGGACAAATACCTTGAATCTTCAAGTTCGGTTGAGCCGGAGTGTCATCATAATCAGGATTGCCACTAGGGTTAGTATAGCCCGTGGCACCATACCAGGTATAGGTAACCCCCGTCTTGGTATAGGACGATTCGTTTACTTTCTTTGTTTCGCCGGGCATCAGCAAACACTGACAGTTGTTCCCGAGAGCATCGCAAACTCTGGCCTCTTGGAAACTCTGGCCGGAAAGATTTTGATCATTTGGATCAATACCGTATGTTCCGCCGCAATCAAAAACGCCCGTTGAATCAAGCTTTGGGTCATCTTTAGGCAGAGGCAAACAAGCCACTTTGTTGCCGCCGGCATAACAAGCTTCGTCGGCCTGACAACCAAGTTTCGGGCCAAGATTTGTGTAATGGCACGTGTGGCTGGATTTATCGCAAACTTGAGAAAAGCTAATCAACGAATCAGTGTTATAGCAAGCGTTGTCAGGTGTCTTTGTCAGGCAATCGTTATCTTGCTTACAGAACATAGCCTGGCTGTTTACAATATTATCGGTTGGCAAATTTTGCACGCAACGCAATGATTCATAATTGTCAACATCGGGATTATAATCAGCTCCAGCGCAGACCTTAATTGTAGCAAATGAGTATGGCGTTATACCTGGGGTTGTATTGTTTTTCTTTGTGGAATCATAACCGATCTGAACAATCAACTGACAACCAAAATTTCGATCGCCAACCAACAAGCTGTTAGACAATTTGTCTGAAATTAAATAGTAACCATAAGAAATCGTGCCGACGGCATTGGCGTTGTGATAAAAAGACACAAACTGGTTATTACCATAGAACAAGGAGGCGAAATCTTTGGCACCGCCCCACTGTTCGCCCCATTTGCCCGTTGTTACGGACACCTGCGCTCCAATATCTTTGGACATGTTGTCAATTTGTTTGACAACACCGTCGCTATCGGGATTGATTTTGTTGGATGTCATTTGCGCTGCCCAAGCCAACCACTCTTTAAGCGTGGAAATATGCCAACCGTTGGGGCAAAGGCCTTGAATTTTTTGATTGCCTTGCGAATGTCCCTGCCCCAAGCTGGCCAAATTGTAGCTATAAAGCGCGCCGTATTTCTGGCAATTGATATAGTTATCATTAAAACACTTAAAATTATTACCTTGATATTTTAAGGCTGTAGTCAAGTTACCGCCCAACCAGCAGTCCTTGCCAACTTTAGTTGTCGGATATGCTTCATAACCGTTCGGATCTCCACCGCCGACCGTCACCCAATCCTTATTACATTTCAAGCATTGGTTACATTTAGCCGTCGTGACGATGGTCCTAGTGGTAGTGCCGACCGGACTGGTTGTTGCCGGAGGATTAACGTCAAAATTATTAACCGAATCCGCAAAGCAAAAGCTCGGATCGCAGGTATTTCCTCTGGCGCCGAGGCATTGTCTGGTCTGCAAAGTGGTCCGGCTCTTCTGGCAAACCCAGTCACAATCAGACCAATTATTAGGCTGATTCAGGTCGTCAGACCAATTGCTCCATTGAGCCCCGGAGCAATCGTCAACGCCGGCGGCAAAACATTGATTATTAAAACAAGTATCGGTTGAGTTGGGACAATTCCAGCCGGCGCTAACCGAATTCCCACAGCTATCAACAGCGTTGACCTTGCCGCTAGTGCATTCATAAGTAGGATAAGTAGCCTTGACTATTTCCTCCGGCGTGCGAAGGTCAGAACAAACGCACAGGTGAGTTTTGTCATTGCAAACTTTATTGGCCTGACAGCTCAACATGGCGCTGCGCGGCTTGAAACAGCTATCTTGCGTATCAAGCGGCGTGCTGCTGCATTCAAAAACGTTCGGATTATACCAATTGGCCATAACAATCGCCTCATCGCTGCGCGCATCGCTGCATGAATTGGATAAGGCGTCGTAAATATTCAATCGGCCGTTTTTGCCATGACCGATGCTGCCCTTTTGGCCTTTATCGGCCAACGGTTCGGTGTTATCCAAAATAGTCTGGCGCACTTTGGCCGCAGAGAACGATGGATTAGCGCTCCAAATTATGGCGGCGGCGGCGGCCACTTGCGGCGCGGCAAAAGAAGTGCCGCTCCAAGCGTAACTATTGTCATCGGTCATCATGTTCAAACTGCTGTCAAGCGCGATAGACCCTTTCAAACCGATGCGACGACCCCAAATCAAGTTGCCCGGCGCGGCGATTTGCACGGTATTATCGCCGTAGTTGGCGCTCCAGCCGGAAAACGCGTCCAAATGGTTGCTGGCGGCATAATCCTCGACCGCTAAATTGTCAAACTGGTCACTGGCAGTCACACAGATAATATTAGGATTATTTTTACTGTAAGCACAGGGATAAACCGGGTAAACATCATTATTATTACTCACATAAGGCGGCTTATCGGTAGACTCTTGATCATTTCTACCATTACCGGCCGGCGTAATAAACAAATTACCGGCATCGGTATAGGTCTGAATCGCCGTTTTCAGCCCGACATCATCTTTTGACGATTTATCATATTTTGCATTGGGCAAGAAAATACTCGGATCAGAACTGAAATCCGGCAACAAATCAAAACTGGAATTGATAATTTTTATACCGTTGGCCTGGCAAAATTCAATCGCGGCGATAACCGAGGCGGAAGTCATGTCGGTTTTAATCAAAGCTACTTTAACTTGCGGCGCCACGCCCGCGCCGTCAAAATTATTTTTAGCAACAGCGGCCAGCGTGTCGGCGACTGCCGAGCCGTGGCTGATCGCGTTAAAAATTTCTTCACCGGAATAACCTAAATTTGTAAGATTAGCGACAACGGTCGGCGGCAAAGGAAAAGGTGCAACTATCGGATCCGAGATCAACTTGCCGGTGCCATCATCAAAAAAAGCATAACCGCCGTTGGAACAATCGAGATTGTTGCCGGCTTTGTCCACACAAGTAGAATTGGCCGGTGACCATAATAAATTATCTTTTAAATCTGTGTCATTCGCGCCGGCAAATCCGTAATCAAGCACCGCCACCGCCACGTTATTGCCTTTGGCGTTATTAAAAGCCGCCCAGGCGTGCAAAGCGTCGGTGTCGGCGCCTTGGGTGCCGGTAATCGAAAAATTGTTGCCGGAAGAATCGGTATAGGTTAACGGCTGACTATAATTATCCAAATACCAAAGATAAGGCGCGGCCGCTTCATTAAGTGAAGCGGACATTAAGTTCTGCGTGCTCGCTTGAGCATGCCCGGCATCGGCCGGCTGATAAACAAAGTTAAGTTGGGCTTTTATTTTCTGACCGGCAAAAGCTTTGACCGCGGCTGCTTCTTTGCCCGGTGCCACCGTAAAGAGCGCTTGGTTGCTACGCAAACTGATCGAGCTGGCATAATTCAAGACGGAAAGGCTGCTGTTGATTTTTCTGTAACTTTTCACCAAAGCCAACAGCTTGCTGGTCGCCGTATTGGCCGATTGCACCACGGTTTGAGTTTTTTTGGTTACTTTGCTCAAATTTCCGGGCAATTGCGCCAAACTAACCCCGTTGGCGCCGCCGGTCGGCAAAGTAATAATAAGCTGGCCGGCCACAAACGTTTTATTTTTTCGGACGCCCGACGCCATGACGGCTTTGGGATAATTTTTGGTTGCCACGGTATTTTTGACGCAACTGCCAGTAGCCGAACAGCTATAACCCGTACCGCAAGCGCCGCAGGTGATTGAAACTTGCGCGCCACAGCCGTTGTCCACGGTTTTACTGCCGCAAATCCAGCCGGCGCATAAAGCCGCGTTATTTTTCGGCGTGCACGTCTGGCTGACTGCGCCGCAAGTATGGTTGGCGCAAATCTGGCCGGCGCCGCAGCTACCACAGCTGTTGACTGTACGGTAGTTGCCGCAATTGTCGGAAGCGGAAATCGAACCGCATGTGGCGCCATAAGCCGCGCACAAAGAAGCGTCGGATTGCTGTGAACAAGTTTGGCTGCCGCTGTAGACGCAGGCATGATTATTACAAGTATAATTGGTCGGGCAAACGCCGCAAACTTGCGTATTGCCGCAGTTATCGGTATAAGTGCCGCAAGTGTAGCCGAGCGTGCCGCAATTGGCGGTCTGGGTGCAACTCTGCGCCACACAAATATTACTGATACAATTTTTACCGCCGGTGCAAGTGCCGCAATTTAAGGTGTTGCCACAACCGTCGCTGACCTGGCCGCATTCGGCACCCAAGGACGAACAAGTCGCCGGCACGCAAGCGTCTTTAACACAACGCACCGACAAGGCGCTGGCATTGCCATAAGGTGAACGATAAGCCCGGCCTTCGCGAGAACCGCCGAGGATTCTCACCCAAGCACTGCCGGAATCAAAAGCGGTTAATGCCCAAAAATCGGCATTAGCCAAGACATAATCATATTTCCCTTCGGTCGCGCTGTATTCACCGGCCAACAAGGCGGCAAAACCGGCGGAAGATTTCAAGGTCGTTCCTTGGGAAGTGCCCAGCCAACCGGTGGTGGTATAGTCGTCTTTGCAAACGTCAGACGAACAACCGGCCGCCTGCTCCAGCGCCGTCCATTCGCTATGCGCTGGCAAATGCCAGCCGCTCGGACAAACGCCCTGGTTGCCGCTGTGGCCATAATTCATCATTTCGTTATAAGTATACAAACCGCCGTAAGTCGAACAATTGTCGGCGGCGTCGTTATAACAATATTTTTCCACACTGCCGTTGTCGCTCGGCTGTGTCGGCTGGCTGATTTGACCGCCGGTGTTTAGGTTGTCGATAAACCAACAACCGGCCGCACCAAACGACATGGTGCGATAAGTGTGGCCGTTGCTATCGCTAACCGTGTCGCCGCAGTTAGTAAAAGCTTGAGCCGGATGCATGACCGCCAACGCTAAAAAAAGCGAAGCGGCGAGAAAAAGTTTGCGCATAGGGATAAGATTAATTAATATTTAATTTTAAAAAAATTATTAACTTAAATTATAAGACGTTCAAACAAAAAACTCAATGTCCTTTGTTTATCAAGGGCTGAACACAAAAAGTTAACAGCCCGCGACTGAAATGAATTATATACAGCATTATAAACCATCCCCGAAAAAATCACAATACCGCTTTAGCCAAAACAAGTGAACACAAAAA
>CAIUCZ010000063.1 GCA_903897785.1 Candidatus Falkowiibacteriota bacterium
ATTCTGGCTGGCCATCGGCGGCAAGACGTGGCCCCGCTGGTACGAAAACCTTAAACGTTCTCGACATAGTTCCTGTTCTCCTTGTTTGTAAATTTTTAAATCAAAATGCTTTTTACGGCATCTAGTTTCCACTATCGGAAACATCTTATTGTACCAGAAAAATGCCCAAATGTCAATGGGCAAAAAATAGGGGCTAGGGTATAGTGAACAGAGTACAGTATAAATCCTGCCCACTAACCGCTAATCCCTAACCACTGATTCCGACCTATAAACAGGTCTGGTAACTTATCAAACCTGTTAAAACGCCGTTTTAACCAGATAAGAATTAGATGAAAAAAGGGGCACGTATGTCCCTTTATAATAGAGTGTAACAGATTAATAACTAAGCACAGCATGGCCGGCCGGAAATTCTAACCAACTCGATTGGCCGGACCAGATACTGCCGACCACAGATTATACACATTAAGATATTGTGTCCGTCTTCGTCATGGTGGAATGCCGAAGTTAAATTATCGTGACATTGGTCGCAGTGGCGGAAAGCACCGGCTTCGGAGTACAAAACAATCTCGAACTTTCTGGCCTCAAAATCCTGGGCACAAAATGGTCGGTTAAAACGCAAAACGCCATCATGTTTACTTCGGAAAAATAGCGGATTGCCGCATTCTTGCAATTTGCACATCTTCCCCTCCTTGTTCAAGTACAGTTGACCCTTAATTCGAATATATGCTTATTAAATTTTTTTGTAAACTAAATATAATTACCGCGGCTAAATCGATAATTAGAAATTAGAAATTTGGATTTAGAAATTATCTTATAGCGGGTTAGATATTTCCCACGCCTTTGTATATAAAACCGAGTTTTTCCGCTTCACCCTTGCGCCAGACGTGGCGACCGTCGATAAGGATAGGGTTACGTGATTTCATCAGACCTTTGATTTTTTTGAGCCCGAATTTCGCGTAATCGTCGTGAGCGGTCATTAAAACCAAAGCATCGGCGCCTTTGACAGCTTTTTCCAGCGTTTCAGCGTACTGGTTAACATAAGGATCTTGAATTTGATATTTGATGCCATAACTTTGTAAAATTTCTACCAAGGCCTCGGTTGGGCTGTTTCTGGTATCGTCGGAATTAGCGTCGTAGGCAAAGCCCAAAATAACGATTTTCATTTTCTCCAAATCTTTTTGCGCGTCAGTGGCCGCAATTTTAAGCAAATCAAACATATGACGAGGCATAAAATTGTTGATTTGACGAGCCAAAGGTATCATCTTGGTTGAAATAGAATCCTTGGCACCATAAATTAAAAGCCAACCGTCTTTAGGGATACAATGGCCGCCCACCCCCGCGCCCGGCAAATGCATGGCGCGACCCGGACATTTATTCAAAAGCTCGCGCACTTGCCATACATCAGCGCCATAGGCTTCGCACAGCAGAGCCATTTCATTGGCAAAAGCGATTTGGACATCGCGGTAAGTGTTTTCGCCACTTTTAACAATCTCGGCGGTCAAGGGATCAGTCGTGTCAACGTTAATACCCAAAACTTTTTCATACAAAGTTTTAACGTTGACTCCAGCCAAGTCGTTGTAAGCGCCAACCAAGCGATCATAGTGAGTTAAGTTGTAAATTAACCGACCGGGCATCACCCGTTCCGGACAATTGGCTAAAAGATAATCCTTGTTTAGTTCAAAACCATTTTCGTGCTCAATACTGGTACGAACAACTTTTTCCATGGTTGTTGGGGCAATGGTCGACTCAATCACAATTTCGGCGCCGCGGCGCATATTCTTGGCAATAGTTTTAAGCGCCGCCCGCATCGCTTCATAGTGCGGCGAATGGTCGGCTTCCACCGGTGTTTGCACGGCAACTAAGATAACATCGCGGTCAGCCAGTTGCGCCGCATCGGACGTGGCCAGAAATTTTTTGGTTTTGACTACTGATTTGACTAAATCATCCATCCCCGGCTCGCGGCCTTTGATTGGGTTTTCGCCTTGCATAATCGACTGTACCCGTGCCTCGTCAACATCCAAACCAACCACGTCGTAACCAGCTTTGGCAAATAAGAGTGCTACGGGCAGTCCAACGTAGCCAACTCCGACTACG
>CAIUCZ010000064.1 GCA_903897785.1 Candidatus Falkowiibacteriota bacterium
CATATTCTTTTAGAGTTTGTTTTAGACTCTTGGGAGCTTCTTCGTTGGACATATTTTTATTATTTATTATCTCCTAATCCCCCAATCATACCCCTCCCAACGGCCATTTGGCAAATGGGGTTATCAACAGTGTCCAACACCCGGTGTTGGACATTCAAAAAAGTGTGTTGTAATTATCACTCCCGCCAGACCTCAAGTGCTTGTCCTGCGGAGCTTCAGCGAAGTAGGAAGCCCGAGGTGTAGCGGGTTTTTTATTTTGCCCAAATGTGCTAAAATATTGTCATGTCAGAAAAAATCCAAGAAATAAAGGACAAGCTCCAACCAATTGCCGAAAGCAATGATATTGCCTATGCAGCGATTTTTGGTTCGGTGGCGCGAGGCGATGATAAGCCAGAGAGCGACCTTGATTTGCTAGTGCGCTTTTCGCAACCAAAAAGTTTATTTGATTTTATTGCGCTTAACGACCGACTTAATAGAATTCTCGACCGACAAGTGGATTTAGTGACCGAACGAGCCCTCCATCCAATCATTAAACAAAACATTCAAAAAGAGTTAGTGACGATTTATGGTTAATCAAGTAAAAGACCAACTTTATATTCAACATATTATTGAAGCGATTGAGAGAATCGAAGATTATGTTGTTGGTTTAGATTTTTCGTCTTTTGACCGCAACACGATGGCTCATACCGCCGTCATTCGTGAATTAGAAGTCGTCGGCGAAGCAGCTAAAAATTTATCTAGCGAATTTAAGAACTCGCGAGTAAATGTTAAATGGCCTGAAATTATCGGGATGAGAAATAAACTTATTCACGAATATTTTGATATTGATACCGAGCTCGTTTGGCAAACTATTATTAAAGATTTGCCAGAACTAAAAAAGGAGTTAATATAAAAAAATGCCTTCGGGCTCGCCCTGCTTCGGCAGGGAGAAAAACAAAAATCGCCTCATTACTGAAGCGATTTTTGTTTTTGATTTTTAAACTTTCTATTTTCTCACCTTAGCCACAAGACGGCGACGAGACCAGGCCTCCCATTCCACCAAGATTGGGGCGGCGATGAAAATTGAAGAGTAGGCACCCGAGACCATGCCAACAATTAAGACCGCCACAAAGAAGGTGGTGGAGGCCGGTCCAAACAAGAGCATAGCCACCAAGACAATAACAATGGTCGTGGTCACGTTCATCGAGCGGATAATGGTTTGGCTCAAACTGATCCCCACTTCTTCTTCAAAACTATTGCTAACTTTGAGACGCAAGTTTTCGCGAATTCGGTCGAAGATAACTATTGTATCGTTAACCGACAATCCAAGAATCGTAAGCAAAGCGGTAAGAAACAGGGCATCCGCTTCGGCCCCAAAGAAATAAGCGAGTAACGACATCGCGCCAATGGCGATAATCAGATCGTGAATTAAAGCGATAATCGCGGCCACCCCATACTTCCATGATTTGATCGGGTAAGACACCTGGCGAAAAGCAAAAGCGACGAAAGCGATAATAAGCAGGACGACAATGGCAATCGCCATCAAACCCTTGGTCTGCAATTCTTGCCCGAGCGACGGACCAATATTACTAAATTGATTTTCTTTAATTGGCGCTTTACCATCGAGCGATAAGGCTTTGCTCACGGCATCCTTGGTTGTTTGATCAAGATCGCGCATGCGCAAAGAAATAGCTTGATCCCCCACTGGTTGCAAAGTATAGGAACCGAGCTTAAGAGCGTCCAAACTAGTTCTAATTTGATCGAGCGCCGGTCTTTGAGTTAAATAACTCGCTTCAAGAATTGAACCGCCATTAAAGTCGATGCCGAGATTAAGGCCGTAGGTCGCGAGCGAAAACAACGAAACAATAATCAGGATGAGCGAGAAAGCAAAGAAATAGCGTCGATGTTTAATGATATACATATTAGTTTTTGAAGAAGCCGTTACCGAATAAGAATTTGGTTAACCGGTTCGACTGCCGGAAGCCGAGCGCCAAAAGAAATGTTCTGGTAACAACGACAGCGGTAAACATACTAACGATAATACCGAGCACCAGGGTTAAAGCAAAACCCTTAATTAAACTGGTACCAAACCAAAAGAGAACCGCGCCAGAGATAATACTGGAGAGATTCGAATCGCGAATCGAGAGCCAAGCGCGCGAGAAGCCTTCGGCGACCGAATCGTGCAGTGATTTGCCCTTGGCCATTTCTTCTTTCAATCGTTCGAAGATCAGGACGTTGGCATCAACGGCAATGCCGATTGAGAGAATGAAGCCGGCCATGCCCGCCGCCGTTAAGGTCACCGGCAAAAGTTTAAAGATCGCGAGCATCAACATCACATAGATAGAAAGGGCAATAATCGAAACCAGTCCAGGTAAGCGGTACATCAACAGCATAAAGATGGCGATCAGGGCAAGGCCAATTAAACCGGCTTCAATCCCCTTTTGGGTCGCTTCATTACCAAGCGTGGCGCCGACAATCTCGGTCGAAACTAATTTGATCGGTACCGGCAAAGCGCCGAGGTTAAGATCGCGAACTAAATTCTTGGCTTCCTCAACCGTAAATTGTCCGCTGATTTCAGCTTTGCCATCGCGAATTTCTTCGCGGACATTCGGGGCCGAAATAATTTGATTATCAAGCAAAATCGCGACCGGCTTGCCCACATTATCTTTAGTGATTTGATCAAAGAGTTTGGCGCCATCACTATTGAACTCAATTGAAATTGTCGGCGTTAAAGAATTTTGATTAAAAGTAACTTGCGCCTTTTTTAGATAGCGTCCGGTCAAACCGGTCGAGATAAAATCGGTTGAGGTCGCATCCGAACTGGTCGAGACGCCCGGCTTCAATACCTGAAATTCGAGTTGGGGCGTAGCCGCAATCATCGCCGTGGCCTGTTTAACATCGGTCACGCCCGGTAACTCAACAATCAAGCGATTATGAACCGTGCCGGAGAGCGCCGAACTTTCGGTTTGAACAATCGGTTCAGATACGCCGAACACATTAACGCGCCGATCAATCACCTCGCGTAACGATGACATCGCGTCAGTTACATCAGCCGGTTGAAGATGCGAAACGTCAGCTTCATAGGTAAGACGACTGCCACCCGACAAGTCGAGACCTAATTTAAAGGGCTTATAAAAACTCCACTGGGGGTTAATTTGCGAGTAATAATTGAAATAGCCAATTAAAATTCCCGCCAAAAGCAGGATAATGGCCCAAAATCGAATCTTTTGCATATGGAGCTATTCTAGCAAAATATAGTGATAAATCAACCCAACAACAATCGCCACCAAAGCACCCCACAAGAGACCGACAATGACATCAATTGGCCAATGCACATAAGCTAAAACTCGAGCAATCGCAATTAAGATAGCCCCGATAATAAAAATGACGCCAAGTTTTTTGTTTTGCAAAAAAACGCCGACAGCGAGCGCCCCGAAAAATGTCGCATGG
>CAIUCZ010000065.1 GCA_903897785.1 Candidatus Falkowiibacteriota bacterium
AAATAAATAGTAAAAATAATTACCGTTAAAACAAATAAATCTATTGTTAACAAATACCATGAGCTGACAGTAGAGCGACAAATCATGGCGCACATCGTCCCGGCCGGAACGCCAGAACCTACACCAAAAGGATTTAAAAAAGAAGTAGTGTCGCCGCAAGGAGCACAAACTGGACTTGGCAAATTAATTGTAATCTTTGTCATTATAATCTCAATTAAAATTATTATCCAAAAAACAATTT
This sequence comes from Candidatus Falkowiibacteriota bacterium, assembly GCA_903897785.1. Classification (GTDB taxonomy): domain Bacteria; phylum Patescibacteriota; class Patescibacteriia; order Patescibacteriales; family Patescibacteriaceae; genus CAIUCZ01. Next base: position 242 of record CAIUCZ010000065.1, read on the forward strand.
TAGTTTTTTTTCGTTGACAGCAAAGACGCACGATGTGAAAAATTATTGTTAGTACTATTACCACTTGCATTACCAAAAACAAAGAACTAAATAAATCCGCATTTTGGCACAATTGCTGTATAGACAAGCTCTCGCTCGGCAACAGGTGGCTGTCAATGCATCTTTGATCAAATTGCATCTTAATCAACACTGTTAAAACCAATTCTGAGCCAATAATTAACCAAAAAAATCTATCAACCAACATTAAAAATGATACTTTTTTCATAAATTTTATTTTTATGTTTTATGTTTGCATGATACAATAAAATCGCAAGAAAATCAATCGCACCACCGTCGCCTGCCGTAGAGACGCATTGCAATGCGTCTCTACAAACATCCCCGCCAATTACATATACAAATTTGCTAGATTGTTTCTATCTTTACGCCAATTAAACGGATTGTTAAAAATATAGGCGCGAACACGATCTAATTCGTCTGCGTCACGAATGACGCGATCATAAAATCGTGGTTGCCAAAAAAAATTTGCAAAACCGGCAATATGAATATTTTTGGTGGTAATGCCTTTAAACCCGCGAATTATGGCGGCTAAATTGTTAGACTGCGGGCCGAATGAATTTTGGTATGGATCATACGATTTCCGTTGTTGTAGAGACGCATTGCAATGCGTCTCTACGGAATGCGATTCTGTTTTGCCCGGCAATTTATCATTAATTATGATTACGCCGTGCAGATGATTCGGCATAATAGTCCATTCATCCAAAACAACATTTTTTCTAATTTCCGGCGTTTTTAACCATTCATTTTTTACAATTTCACCAATCGCTGACAATTTTATTTTATCGTTGATAATTTCTCCAAAATTGCATTCGTGTTCTTTGATACAAATCGTAACAAAATAAGCGCCGTTGATGGAATAATCAAAATATTTTAGCCTGGCGGATTCAATTCGATATTTTTTGCGAAATTTAATCGGTTCTGAATACAATCGTAGAGACGCATTGCAATGCGTCTCTACGGAATGCGTCTCTACATTGGAATGCGTTTCCATAAAACCATTATTTGAATTTTACCGCACCCCTATCCGCGCTATACGCATGATCGTTGGCCAAGAAAAAGAAGGTAATGGCCACAATCGACAAAACCAAACACGCGGCAAAACCGACGCGCATCGACCAGGCAGTAATCATCAAACCGACGAGCAGCGGCCCGAACGTCTGGCCGACGTCCATCAGCGAGTCCAAGGCTCCCATGGACGCGCCCAGTACTTCTTTGGCGGCAATATCCGCCACATAGGCATTAACGGCAATACTGGTCATGGAAATGCCAAAACCAAAAATCAAACTCAAAATCATAATAATCCGATAACTGCTGAACGTCGGAATCAAAGCCATAATCAAGCCGATCAAAATCATGCCGGCCATAATTTGCCAGCGCTGATCCAGCCGATCAGCCAAGCGGCCGAACAGCGGCTGGGAAATCATCAAGGCCAGCACCTGCACGGAAAAAATCAAACCGATTTTGGTGGCGCTGATATGCAGACCGGCCAGATAAATCGGTAAATACGTTTCCAGCACGCCAAACGAAAAATAAGCGGCCAGCTGAATAACGGAAGTGGACAACAGGCGCTGGTTCTGAACAAAAATTTTTAGCCCCCGACTCAAAGCCAAAGGATGTTTGGCTTGTACTGCGCCGCGATCCAAGCGATCATTTTTCTCCAGCCATAAAATAAAAAACAAAACCGGCAAAGAGATCACAAACGCCGTGAAGTAAACTGTTTTGTAGCTAGAAATTCCATCTAATACCCAGTTACTCAAAATTAAACCCCCGAGCAGCGGGGCCAGCATCCGGCCGAACAAGGTGGCCGAAGCATACCAGCCAAGTTTCTCGCCTTTGTTGCTGTCGTAGGCGCTGACAATCATGGCTGCCGCCAACGGTCCCAAAATCGCGGTGGCTAGGCCATGGAAAAATCTGATTGGGATTAGCAGCCAGACATTGCCCACCAAAAGATAGAGCAAAGGCGCCAAAGAAAAAATAATGCCGGAGATTAATAACAATTTTTTGCGGCCCCAGCGATCGGACAGCAAACCGACCGGAAAGCTGCAGAGCATGCCGGCCAAAGGCGAGAATGCGGCGATGATTCCTAGAACGGTTGCCGAACCGCCCAAAGAAGTGACGAACAGCGGCAGAACCGGATCTTTGGAAATTGTCGTGGAGAAAATGCCAAAAAAACCGATCAGGGAGAGTAAATAAATTACTTTGTTGCTAGTTTTGTTTTTCATAGAAAAAATTTAAGAGTCTATGAATTACATTATAGCACTTTATGGCATGCAAACAAAACGCCGCAGTCATCCCGACGATTACATCGGGAGAGACTGCGGCGAGACGTTAATTTTTAATTAAACTGAACTCGCAGCCGCAAAATTTTTGCCGATAATAATTATGCTCTTTGGACCAAGCAATCGCTTTTTGCCAGCCGTTGTCTTTTTTAAAATCACGATCCAAGAATTTGACGCCCGCCTGTCCGAGCAGGCCAAGCTCAGTTTGCAATTTACGGCCGATGGATAAGATCGTCTCCCCGTCTTTGTACGGGCTGGTTGTCAGGGTCGTGCCAAAATGAGCAAAATCTTTTTGCCTGGCCAGTTGCGCGGTTTTTGCCAAACGCTCGTTATAACAAATTACGCAACGCTTGCCCTTTTCCGGTTCATTTTCCAAACCGGCTTTAGTTTGTTTCCAATTTTCATAGTCTTGTTTATCAATAATCAAAGCGACTTGCAACTCTGCAGCCAAGGCTTTGACATCGGCCAATCGTTTTTCCCATTCCTTGGCCGGAAACAAATTGGGATTACAAAAATACAAAGTCAACGAAAATTCTTTGATTAATTCCGAGCTGATATAACCGCCGCAAGTGGCGCAACAGATTTGCAGTAATAAGGTTTGTTTCATTTTTTTAAAATTTAATACGAATACTACGAACATTATGCGAATGCTACGAACGATACAAACGATACAAGCTTTTTTAAATCCAATAATTCGTATTTTCGTAGCATTCGTAGTATTCGCATTTTAATTCGTAGTATTCGTATCAGCTTATTTTAAATATTTTTTATCCTTCAACTCCTCCGGCAAATACTCCTGTTTTTCTTTATAATCATAATTCGGGCTGTATTTGTAACCGCCGCCATAGCCCAAATTCTTCATCAAGCCGGTCGGCGCATTACGCAAGTGCAAGGGCACCGGCAAGCTGCCACTCGCTTCAATGTCCTGAACACAATTATTGTACGCTCGATAAAGTTCGTTGGATTTTTGGCACTTGGCCAAATAAACCACTACTTGCGCCAAATGAATTTTGCATTCCGGCAGACCGAGCATCTGGCAAGCCTGGAAGGCGGCGATGGCTTGGGGCAGAGCCAGGGAATTGCAAAGACCGACATCCTCGCTGGCAAAACGCACCATCCGCCGCGCGATATAAAGCGGATCTTCACCCGATTCCAACATCCGCACCAGCCAATACAAAGCGGCATTGGCATCCGAACCGCGCAAAGATTTATGCAAAGCCGAAATCAGGTTGTAATGTTCTTCGCCGTCTTTGTCATAAAGCAAGCTTGGTTGCTGGGCCGCTTTTTCAATAATCGTCTTATCCAAAATTGCCCCGAGCAGACTGGCCGCTTCCAAAATATTCAAGGCGCGGCGCGCATCACCGTCAGCCAAATTTAATAACGTGCTCAAACCGTCGTCGGTCAAAGTTAAATGCAAACCGGCTAAACCGGTTTCGTCCGTCAGCGCGCGCTGAATGACGGCGGTCAAAGCGTCTTTATCTAAGCTATTTAAAACCAAAACCCGGCAACGCGACAGCAAAGCGCCGCGAATTTCAAAACTGGGATTTTCCGTGGTGGCGCCGATCAAACTGATGTCGCCGTTTTCAATATGCGGCAGCAAAGCGTCTTGTTGTGCTTTATTCCAGCGATGAATTTCATCAATAAATAAAATCGTGGATTTATCAACCAGCTTGTTGGCCCGCGCCCGATCCAAGACTTTACGCAAATCTCTGACGCCTTCGGTCACGGCGGAAAATTTGATAAACTCGGCTTTGAGCTGCCGAGCAATAATCAAGGCCAAAGTCGTTTTGCCCGTGCCCGGCGGGCCCCAAAAAATTAACGACGGCAAACGATTTTGCTGAATGCCTTGAAAAATAATGCCTTGCTCATCGCTCAAATTGGGCTGCCCAAAAAACTCGGCAAAGGTTGTCGGCCGCAAACGATCAGCCAGAGGGATGTGTCTTTCAGAATTAGCCATATGTTTATTTTACTGCAAAGCCCGCGTCTCGCCGCCCCGATATTTCATCGGGACGGCGTTTCTACTGTCGAGTTTTCATTACACTATTATTCTACTGCAAAGCAGTAATTTTAAGCAACTTGCGGCGATCAGCCGCGCCGGAAATGATTTTGCATTCCCCGGCCAGTCCCGGCCAGAGCTGAACACAAAATTTACTCAACTCCAAATTGGCTTTATTATTTTGTGCCTGAGCGGCCAGATTTATTTTTAAAGTGTCATCAGCGAGCAAACCGACAATCTCGGTGTGGTTGGCGCCGGGCTGGACTTTGCATGCCAGATAGCATTTACCTTTAGTTTTTAGTTCTTGGCCGCAACGGTCGAGTAGTTGTGTGATTTCCAAAGTCATAAGTAAGAATTTTAGAGATATCAGTTCCGGGCGCCATGCGTAAACGTTTGAGCCAAAATGGTTGAGCTAGATTTGCCAGGCCGCCATGTGTGGTGGTGGCAAAGCTGTAGCCGGCGACCTCCACTTCTTTGATGGCGTTTTGGTCATAACGACCGGACGGATAGCAAAAACTGACAACCGGTTGATTAATAATTTTTTCCAACTCGGTTTTGCTGTCGTTGATTTCTATTTTTAATCTTTTTTCCGGCTGCCCGGCCAAATCAATATGGTTAAGCGTATGCGAACCGATCTCCACCAAACCGCTATCAGCCATGGTTTTGACTTCGGCCTTGGTCAGATAACCCGGCTTATCTAAAGCATTAACAATCACAAAAGCCACCGCCTTGGCATGATATTTTTGTAGCAATGGCCAAACATTATCATAAAAATCTTGATAGCCGTCATCAAAAGTCAAAATTATCGGCTTTTTGCTGGCAGCTGGTGCAATTTTATTTTTAATGTCGCCAAAGGTCATCGTTTGCCAATCGTTGGCTTGCAACCACTGCAGTTGTTTGGCAAAACAAGCCGGCGAGACCGACAAACCGACGCCAATCGGATCATGCTGGTTATAATAATCCCTAATATAATGATACATCAAAATCGGCATCGTGACATATGGCTTAGAATAATTTTCTGAACTCATACCATTGTCATTGCTTTGGGCATGGGCAGATGACAAGCCAACCAGTAGCAAAAAAGCTGCGGTTAAAACAAGGCAAAAGATTTTCTTAAAATTAATTATCATGGATACAATCTAACTGGATTAGGCAAAATTGTCAAAAAATTAGCCGTCCTCGGTATTTGGTCATACCGGCGTATGCCGGTATCCAGTGATGATAAAATCTGGATCCCGGCCTGCGCCGGGATGAACGTTCTATTTATTTTATCTTATTTCCATTGACTGGCAGTAAAAAATGTATTATGATAAAAAATTATGTTCGACCTTAAAGCCAAATTCAAACCGACCGGCGATCAGCCGCAAGCCATCGCCAAACTGACTAAAGGTCTGGAGCTGGGTTATCGCGACCAAACGCTCTGGGGTGTGACCGGCTCGGGCAAAACTTTTACCATGGCCAACATCATCGCCAACGTCGGACGCCCGACTTTGGTTATTTCGCACAACAAAACTTTGGCCGCCCAGCTTTACAACGAGTTTAAAGATTTTTTCCCGGACGCGGCGGTCCATTATTTTGTTTCGTATTATGATTATTATCAGCCGGAAGCCTACATCCCCCAGACCGACACTTATATTGAAAAAGAAACCAAGATCAACGAAGAAATTGATCGCCTGCGCCACGCCGCCACCCAATCGCTGATCAATCGCCGCGACGTGATTATTGTCGCTTCCGTTTCTTGCATTTACGGCTTGGGCGAAAAAGTGGATTATGTCGGCCAAAGCGTCAATCTAAAAGTCGGCCAGAATATCGGCCGCCAAGCCTTGCTCTTGCATTTGATTAAGATTCAATACCAGCGCAACGACAGCCAGCTCGGCCGCGGCCAATTTCGCGTCGCCGGCAGTAATATTGACCTTCATTTGGCCACCGGCGAAGCGATTATCCGTTTGGAGCTGGTCGGCAATGTCATCGACAAAATAAAATTATACCCCATCAATCCGCATCAAGAGCCGGAAGTTTGGCTGGTCGACCTGAATGCCAAGCGCGAACAAAGCTTGCAGCAAATTTCTATTTTGCCGGCCAAACATTATTTGGCGCCGGAGAAAAAGACCGAACAAGCATTGGTCAGCATTGAAAAAGAATTAGCTGGGCGCGTGCAAGAATTATTAGCCGGCGGCAAGATTGCCGAGGCTGATCGCCTGCAACGCCGCACCGAATATGATTTGGAAATGATGCGCGCCGTCGGTTATGCCAACGGCATTGAAAATTATTCGCGCCATTTGTCCGGTCGTCCGGCCGGCAGCCCGCCGCAAACCCTGATTGATTTTTTCCCGGCCGATTATTTGATGATTGTCGATGAATCGCATGTCAGCTTGCCGCAAATTCGCGGCATGTTCGCCGGCGACCGTTCGCGCAAACAAAATTTGATTGATTTTGGTTTTCGTTTGCCCTCGGCCTTGGACAATCGCCCGCTCAACTATAAAGAATTTCGCGCCAAGGTTAACCAGGTGATTTATGCCAGCGCCACGCCCAATGAATACGAAATCAAGAAATCACAGCAAATTGTGGAACAGATTATTCGTCCGACGGGCCTCTTGGACCCGGAAGTGGAAGTGCGGCCGGTGGATAGCCAGATCAAAGACTTGCTCAAAGAAATTAAAATCAGAGCCAACAAAAACGAGCGCGTCCTGGCGATTACCTTGACCAAACGGATGGCCGAAGAATTATCGGCCTACCTGGAAGAAGAAAAAATCAAAGTGACTTTTATTCACAGCGAAGTCAAAGCTTTGGAACGCGTGGATATTTTGAATGACTTGAAGCTGGGCAAATACGACGCCTTGGTCGGCGTTAATCTGTTGCGCGAAGGTTTGGATTTGCCCGAAGTGTCGCTGGTGGCGATTTTGAATGCCGACATGGCCGGCTTTTTGCGCAACGAAACTTCGCTGGTGCAAACCATGGGCCGCGCCGCGCGCCACATCAACGGCCGGGTGATTATGTATGCCAACCGCATTACCCCGGCGATGCAATACGCCATTGATCTGACCAAAAAACGCCGTTTGGCGCAGGAAAAATACAACACGAAGCATCATATCAAGCCGCAAGGCATTGCTTCTAATGTGCATAAGTCGATGGTGGAGGAATAAAAAAATCTGTCTAAAATTTAGACAGATTTTTTGCCGCGTCGTAGTCTCCGTACTCGGGACTACGACGCTCTTGCCTACAAACCGAAAACAGTCGTAGTCCTCTTCGGGAGACTACGACTGGGCGGTCGCTGTTTTAGACGCATGCAATGCGTCTCTACCGCAAAAAACTCTTTGACCGCAGATTCCGATGATACGTAATCACAAACCGATGCGCTTCGTCGCGCACGCGTTTAATCAAATGCAAAGCCGGCGAAGCCAACGGCAATTCCAGCGGCTTGGCCTCGCCCGGGAAAAATAATTTATCCGGCGCAATCCCCGAGCGCAAACCCTCGCCTTTGGAAATAGCGATCAACTGGATATTCAATTTGTGTTTGGCTAAAACTTTGCTGATGGCGTTCAACTGCGCTTTGCCGCCGTCCACAATTATCAAATCCGGCAAGGGCCAATCATTGCTCAAGCGCCGCGTCATCACCTGCTGCAACATCTGGGTATCGCCCATCACCCTCGACCCGTCTCCTCGCCGGGTAGATTGCCGCGTCGCGCCAAGAGTACTTGGCGCTCCTCGCAATGACAAATTGTTAATTTTAAATTTTCGATATTCATTTTTATCCGGTTCGCCGTCATGAAAAACCACCATCGAACCGGTGGCCTCGTGGCCAAAAATATTACTGATGTCATAGCCCTCGATTCGTGCCGGCACTTTGGGCAAGTTTAAAATCTTGGCCAGCTCGATGACGTCGTTGGCATATTTCTCGCTGACATTAACCACCTCGGCCGTGGCCAAAATTTTATTCATGTTCAACAACTCAAATTTCAATCGTGCCAGTTCCTCGGTCTTCGCTTCATAATCCGAATTGGTAGCCGACATTTTTTTAAGCTCTTTTTCCAGCTTCCAGATTCCAGCTTCCAGATTCTTGATTATTTTACTTTTCTCTCCCGACAAAAATAAAATAATCGGCTTAATCACCTTTTCCAGATATTCTTGTTGCGAAATCTTGCCGGCGCAAATTCCGGTGCAGCGACCGACTTGATAATAAAAACACGGCTGCAGTTGGCGATGCCGCGCCGTGCAATATGGCCAAATTTTACGAATTGTTTTTAAGGCGACTTTGACGGCGGTGGAGCTGGTAAATGGGCCAAAATATTTGCCCGACTTGTCCAGATTGCGCACGGCAAAGACGCCGGGAATTTCATCATCCAATGAGACTTTGATATACAAAAATCTTTTGTCGTCGCGCAACAAAACGTTGTAATAGGGCTGATATTTTTTTATTAAATTAGCCTCCAGCAGCAAGGCTTCAATTTCGCTGTCAGTCTCGATCCATTTTATGCTGGCCACTTCCTCGACCATTTTTTGCTTGGCCAAGGTCAAATCATTTTTTTGCCAGTACGACAAAAC
>CAIUCZ010000066.1 GCA_903897785.1 Candidatus Falkowiibacteriota bacterium
GGCGAAAGGGTAGATAAAAAAAATAAAGCCCGCTTTCGCGCGGCTACTTGGCGGACTCCGTCACGCCGTAGCCACGCTTCAGCGTGGCGAAGGCGGAGGGGCAGGGATTCGAACCCTGGAGCCGCTTTCACGACTGACAGTTTTCAAGACTGTTCCATTAGACCACTCTGGCACCCCTCCAACGTCGGATTTCAGATTTCGGATGTCGGATTTCGGAAATCTAAACTCCAGTTTTTTGTTTTTAATTAATCTTTTGTGCCTCCATCCCGATTCGAACGGGAATTGCGAGCTTCGGAGGCCAGTGTTTCCATGTCGGATTTCAGATCTCTGATGCCTGACTCCGGAGATCTAAAAACCAATTTTTAACTTTTAACTTTTAATTTTTAATTAATTTTTGTGCTCCCGATAGGAATCGAACCTACATTGCGAGCTTCGGAGGCCCGTGTTTTATCCATTAAACTACAGGAGCATGAACTTTGTAGACCCAATGCTTATAAAGCAGAAAATTCCAAATCGTTGAGACGATGATATTTCCTAGGCGAGTGATTAAATAATTAATGCCCAGTTGGTGATTAAACAGCCAGATCCAGCTGATGGCCACAAGATAATTGAAACCGGCGACAACAAAAAATTTAATCATTTGTCGATACGCAGTCGCGCCCCCGGCGGAAAATGACCAGTGGCGGTTCAGAAAGAAAATATAATTTAAAACTATGATCTGGTTTATTATTACGCCCCAGACCGGCGGCAAATGCAAAAAGTTGACCAAGATATAAAGCGTGCCTAAATCAAGAATCACTCCGGAACAACCAATGACGAAGTAGCGTAAGAGCTGTTTTCTCATAAAATCAACCTGACGAAGGTCAGATAATAAATTGTGCGGAGAGTGAGAGATTTGCCCCTCCGCTGCGCTCCGGGGTATAAACTTCGAATCTTTCATCTATCCACGCAAAAATCCAAAATACAATTTTAAAAAATTGCATTTTGAATTTTTTGCGGAGAGTGAGAGATTCGAACTCTCGAGCCGCTTTTACACGGCTAACACCTTAGCAGGGTGCCCCTTTCAACCACTCAGGCAACTCTCCGTATAAGTTGAAAGTTAAAAGTTGAAAGTTCTTAAAGTTAATCCATAAAAATGGGCAAAAAATCGCTAAACAAAGCTATTTTCTTTTAACTTCCGACTTTAAACTTTTAACTGTTTGAATATTGGCTGGTTTTTATTTTTGTGCTATCCTTACTATAGATAATAACAATTAGTCTGTCAATTTTATGACTAAAAACACTAGCGAACAGCTCGGTGGCGATAATCAGGCGGATTCGCTTGACAATCATGAACAATTAAGTAATTATGGGATAAAGCTAATGGCTTGGCAGGTGCCTCAATACGAGAAACAAGCCAAACCCAGAGGCTGGTTTTTTATAGCCGGTTTGGTCTTTATCGGCCTGATTTTGCTATCGATCTTTACCCCTAATTTCTTGTTTGGCACGCCGAATTATTTTTTTGTCTTTATTTTGGTTATTTCGGCTGTTCTGCTGATTATCAACGAAAGACAAGAAGAAAAAATGATGGACTTTATTATTACCAGCGAAGGCTTGGTTTTGGGCCATCGTTTTTACGACTACGATAAGATTCGGCAGTTCGCGGTGTTTTATAAACCGATGAGGAAAATTAAACGGTTATATGTTGAATTCAATAATCCGTTGAATCATCGTTGGTCTTTGCCGCTCTACGATAATAACCCGGTGGAAGTGCGCCAATTATTGTTGCGTTATTTGCCGGAAGAAGTCGACCGAGTGAATGAAACTTTAGGTGATCGATTGGTGCGTTGGCTAAAACTCTAAAACAAGCTTTTAGCGATTGATTTTTTGGGCAATTTAAACATTCTTTGCCTAGATTAAAATTTCAAATTTGCTCCCGTCGTTCAACGGATAGGACACCAGATTGCGGATCTGGCAATACAGGTTCGATTCCTGTCGAGAGCACATAAATGCGAATACTACGAATTCTTTTGGATTTTGCCCGCCAGCTGGCGGATTTGGATTTTGGATTTTTCTCTTATGTTTCCTTATTTTCTTCTTGTTCTCGTCTGGCTGCTGACTATGGCCGCCTTGGCCGTGGTTATGTTGCGCGTGCGCAGTTTAATCTTTACGCGTTCGCCGTTTATTTCCGTACCCGAGGTTATTTTGCCCGACATTATTTCGGCTTTGGCTTTGCAGCCAAAGTCTGTTTTATATGATTTGGGTTGTGGCGAGGCCAGAGTTTTGTTGGCCGGGGCGCAAGCTCAACCAACCGCCACTTTTATCGGTTTGGAAAATCGGTTTTATCCGCGCTTTATGGCCGTGCAAAAAATTAAGCGCCAAAAAATTAAGGCTAACATAAAAATTACTAAAGACGATTTGTTCAAAGCGGATTTTTCTGGGGCTACTCATATTTTTACTTATCTGTTTCCCGCATGCATGGCCGAGCTGGAGCCGAAATTCATTAAATTATTAAAACCGGGCAGCCGCGTGGTGTCGTGCGATTTTCCTTTGCCGAATCGGCAGCCGGATAAAGTGATTAAACTCGATCGAGAAAAACAACAGTTGTGCCATGATTTATACATTTACGATTTTTAGCAATTACTACAAATACAAATTATTACAAATATACAAATTTTAAGCTTCATGTCTATCGCTATTTATTTTTTTATCTAACCACTTCGTATCGGCAATAGCTAATTTAAGAAGATTAGCCTAAGAATTAGGATTTGTATATTTGTAATAATTTGTATTTGCAGTAATTATGATGTTGGACGATCAAATCTCGACAATCCATGGAGTGGGCCAAACCATCGGCCGCCGCCTGAACGATCTCGGTATCAGCACCATCCGCGATTTGTTATTTTATTTTCCCTGGCGCTACGATAATTTTGGCGCGAGCGTGCCCATGGCCGGCTTGCAAGTCGGCCAAACGATCAATGTCAGCGGCCAGGTGGAATTAATCCAAAGCAAAAAAAGCCATCGCCGACGGATGAACATTACCGAAGCCTTGGTCAGCGACGACAGCGGCTCAATCCGCGTCATTTGGTTTAATCAACCGTTTATCGGCAAAAGCCTGCATGCCGGCGATCAGATTTCTTTGGCCGGGCGGGTGCAAGAAGATATGGCCGGGCTGGTGCTCTCTAGTCCGATGTACGAAAAGATTTCAGCCGGTCGAACTTTGCACACCCAAGGGCTGGTGCCAAATTATCATTTGACGGCCGGCATTACCCATAAACAATTGCGTTATTTATTATCACAGGTTTTGCCCTTGGCCAAAGAGGTACCGGATTTTGTGCCACCGGAGATTATCAAGACTTATCAACTTTGGCCGCTCGACCGGGCGATCGGCAAAATTCATTTTCCGGAAAGTCAAGCGGAGATTGATCAAGCAAAACGCCGCTTGAGCTTTAATGAATTATTTTTATTGCAGTTGAACGCGCAGTTGGTGTCGCGCAATTTGGCCGCGGCTGTGGCTCAACCGATTCAATTCGACGAAGCGTTGACCAAGAGTTTTGTGCAGTCTTTGCCGTTTACGCTAACCGATGATCAAAAAAAAGCGGTCTGGGTTGCATTGGGGGATTTAGCAAAAGATAAGCCGATGACGCGCATGCTCGAGGGCGATGTCGGCAGCGGCAAAACCATGGTGGCGGCGATTTTAGCTATCAATGTGGCAGTGAATAATTATCAGACGGCTTTGATGGCGCCGACCGCGATTTTGGCACGGCAACATTTTTTGGGTTTATCGAAAATTTTAGCACCGTTGAAAATTAGCACGGCTTTGCTAATTTCCGGACAAACTTTGCATTGTCATCCCGGCGTATGCCGGGATCCAGTTAAAATTTCTCGCCCTAAACTTTTAGCAAAGATTAAAGATGGCGAAATCGCTTTGGTTTTAGGCACGCATGCTTTGATTTCCGAGGATGTTGAATTTAAAAATTTAGTCCTGGCGATTGTCGATGAACAGCATCGCTTTGGCGTGCGCCAGCGTCAAGCCTTGCTTAATAAAGCGGGCAACGGTTTGACGCCGCATTTGCTGTCGATGACGGCGACGCCAATTCCCAGGAGTCTAGCCTTGGCGTTATACGGCGATTTGCATATCTCGATTATCAAACAAAAACCGGCCAGCCGATTAAAAATTATCACCGAAATTGTCAGCGACAATGAACGCGCCCGGGTTTATGCTTTTGTGCGGGCACAAATCGCCGCGGGCCGGCAGGCGTTTGTGGTTTGCCCGTTAATTGATGAGTCGGATCAGCTGGGCATCAAATCGGTCAAAGCCGAATACGAACGGTTGAAACAATTTATTTTTGGCGATTTGTCGATCGGTCTGTTGCATGGCAAATTAAAAGCCAAAGATAAAGACCAAGTGATGCAGGATTTTTTAGACCGGAAATATCAGATACTGCTCGCTACGGCGGTGATTGAAGTCGGGGTCGATGTGCCCAATGCGACAGTGATGTTGATTGAAAACGCCGAGCGGTTCGGTCTGGCGCAACTGCATCAATATCGCGGCCGCGTCGGGCGCGATATTCATCAATCATATTGTTTTTTGTTGACCGACGCGTCGGCCGGGCCGTCGCGGCAACGTTTGCAGGCGATGTTGGAATTTGATGACGGCTTTGCTTTGGCCAAAGCGGATTTGCAGTTCCGCGGTCCGGGCGAGGTTTATGGCGTAGCGCAAAAAGGTTTTCCCGAATTAAAATTGGCCAATCTCTTCGATCTGGCTTTGATGAAACAAGCTAAAGACGCGGCCGCCGGTTTGCTTGGCCGTGACGCGACTTTGAATTTATGGCCGGTGCTGGCCCAAGAGGCGAGCCGGTTGGCGCAGGAAGCGCATTTAGAGTAGCCGTAAGTCGTAAGTCAATAATTTACCAGAGTTCATTTATTTTGCTATAATATAAAAACAACGGCGGTTGTAAATTAAAGGTCGAATAAACAATCGTTAAATTAAAGTTCATCTAGCCTGTAATCATGGATTTTGATTTTCTAAATTTCAGATTCCAGATCCTAAATTCTAAATTTAAAATTTTATTTTATGACTAAAAAATATTTAATCAGTTCGGCATTAATTATTGCCGGTTGCTTGGGCTTTGGTTTTGCCGGCCAAGCAACAACCGCCGATCCAGGTTTGACCAAGTTTGTTAATGCTTGGAGCGCGGCTTATAATAAAGGCAGTGAAGCCGGCGCGCCGATGGAGCAAGTTTCCGCGGATATGAATTCTTTGAGCAGTTCGACCGAACCGGCCGTTAAGCTCAAAACAATCGACAAGGCGATTACGGAAATAAATACGACTTTGACCTTGGTGAAGCGCATACAACAGATTGAATTGCCCAAGCTAAAAGCGGTGGCCAAAAAAATTAAAAACAAAACTGTCGCGACCGGCGCCGCGGCTTTAACCGGCGACGTGGCGGTTGTTTATACGGCTTTAGCCAAGGTGGTCACCGGAGAAAAAACCATGTTGACGAGCATTCAGGCTCTTTTGCGGTTGCAAGTCAAAGGGACGGCTACCCAGGCCGCGGTGACTAAATTTTCCGACAAAATTGTCGCTTTGACCAAGCAAATCGCCGTTGACAGCGCCACGCTTGATGATGCCGGCAAAAAATTAAATACGACGGACGTAACGGCTTTTAACGCTTTAGCCAAAGTAACTTTGGCCGGTTCGCCTTGTCCGGCCGGCCAGGTCCATTGCGGCATGGCTTGCATCGCCGGCGGCAGCCAATGCTGTTTTGGCGGAGTGTGCGGGACAGCTAACCTGCCGACGACACCGGCCAATCATCAACAAGCAAATCAAACCCCGGCCACTGGCGGTTCCACCAAATACAACGGCGTCTTAACTTTGACGGTTGATGAGCATTATGCCGATACCAATATCAGCTATCAATCACACATCAATACGACGATTAACTTTAGCGCCGCTTTTGGCACGACGCCGAGCGACGGTTCGGTGGCGACCATGGTCATCCCCGACGCGCCGTTTAGCTATACCTGCAATCGGACAATCTATGGCGCCGGCAATTTATCGGATAGTTTGAGCTATAGCGGCGGCTTGGTTGATCACAACGGTTCATTGACGGCCGGCTTGGACAGCAATTATAAATATTTTTCAAGCCCGAAATGTCTTGGCTATACGACCGATCCGTCCGGTTTAGCCAAAAAAGTTTTAGAGAATATGGATAAACCGACTTTTCCTCTGACCGGCGGTACGGTGCCGATTTCCGGGACTTATACCGAAGGCAGCGGAACGGACGTCTTTACTTATAGCGGCAGTTTCACGTTGACACCGGTTCAGTAGTCGGTTGTCGGGTTTCAGTTTTCAGTCCTCGGTTATCGGTTTGGATTCAGCAAAAAAGAACGTTGCAGAACGTTCTTTTTTATTTTTCTGTCTCGCCGCAGTCTTTTGTACTCAAAGACTACGGCGAGACAGAAAGTTCGCCGTGCCGTAGTCTCTCTGTGCTAGGGGGAACTACGGCACTCTTAATTTATTTTTTACTGTAAAGATTATTAAACCAGACCAGTGAGCTGGGACCGAAGTTGCCGGTCGCTTTGGCTTTGGCAATGCCGATGCTGATTTGCCAAGCTTTCATGGCAACGACGGTCGCTTTGTCATATTTGCCAGTAACGGTGACTTTGAAACCCAGACCGGTTAATTCCGTCTGCAAATTGGCGATAGTTTTATCTTTGCCTTTGTCCGCATCGCCCAAACCCAAAGACAGGCCGGCCGGGAAATTGAAATATTGCGGTTTGACTGTCGACTTAACTGTCGCTTTAGTGGTTGTCGCAACCGCAGCCGGCGTCGGGGAAGAAATTGCCGTAGTCGTGGTGGACACTGTTACTGTCAGATTGGCGCACTGGCTGCCGTTTTGGCAAACCGAGACGGTGGTGTTGCCGACGGCCGTAGCGCCGACAAAAACCGTGTTGCCGGATAAAGTGATGGCGGCGACGTTCGGTTTGGTGTTGTTGGACAAGAAATAACCGCCGTTGCCGGTAACGGTCGCTTGGCCGGTGGCGCCGATGCCGGTCAAAACCAGTTGATTAACGCTTAAAGTGATCGGCGTGGCGGAATCAACGCCGGTTGCGGTGTTGGTGACCAAAACCATCAAAGTGGCGCAATCGCCGGCGGCGGAACAGACTTTTAAAGCGGTGACGCCTGGACTGACCGCGGTGACGGTTAAAATGTTACCGTTCAAGCTTGGATTAATAAAATTATTGGGATTAGTCAGGCTGTAAGGCGCGGCCCCGCCGGAAAAGTTAACATTAAAATTTTGGCCGGCCACCAACCACAAGTTATTTTGCGTCAGGACGATCGGGCTGACCGCCGGCGCGGCTACGGTGACGGTCAAAATACTGCAACCGCCGACAGAGGAGCAAACGGTGACATTGGATGAGCCGGCAATCAGGGCGTTGAGATTTAAACTATTGCCGGACAGAATGGTTTGTACGACATTGCCGTTGGAATTGGCCGATAAACTATAAACCGGATTCGTACCGCCGCCGCTGACAATGATGGTTAAATTTTGGCCGACAACCATAGTCGGGTTGGTCTGGCTGAAAGTCGGATTGCTGACCGTCGGCGCAGTGACGGTGACGGCTAGGTTGCCACAGCCGACAACGGAAGAACAGACGGTGATTGTCGCCGTGCCGACGGCCAAACCGGTCAAGTTTAAATTGGCGCCGGACAGGCCGGCTTGCACCACATTGCTGTTGGAGTTGGTTGACACGGTGTAGGTTGGGTTGGTGCCGCCGCCGCTGATCGTGACGGTCAAGCTTTGGCCGACGGCCACTGTCGGATTAGTTTGGCTAAAAGCAAGACTGTTATTGGCGACTGTTGAGTTAACCGGCCAAACCATCACGGCCGAGCGCGGCCCGTTCAAGCCGCTGGTGGCGACATAAACTGTGCTGCCCGCATCAATGCCGTAAGCGCCGGTGCTGACCGTGGTGGCCAAAGAACCGGAAGTATTGGTGACGCCCAGACCGCTAATTGTCCCGACGCCGGCTTTGGTATAAAACAGCAGGGCACTGGCATTGGCATCGCCGGTAACCGTAATTTGCACGGCATCGCCGCTGCCGGTCGGGGTTAAGGTTAAGGTCGGCGTCATGGCCAAAACTTTACCGAGCGGACTTAAAAGCAAACAAGACAACAAGAAAAAAAGGAAGAAATTTTTCTTCATAAAATTAAAATTATTAATACAGGAGTGTTATTATTATAGCACAAAACCGGAGAGACGCAATGGTTTTGGCTTGGTCACCCGTCCGAGGGGTTGACTTTTGGTTTTATTCGGGCATAGACTTGTTTTATAGACAGGATTAAATAATTTTTAGATATTTATTTCTTAATTAAAAATCTATGAAACACCCATGCACAAAGAAAGGTCTGACTTTTGTGATGATCGTCGCTATTTTAGTCGGCGGTTTTTTTATTTCCGTTGGGAAAACTTTGGCGGATTTTGATCATAATCTTGTTTTTACGGCCAGCCCGTCACCGGCGATTATTACTCAGTCTGCGCTAATTCCTGAAACTAACGGCACGTCTACCGGCGGTAATTCAGTTGTCGATGTTGCCACGGCCAAGCTTACTCCGATTGTAGTGTCCTTGATAAATAATGATAGCGCCACTTCCGCCAATGTTCGGATAAGTCTGATTGGCGATCTTTCAGGACATCTGCAATTGTGGGCTAAAGATTCAAGCGGTAATTGGTATGACATTAATGTTACCGGCTGGGGAGATCCGACAAACGGTTTTGCTGTGCCGACCGGTTATGACGCGACTACCAGTGTTTATGCGATTTCCAATCAAGCCGGGACATATAATTTAACGCCTAATTTGGTCTATATCACGGGTGGGACAGCCATTAGCGCAACAGAAACAATAATTGTCAATCCGACACTTTCAAAGATTGCCATTACCGCTTTACCGACAAAAACAATTTACAATATCAATGATATTCCAGACATAACAGGCTTGGTTATTACGGGAACTTACAGCGACGGCAGTACCAGCACGGAACAGATTGTTTCAACCGATATTTCTGGTTTTGACAGCTCGACGGCGAAATATAATGAGCCGATTACGATTACTTATGGCGGCCAAACCGCTACTTATAATATTGATATTCTTCCGGCGCCTGCAACAATTTTTATTGATAAGCTACAGCCGAGCTGGGACAATGGTGTTTGGTCCGCTTATTATGGTCCAAGCAATGACTATGACGCAACATCTCCGGGCTCAACTGTTATTTATGATCAACGTGAAGCCGCCCTTATTTATGCCGGCGTAAATATTGACCCTACGGATAAAAAATATGAAGATCAGGGTTTGTTTGGTTTTAAGCCGGGTAATGTTCCGGTAGTGACCTTTGCGACACAGTCTTTAACTTATGATTTTGAAAATCAGTATGGCACCGCTCCGGTTTGGGTTTATATTGAATTGAATAAAAATGCGGCCGGCGACACGATGTATCAATATGTGCCGACCGTCAATTCGACCGGCTGGCACACCGAGGACGCGGCGACGGGAATGCATTGGCAAGCGTGGACAGATACCGAGAATGGTATTGTTACCGGGCCGATGCTTTCTTTGTCTGATATCGCTCGGGCCAATGCGGGCAAGACGGTGGACAGGGTTTATTTAACCGAAGGCATCGGCGATTATTATCATTCTAATGCCAGCGGAACTGTTGCCTGGGTCGATAAAGTTGTAATCGGCAGAACGACTTATAATTTCGCTACCGCCGGCGAAGCCAGTCTGCCGGCCGGCTCAACCAGTATCACCCTGACAAACAATACCGTTCTGGATTTATCAAACGCCGTCACCTCGACAGCTTCCGCCACGGTAGTAATCGGCAACAGTACAACCACTTTAACGCAAAAAGTTACTCTAAATTCCGGCACATTGGGCAGTCCGATTACTTTAACCAATGCCAACTTAAGTTCCGCCAGCGTTAGTATCCCGGATGGCACAACCATCCAAGGTCCGACCGCCTGGGACGGCAAAATTATGCCGCCGCTGGCCGATTCGCCCGGCGGTAATGCGCCGGCCGGTTTTAGTGTCGGCGACACAATTGTTTCTATCGGCTCAACCGCCGGTACTTTGGTTTTTGATAAGCCGGTAACAATTTTGCTGACTGGCGTGACCGGTGCTGTCGGTTATAAGCCGGCCGGCTCAACCGATTGGACACAAATTATCAATACTTGCGCCGGCAATTATGCCGCGCCGACGGCCCCGGCCGCTCCGGGAGAGTGTTATGTTAATAATGGCGTAGATACAAAAATTGTTACTTTTCATTTTACCTCGTTTGGCGGGCTTACGCCGATTCCAGCTCCGGTCATTGCAACGACCGGCGGCGGCGGTATTTTGCCGACCACGCCTTGCGCCGCTGTTTTGTATAGCACATGGGGCGCTTGCATTAACGGTCGTCAATATCGCGATTTTGTATCCGCGCAACCGAGCGGCTGCCAGCTGACCGCCAAACAGCGCGATGACGCCAGCCGAGTTTGCGGCCAGACGGCGAAAGTAACTCCGGTCAACAAGGGTAAAGCGCAAACCGTTGCCAAAATTAATAAAACAACAGCCAAGGCGGTTGCGCAATCGATCGTTTTGGGCACCAAGGTTTATGCCAACGGCACATTGTTAAAAGCTTCCGGCCCCAAGATTTACGCCATGCTCAAGGGCCGATTGTATCATATTCCCAACCCCAAAGCCTTGGCGATTTACAGAAATCGACATAATATCATAAAAATTAGCGATGTTGAATTGAAACAGTTGTTAACGATCGGTAAAAAATAGTCAGAATAACCTAAATAAAAAAATAGCTCCGATATTTTCGGCGCTATTTTTAATAACAAAAAGTTAAATAAATCGGGTAATTAGAAAAATAAACGCCACGCCCAGCACGGTCAGGCCAATTAACGGAAACGAACTTTCGCGGCTGTGCGCTTCCGGCAAGATGTCACTGGCGCCGATATATAGCAAAAAGCCGGCAAAAAACCCGAGATACAAAGTCAAAAAATACGGCGAGACAATAAAAAATAAAGTGGAAAGCGCGCCCAAAATCGGCGCCAAAGAATCGGCCAGCAAAAATAATTTGGAGCGGCGGTCGCTGTTGCGATGATTAAGCATTAATGTGACCGTATTCATGCCGTCGGTAAAATCATGGGCGATGACGGCCAAGGCAACGAGAACGCCGGTGGCGGCGTTGATTTGAAACCCCAGGCCGATGCCCACGCCGTCCATAAAGCTGTGGCCGATCAGGGCCGCGGCCGAAAGCATGCCGACTTGCGGGTGTTTATGATCTGCATAATCCGTTTCGTGCGCGTGATGAATAACAATGGTTTTTTCCAAAACGTGAAAAATCAAAAAGCCGAGGACCAAGGCGATGGTCACGCCGGTGGTGCCGAAATCATTAATTTTTACTTGATTGATAATTTCCGGCAGGATGTCAAACGCAAACACAGCCAAAATCACGCCAGCGGTAAAAGCCATAATGGCGTGCAGTTTGTTTTTTAATTTTAGCGCCAGCAGTCCGCCCAAAAAGGTGGAAAAAAACGTGGCGACGGTAAAAATGATAGCTTTCATATTTGTTATGAAAGTTTATGTCAAAAACGTCAAATAGTCAAACGAATTAGAATTTAGAATCTGGAAGCTGGAGTCTGGAACAAAAAAATAGCACGTCATTCCCATCCCGTATCGCAGTACGGGACGGGGATGACAAAGCCTTAGACTTTATTTCTTGTTATTAGCCACCGCTTTATAAACAAAAAAAGCCAGCATCAAAACGCCGACAATTGAGCCGACGGTGTTGACGGTGTCCGAGGCTTGTTCCCAGGTGCCGCCGACCACAAAGCCGATATACATTAAAATCAGGGTGACCAAGAAATTGCCGACCACGTCATAAAACAAAAACTTCCACCAGGAAATTTTTGAAATCCCGGCCAAAAAGTTGACAATAATGGAAAAAGCGCCGGTGACACGGCTGATAATAATCGTTCGGCCGGCGGCGGACTTCATAAAATTTTCCAATCTTTGAAAGTAAGGCGCTTTTTTGTTGCGCAGGCGGCAGCCAAGCCAAGCGGAATTTTTTTTGGTCAAAGTGTAAATAAGATAGTCGCCGGCCGAATTGCCGATAACAATGATTAACAGCGACCAATAAAAATTAAAATAAGCCGTGCCGGAAAAAACGCCGGCCATGAGGATGAAAATATTGGAGGGGATAAGAAAAATAATGTTGCCGACAAAAATAATAATAAACAAGGCGACATATTTATAAAGCAAAAGAAAAGAAAACAGCGGCGCGAGGAGTTGGTCCATGTTATTTGCCGTTTAGATGATTAGAAATCGCCTGTTCGACCATCTTCAAGGTGCCGGTGGCGTTTTGTTTTTGTTCGCGCGCCAAACCGTTGACGGTTAAAAAAGGATAACGAGCGTCGGTGATGTTTAAGGATGTTTTTAAATAATCGGGCGGCAGGTTAAAAATTTTGTTCAAATAATCAAAGGTCATCCAAACGGCAATGGTTGAGGGCGTGGGCAGGGCGAGCGGACGATTTTGCTGGGTGCGCCAACGGGGAAAGGGCAGGGGGCGATAATGCAGCTGCCGCGCTTCGTCGGTGGCCGCCGGCAAGAGAAAAAAAGTGACCGCGCCGATGGCAATGGTTAAAATAATAATAACGAGAGTTAAAAGATGATCGCGGGTTATTTTTTTATGAGGCATAGAATCAATTTTTAAATTTTGTGTTTGTAGCAGTTGTTTAATTGTTATTGCTTTCAATTATACCACAAAATTAATTTAATACGAATGCTACGAATTAAAATCCGATGAATGAGTTGATTACAAATATATTTAATTTTTTATTTGTAAGTTTGGGTGATTTGTATTTGTAGTAATTAGATTTTTTTTGACCAGCAAATCCGACACCTGCACGGCCTGGCTTGTCTGATCGAATAAAGGCTGGCAAGCGGCCGCGGCCAGCGGTTTTTTGCCGGGCATCGATAAACATGTGCCGTTGGCAAAGATGCCGCTTTTGTCCGATTGATAGGCCAGTTTTTGGCTGACCAAGTCGGCGATGGTGCCGGAAATTAGACGGCGATTAACTGTCACGATATTTTTGCCGGCAACCAAATCATGGCCAAAAATATCCGGCGGGGTTTCTAGTCCCAGTAAATTGGCGGCGGTCGGATAAACATCAAGGTGGCTGGCGGAAAAATCACGCTGGCCGCGCAAATTAAGACCGGGTGCCAGAATAATTAGCGGCACTTCCGCTGTTTGCATTTCCGGAAAAACGCTGTTGTTAAATTTGAGCGCTTGGCTGATGCCAGAAAAACTGCCGTGATCGCCAAAAATAAAAATTAGCGAATCATCATCCAGTCCGGCGGCTTTGAGCCGGGTGATAAAATCGCCGATCGCTTGGTCGGTGTAATGAATGCTTTGCAAATAATGCCGCTGGAACCAAGTCAATTTGGCGGCGGCCGGCAGATTCATCGTTTCCAGATCGGTTGGCAGTTGAAAGGGGATGTGCGATGACAAAGTAATCAACGTGGCCATGAACGGTTGGGGCAAAGTTTTTAATATGGGCAGAACTTGTGCAAAAAAATCTTTATCGCCCAAGTCATAAGCGCCGATAGCGCGGGGGATGGTAAAATCTTTGCGATCAAACCATTGTTCATAACCCAGCTGGGGATAAACATTGGCGCGATTCCAAAAGCTGGACACATCGCCGTGCAAGGAATAAGTGTGATAGCCGTTATTTTTTAACAGATCCGGCAGGGCGGTGTAATGATCGTAGGCATATTGAATAAAAGCGACCGTATCCGGCAGGGCATACAAAGAATTCAAGGTCATGAACTCGGCGTCGGCCGTGGTGCCGGGGCCGATCGGCGAATAGTAATGTGAAAAATATAGCCCCTGATCGGCCAGCCGGTTTAGATTGGGTGTAATTTCTTGATCATAAATTTTTTGCTTGATGACCGCGTTTTCCAAAGATTCGACTTGGATAAAAATCAGATTTCTGCCTTTGGCCAAACCAAAATCGGATATGACAGACATTGATTTAGTTGAGGTGTCGGTTATTGCTTGGGCGGCCATGAAATCATTAACTTCTTTGATTTGTGCGGGCGTGGCCACGGGCGGAGCCAGCTTGAGCGTGAAAATATCGCCCAAAGAAAAATTAATAATGCCAATTTTGCTAACCAGCGCTTCGATATCGTACAACTTGTCAAATTGATAAAGATCTTTGACATCGTGCGATTCCATGTCTTCACGTAAAAAGACATAGCCATAACCGGCCAGAACTAAAATAATAACAGTGATGGCAACGCGAATTTTTTGGCGTTTGGTTAAAATTTTGGTTTGAATTTTTTGGTGGCGGGCTAAAAACCACGTTATGCCGACGCCAAGCGGCCCGAGCCAGAAAAAAAATAAGCGCCAGCTCAAAAAAAGTTTGGCCGTGCTCAAAATACTGACGCCTTCGTGAGTTTGCAACAAGGCCGAGGCTTGCAAAAAACCGCCGGAAAAATCGCAGTATAAAAACTGGAAGCTAAAAATGACGGCTAAGCTGGTGGCGCCGGCCAGCAGATATAAATATTTTTTCCAACGGTCAAGCAAAACAGCCGGCGAAAAAACCAAGGCGCCCAAAGCGCCGGCGATGATGCTGCGGCGGATAAAATAAGGCTGGACGGGGATGCGCAAGAGGAGGAAAAATAAATGAGTTTGGATGACGAACAGCAGGATTAAAGCCGATGTTAGCCAATAACCCCGTAAAAAAATACGCGTATATTCCGCCGCCGCTTTTAGGTTTGCCTTTAGTTTGTGGATCATTATTTTTGTATTTTACCCTAATCTTACAAAAATGCAATCCAACATCCAATATCTAATATCTAATATCCGGTCAGTTGACAGTTTGGCCTAAATTGTTATAATAGCTTTTACTCTTAGTTTAGAGTTATTTACTGTTTTTAAATACAAATTTTCCCGGGTAGCGCAGCGGTAGCGCAGAAGACTGTTAATCTTTTGGTCGTGGGTTCGAATCCCACCCCGGGAGCCATATGGGATGAGCAGAGCCAAAAGCTCTGCTTTTCTCTTTATCTACGGGCTCTTTTGGCGGTTCGAAAGTATTTATTTGGTTATTTTTCTCGGATAACGCTTCATTTACGGTTCCGAGTATGAGATCAAAGGGTTTTTGGTATGAAATCTCGATATTCTTTCCATTAATCTTTGGGTTCGAAAATAAAAATGAGAATAGCATTCGTTTCTGTTCGACTGTCCGGCGTGGGTTCAAATAAATCTCCCTAGCTTGTTTTGCTATTTCAATCACCGTTACGCCCATCTCAAAATATTTAAGGCTGGCGTTACGATGTTTATTTAAACTATCGAGCACGCTATCCTGCTCTTTCTTGTATTGCTCGAGCTTTTTGTTGTAAAACTCGGCACTTATCCGGCAATCGATCTTATCGTCATAAAGTTTGTCTATTCGTTGGGTCGCTATCTGGTATTGTCGCTCGAGCTCGGACGAAGACTTCTCTCTAAAAGCTATTTCATCGGCATGACCCTCTTTTA
>CAIUCZ010000067.1 GCA_903897785.1 Candidatus Falkowiibacteriota bacterium
GGCAAGACAAAGCGCAAAATTTAATCGAGCTGGCGCAAGAATTGAATATCGGTTTGGATTCGATGGTTTTTTTTGACGATGATCCGATGAACCGCGAGGCGATTAAAGCGATGCTGCCGCTGGTGGAAGTGCCGGAACTGCCGATCGATCCGGCCGAGTATGCCAAGCTTTTAATCACTTTGCCTTATTTTCCGTCAGCGGCCATGACCGATGAAGATAAAATGCGGGGCAATTTGTATGTTACCGAGCGTTTGCGCGCGGAAGCGGAAAAATCTTTTGTCAATCGGGAAGAATTTCTACACAGTCTCGGCTTGGAATTGCACGTTTTTGTCGATGACGCGGCGGCCGTCGCCCGGTTGGCGCAGTTGACAGAAAAAACCAATCAATTTAATGTTAACAAAGAGCCACTGGCCGAAGACGCGATGGCCGGATTAATCGAGAGGGATGATTGCCATGTTTTTTACGGACGTTTGACTGATCGTTTTGGCGATCACGGCATTATCAATCTGGCAATCGTCAAAAAGCAAGACGAGCTGTGGCATCTGGATCAGCTGTTGATGAGTTGCCGGGTGATCGGCCGCGGCGTGGAAGAAGCTTTTTTGGCGGCGATTGCCCGTAAAGCCAAAGAAAGTCGAATTGAAAGACTGTCTGTCGCTTTCCGGCAAACCGAAAAAAACAAGCCGGCCGAAGACTTTATTAACAAGCATTTTAAAAACAATTTAGTCTTGGTCGACGATATTGTCGCGCCAAACTGGATTACTGTTAAATAATATGGATAAATTCAATAAAATAGTTCTTGAAATTTTTAAATTAACTCCGGATCAAATTACCGACTCACTGTCGGCCAAAGATATTCCCAGTTGGGACTCGATGAATTATTTGTTGTTTATCGCCGAGCTGGAAAAACAATTTTCCGTTTCTTTCAATATGGACGAAGTCCTTAACGCCGATACTTTGGGCGAAGTGAAAGCCATGCTACAAACAAGAGGAATAAGCTTATGATGGCAAAAGATTTAACTATTGATGATATCGCCATCGGCGATAACGCCGTTTTTGAACGAACATGGACGGCGGAGGATGAAGATGCCTTTGCCGCGTTGAGCGGTAATTTTAACCCTTTGCATACCGACGAGGCTTACGCGCAAACGACCAAATTCGGTCATCGCTTGGTATTCGGCATGCATGTGGCGATTACTTGTTCGGCCTTGGTCGGCATGTATTTGCCGGGCAAGCGTTGTCTTTGCTTGCGCCAAAATCTAGCCTTTAAGCAGCCGATTTTTATTAATGACACGGTGTCGGTCAAAGGCGTGGTGCAAGCCAAAAGCAAATCAACCGGCATTTTAGAGATAGAAATTTTTGTGACCAAGGATAAGGTGGAAGTCGTCGGCGGCACAATGACAGTGCAAGTGCTCGACTAAAAAATATTTTTTTATGCTTTTTAATTCCCTGTCGTTTCTGATTTTTTTTCCGACTGTCGTTTGTCTTTATTACGCTTTGCCTAATCGCTGGCGTATATTTTTGTTGCTGGCAGCCAGCTGCATTTTTTACATGGCCTTTGTGCCGAAATATATTTTAATTCTTTTTTTCCTGATTACGGCCGATTATTTTTGGCTCCGGCCATCGCCGGACAAAGCAATAAAAAAAAGAGAAGATTTTTTTTGGTTTTAAGTCTTTCTGCCA
Source organism: Candidatus Falkowiibacteriota bacterium (assembly GCA_903897785.1). Lineage (GTDB taxonomy): Bacteria > Patescibacteriota > Patescibacteriia > Patescibacteriales > Patescibacteriaceae > CAIUCZ01. Next base: position 1,681 of record CAIUCZ010000067.1, read on the forward strand.
ATCTCGGCGTGCTGTTTGTTTTTAAATACTTTAATTTTTTTAACACCAATGTCGCCGATTTGGCCGAATTTTTGCACTGGCATTATTCTTTGGCGCTGATCAAGCTGGCCTTGCCGCTGGGCTTGTCTTTCCACGTTTTTCAGAGCTTGAGCTATGTCATCGAGGTTTATCGTGGCAAATACCCGCCGGAAAAAAATTATTGGAACTACGCTCTTTATGTGATGTTTTTCCCGCAGTTGGTTGCCGGGCCGATTGAACGGCCGCAGCATCTTTTGCCGCAGTTTAAGCTTAACCATGAGTTTAATCGCCAGAATGTGCGGCGGGGGCTGGAAAGAATGCTGTGGGGATTTTTTAAGAAATTGGTTATCGCCGACAATCTGGCAATCATCGTTAATTATGTCTATGCCAATTTTAACTATTTTCACGACAACTCTGCTGTCAATGGATTGGTTTTGGTGTTGGCGATATTTTTCTTTACTTATCAAATTTATTGCGATTTCTCCGGTTATTCGGACATCGCTCTCGGTTCGGCCTTGGTTTTGGGCTATGAATTGACGGAAAATTTTAATCGGCCGTTTGTTTCGCGCTCTATCGCCGAGTTTTGGCGGCGTTGGCATATTTCTTTGTCCAATTGGCTACGTGATTATCTTTATTATCCCTTGGCTTTGGGCTGGGGCAGGGTTTCCAAGATCAGGCTGTGGGCCAGTCTGTTTATCACTTTTGTTTTGATCGGCTTGTGGCATGGCGCCAACTGGACATTTGTTGTTTTTGGCGCCATCCACGGGTTTTACTTGGTGGCCGGTTCCGCAACCGAGAAAATACGAGAAAAATGCGCAAAGGTTGTCGGTTTGGCAAAGTTGCCAAAACTGCGCCACGCCTTGCAGGTTGTTTGTGTTTTTATTCTGGCTTCGTTTGCCAATATTTTTTTTCGTGCCGCCGATCTCAATCAAGCTTGGCAAATTATTGTTCACTTGGGCGACGGTTGGGCCAATGTTGTTAATTATAATTATTTGCGTTATCGATTGTTTACCAACGAAACTTTGGGCGCAGCCAAGGGGGCGTTGCTTGGCACCGTGCTGGCCGTAATTGTTATGGAAATAGTCCAGCGCC
>CAIUCZ010000068.1 GCA_903897785.1 Candidatus Falkowiibacteriota bacterium
ACGGGATAAACTCCGGCGGGAATCTAAACGTTATTTTTCAGGAAAATAAGCTAAAATTATAAGAATTAAAGGCTAAATTGAATTATAAAGCAATTTTTTGTTTCAGTCAAGTCTAATACCAATTGAACTAATTGCCAAGATGTCCTAAAATAAAACCATGGCAAAAAACACCACCACCAAAAAATTACTCATTATCGACGGCAACGCCCTGATTCATCGCAGTTTCCACGCCTTGCCGGAAACCATGGTCAACAGCCAAGGCCAAGCGGTTAATGCCGTTTACGGCTTTACCACCGCTCTATTAAAGGCGGTCAAAGAGTTTAAGCCGGCTTATATCGCCTTAACTCTAGATAAGAAAGAGCCGACATTCAGGCACGAAAAATTCAAAGCCTACAAAGCCACCCGCGTCAAAGCGCCGGACAGTTTGTACGCGCAAATCCCGCTGGTTAAAGAAGTGGCCAAAGCCTTTGGCATTCCGATTTATGAATTATCCGGCTGGGAAGCCGATGATTTGATCGGCACCATTACACACGAGGTCGACGGCAAGATAGAAAAAATAATTTTGACCGGCGATATGGACAGTTTGCAGTTAGTCAACGACCATACCAAAGTTTATAATTTTTCGCGCGGCGTGTCTGACGCCATTTTATACGACGCGGCCTTGGTGGAAGCGCGTTATGGTTTAACGCCGGCACAAATTGTCGATTACAAAGCTTTACGCGGCGACACCAGCGACAACATTCCGGGCGTGCCGGGGATTGGTGAAAAAACCGCCACCATTTTGTTGCAACAGTTCGGCACTTTAGAAAAACTTTATCAGCACCTTGATGAGGCCCAAGTGTCCGACCGGGTCAAAGAATTATTAAAAGACAATCACGACTCGGCCATCATGAGCCAAGACCTAGCCACGATTCGCCTGGACGCGCCGATTGATTTTAAGCTGGACGAAGCCAAGTTTGGCGAGTTTGACGCGGACAAAGTGTTTGCCGTGCTGACCGATTTGGAATTTAAATCATTATTAGGTCGCGTCAAAGAATTACTGCCCCCTTCGACAAGTTCAGGGCCTGCGGAAAAAAATTCCGCCTTGGATAAGTTCGAACGCAACCGCGAACAGTTTAATTACATTCTGGTTGATGATGAAGCGAAATTTAAAAAGTTTTTTGCCAAACTGGAAAAGCAAAAATTCTTTGCCCTGGACAGCGAGACCGGCGGTTTGGATAATTTTAACGATCAACTTTTGGGCTTGAGTTTTTCCTGGCATGAGGGCGAGGCGTATTTTATTTCCATTCGCCAAGAGCATGATAACACCAAAGCCAAAAAGAATTTGTTTGATTATCAAACCGGCGACAAAAAACACGAATTGCATCCTTGGCTAAAAAAATTGCAGCCACTTTTGGCCGACCCCAAGGTCAAAAAATACGGCCATAATATTAAATTTGATTATAAAGTTCTGGCCACCTTCGGCCTCAAAGTTAACGGTATTGAGTTTGACACGATGATCGCCAGCTACTTGCTCGATCCGGACAGCCGAGCGCATAGCCTGGACGCCCTGGCTTACGGTGAATTAGGCTTTAACAAAATCAGCAAAGAAGATTTGCTGGGCGCGGGCGTAAAAAAAATCAGTTATGATCAGGTCGGCTTGGACAAACTGGGTTCATATGCCGCCGAAGACGCGGACTTTACCCGCCGCTTGGTCGAGCCGTTACATAAAAAACTGCAAGCGCAAAAATTAAAAAAATTATTTGAGGAAATTGAAATGCCGCTCTTGCCGGTACTGGCCGACATGGAACTGTGCGGCATTAAGATTGATGAAAAATTCTTGGCCAAGCTGGACAAAAAAATCGACAAGCAGCTGGAACAATTATCAAGCAAAATTTGGGCTTTGGCCGGCGCAAATTTTAATATTAATTCCACTCAGCAGCTGCGCGAAATTTTATTCACCAAATTAAAAATCGCAAGCGAAGGCATCAGCAAAAACAAAACCGGTTTTTCTACCGGCGCCGAAGAACTGGCAAAGCTCAAAGGTAAACACGAAATTATTGATTTGCTAATGGAATATCGCGAACTGCAAAAGTTGAGCACCACCTACGTCAAAGCTTTGCCCCGCCTGGTCAATCCGGCCACCGGCCGTTTGCACACCACCTACAATCAAACCATGGCCGCCACCGGCCGGCTGTCATCCACCAATCCCAATCTGCAGAACATCCCGGCGCGCACCGAACTGGGCCGCGAAGTGCGCCACGCTTTTATCGCCGACGACGGCTGGTCGCTGTTGAGCCTTGATTATTCGCAAATCGAACTGCGTTTGGCCGCCGCCATGTCCGATGACCAGAAAATGTTGCGCGCTTTTGCGCTGGGCCAAGACATTCACACGGCCACGGCCGCCGAAATCAACGGCGTCGAGTTAAAAGACGTCACACCCGAGATGCGCCAAGCGGCCAAAGCGATTAACTTTGGCATTCTCTACGGCCAAGGCGCACACGGTTTGGCACAAACCGCCGACATCAGCTTTTTGCAAGCCCGAGATTTTATTGCCAAATATTTTACAGTCTATGACGGCGTCAGAAAATATCTGGATCAAACTTTGATCGAGGCGCGCGACCAAGGCTATGTCCAAACCCTGCTCGGCCGGCGCCGTTATCTGCCGGATTTGCAGTCGGCTAATATGATGCTCAAAAAATCCGCCGAACGCATGGCGATCAACACGCCGATTCAAGGCACGGCCGCCGACATGATCAAGCTGGCCATGATCGAAGTTGATCAATTAATCAAAACCGAACACTCCGACGTCGCTCGCCTGCTCTTGCAAGTGCACGACGAGTTAATTTTGGAGGTGCGCGACGATAAAATAAACATAATCGCCCGCGAAGTGCGAGCGATTATGGAAAAAGTTCTAAAACTCAAAGTAGAAATTATCGTCGCGGCCAAAGCCGGCAAAAATTGGGAAGACATGAAAAAAATTTAAACATCAACCGCGTTTCATTTTTTTATATTGCCAAGCCGCCAACGGCAAAGCAAAGGTCAAAACATAATACAGATAAACATCCAATTTGTAATAACCGTCGGCCGGATTGAACAGCTTGACCAAGAAAAAATAATCAAACGCCACGGCCAAAACCGTCCACGTCGTTGCCAGGAGTAAATAATAGCCAAACTCACGGCTTTTGATTCGTTTGAGTAAAACCCAGACCGTTGCCAGGACGCCGAAAGGCATAATCGCCCAGCCGAGCAAAGCCGGCGGCACAAAAGCAAAAAAACCGATGCCCAAAGCATAGCCGATCAGCCAAAGAAACGAACCCCAGCCGAGCGCGTCTTTCATGAGTTGTTTGTTCATAAAATTATTATTAAAATTGCTATCAATCGCATTATAACAAAAAATCGCCAGAAAGGCGATTTTTTGTTTTTCTCTCCTTCACTCATCTTCTGACGGACTGCGTCACGCCAAAGCTGAGCCATTGCGAAGCGAAGGCGGAGCAAATAGACGCAATTATAACCGAGTGTGTAAAAAGCGGTGACGATGTCCCGAAGTTTGAACCGAAAAAGTGGCTCAAATTCAAGGATATTGATAATAGTATACAGGAATTAAGGCGTATCTTCAAAGTTCATCCGGAATGGTTTGAAACTCCTCACCCAGAGTCCAATAGGGGTAAAAATGAGGTGGATTATTCAATTAAATAATAGCTACTCTAAAAAGTTCTAATATCTCCCTTAAATAACCACTCCGGAACTTCAACCGATTTCGTATTCCGATGATTCGCCAAAATAAGACGAAGTGTCCGTATTGCC
>CAIUCZ010000069.1 GCA_903897785.1 Candidatus Falkowiibacteriota bacterium
GTTTGGCGTCATTGCCAAAATTATCGCCAGTACCAATTTTGAAACAGCCGGCAAAACCGCTTGCGTTTTGGCTAAAGCTGATATTTTTACCAACCAACTGGCTGACTTTTTAAAAACTTTTAAGCTCAATGTTATCACCGCTAAAACCGAAGACAAAAATTGGATTGATAAAACACGGTTAGCTGATATACTAATCACCGCTGTCGGTCAACCGGAATTTATCCGCACCGAGATGATCAAAAAAGATTCTTTGATTATTGATATTGGCATCAGCCAAAATTCTTTGCACGAAACCGTCGGCGATGTCGATCTGCAAGACGTGCAAACCAAAGTCGGTCTGATTACGCCCGTGCCCGGCGGCGTCGGGCCGATGACCGTAGCCTTAGCGTTGCACAATGTATTGCAATGCTATCTAAAAAAATTAAAAGTGTAAATCTCAAAGTGAAAAATGTCTTGCTTTCACCTTAATGTTAGACATTTTTTATTTTAAACTGTCATTTTGCATTTTGAACTCTTCAAACTAACAACAATGAATCAATCAGTCGTCAAACAACAGTTGCTAGACTTATTAAAGATCCACTACGGTTTTGATCATTTTCGCGTCGGCCAAGAACGCGCCATCGACGCGATCTTGGACGGCAAAGACGCGATTGTCATCATGCCCACCGGCGGCGGCAAATCTTTATGCTACCAGCTGCCGGCTTTAGTTTTAGATGGCGTAACGATTGTCGTCTCGCCCTTGATTGCCTTGATGAAAGATCAGGTCGATAGCTTGAACGCCCTGGGCATTCCGGCGACGTTTATCAATAGCTCAATTTCGGCTACCGAAACGGCCAAGCGCTTGGAAGCGATTGCTAATAATTATTACAAACTGGTCTATATCGCGCCGGAAAGATTTTACGACAACAATTTTGTCCATCTCCTGGAAAATATCAAAATCAGTTTGTTTGCCATTGACGAAGCGCATTGCATCAGTCAGTGGGGCCATGATTTTCGCCCGAGTTACATGCGTTTGGGCGCGGCCATCGAACGGTTACACAAGCCGCCGATCATCGCCCTGACGGCCACGGCCACGCCGGAAGTCAAAGACGATATTGTCAAACAATTAAAATTGCAGAGTCCGGAAATGATTATCACCGGTTTTGCTCGGCCCAATTTGCAGTTTGGCGTTTTGAAAATCTCTGATAGCGCCAAACCGCAATTGGTTTTGGACACGGTGCAAGGCGCACCCGATGCAACCGGTATAATTTATGTCGGCACGCGCGCCAAGGCCGACAACTTGCTTAATTTTTTGTTGGCCAATGACATCGAAGCGGTCGGCTATCATGCCGGCATGGACCCGAGCGAGCGCGACTGGGTGCAAAACAGTTTTATGTCCGGCAAAATAAAAATCATTGTCGCCACCAACGCTTTTGGCATGGGCGTGGACAAGTCCGATATTCGCTTTGTCATTCATTATGATATGCCCGGCACGCTGGAAGCGTATTACCAAGAAGCGGGCCGCGCCGGCCGGGATGGCGAGCCCAGTTTTTGTTTGATGCTGTCCAATCCGCGCGATCGTTATTTGCGGGAATTTTTTATCAAAGGCGACAATCCGGCCCCGGAATTTATCAAAGCGGTTTATGATTTATTGTTATCATACGAACAAGAGCAAATCTTGATTACTTACGCCGATCTGAAAAGCAAGTTGTCCGATGACGCGCCGGAAATGGCCGTCGGTACGGCCGTAAAAATCTTAGAAAGTGCCGGCTATATTCGCCGCGCCAGCGAGAAAATAGGTGTAGCTAATCTGCAAATGCACGATTGGTTGCTGGCCGAAAAGCAGCTGGGCTTAAAGGCTAAAAAGCAACAGCAAATTTTTATAGATTTGAAAGATAAATTTCAACATAATCTGGACGACGGCTGGCAAATCAATCTGGAAGATCTGGCCGCGATTTTGAATGTTAAAAAAGATTCCTTGTTGCGCTTGATCAAAAAGCTGGCCGAAAGCCAAGCCTTGACCTATCAGCCGCCCTTTCGCGGCACGCAAATTAATATTATCAAACGCGTCGCAGCCGAAGACTTGAAGCTGCCGTTTGAGCAACTGCAAAATAAGCTGGACCGCGCTTATGCCAAGCTGGATCAAATGGAAAATTATACTTATGAGCTTGACTGCCGGCAAAAATATATTTTAAGCTATTTTGGCGATGACGAGGCCTTGCCGTGCGGCTGTTGTGATAATTGTTTAAAACCGGCCGAAACGAAATTGGCCGAGAATAAAAACAATTGGCGCGAGAAAGAATACTTGAGTTTTGATTAATTCGTGAATCTGGAAGCTGGAAGCTAGAA
>CAIUCZ010000070.1 GCA_903897785.1 Candidatus Falkowiibacteriota bacterium
AGTAAAGTCCACATTAACGTGGACTTTACTTTTATATTTTGAGGTCACGATGGGAGTCGAACCCATGAATAACAGTTTTGCAGACTGTCGCCTTAGACCACTTGGCTACGTGACCATGATCAGTTATCGGTTGTCAGTATTCAGTTGTCGGTTTTTCCGATAACCATAGTTCAAGTCTAGCAGAAGAAAATAGTGAAAGCAAGAAAAAAATCAACCAAAATAAGGCTGATTTTTTTCTTTATTAATTATTATAATCCGATATCCGACATCTGATTTCCGACATCTGATGTTATTGCACAACCTGAATATCGGCCCTTTTTAGACCAAAGCTGATAGCTTTATTATAGCTGGTCATCCAAACGTCGATACGGCTGGTAAAACGTTTGTTCATACGATCGTGAACCGTAAAGATACGATCACCAAACAAAGAGGGGATTTTAATTTTAGTACCAAAGGCAATACCGTTAACAGCCACAATATCCTCTTGGTTGTGTTTACAAATATTAAAACCGTCAGCCGTAGTACACGGATCACTATCAGTTTGGTTAATATCAGAGGAATAAGCGGTAATCGTAAAGATGCCTAAATCCTTTAATGCAACGCTGGCAGCTTGATTTGATTGGCCGTATAACGCTTGAGTGGCGCTAGAAGTGGTAATAGTTTGGTTGGCTACTAAGGTCAAAAAGTCAGCAGTACTAGTAACAGCGGCTTGATTTTGGTTATTACTGTCGGCAGCCAAAGCACTGGACGGAGCCATGAGAAAATTACTCAATAAACAAAACACAGCAAAAATCATAACGATTTTACGAGAAGCGGGGAGTTGTCTTTTGTTAATTTGTTTCATAAATTTTTGTTTTTCATTGAAAGGCATAATCGCCCTTAATAAAAAAGTCCAAAGTTTATTCCTTTGGAGATACTTATTTATATCACAAATTGAAGACAATGTCAATCCAGGAAGAGGTGATTTTTAGGGGTGGAAAAAACTTGTCAAGAGGGGGCTAGACTATATCCTTGAAGCGGCTAATTTTAGCCTTTTTTTGAGACAAACTAAGGTCTATAGCAACAAAGTCGATATGCGCTTTTTCTTGGCTTATTTTATTCGTAAAACAATAGCGCGCCATAGCCATTTTTAAAGAAACGATTTTTTGATGGCTCATTTGATCGGCGGCCGAGCCAAAGGCGGTGGAAGTCCTGGTTTTTACCTCAATAAAATAAAATTGCCCGTTTTTACGGGCAATTATGTCGATTTCTTGATAACTGGTTTTTAAGTTGGTGGTAACAATGGTATAACCCTTGGCTTCTAGGTAGTTTTTGGCTAAAGTTTCACCAATTTTACCAACAAGCTGGTTATTTGCCATGTTTACGCGGTAAGTATTTTTTCTTGATTTCTTCTTGTTCGGCCAAGACTTTGCGTTTATCAATGTTTTGCCAACGGTGATAAATTTTGATTGACCAAGTTATGTTTAAAATTAGCCAAAAAAGAAACCAAAAACGCATTGACAAAAGCGGGATTCGTTCATAACAAAAAAACAGAAGCAGGGCGCAGAGAATAAAGTTGGTTAAGGCCAGATTGAATAAGCTTTTGATGGTTTTTTTATAAAAATTATCTTTGTTTTTGCGGCGGAGTAATTCAAAATAGATAGCGGCCGCAGCCGAAATGGCCAAAATTACCCAGAGAATAATCAGACTGGTTTTAGCCAAGTCGTTAACAGCTAAAGAAAACCAATAGGCGGGATCGATAAAGCGATGCATAATTTTTAAATTTTAGTAAATGTTAAGCCAAAATGATAACGGCCGGGTAAAAATTCTTTAATTAACGACAAGCCATTGGTTTTAGCTAAGCTGATTGCCAATTCTTTGTCAACTTTGTGCTCCGGCTGCGGGCCCAAGGGCGCGGCGACTTTTTTCCAGTCAACGATAATCAATCTTCCACCCGGCTTTAAAAGGCGAGTTGCTTCGGCGATCATGGTCTTTTTGTCTTTTGATTGGTGCAGGGTGTTTAAAAGTAGGGCGCTATCCAGGCTGTTGTTCTTAATTTTAGCGGCACGAAAGAGGTCGAGATCGCTCCAGATTGTTTGTATGTTGACAGTGTTATGGAGTTTTATTTGTCTTTTGATGGCCTCCAGACTGGTTTTTATAATATCCAAGGCGTAAACTGTGCCATGCTTACCGACAATTTCAGCTAACTTAAAAACCAAGTAGCCGTTGGAGCCGCAGCCAAGGTTGGCAACGATTGAGCCTTCTTTGGCGCCGGATTCATCCAGAATGAGTTGGCTGGAGAGCAGATGATTGATTAATGATTCTTTGTGCATAAAATTTAGTTAATAAAATTATACCACAAAGCAAGTTTGACGCAAAGGTTTGCTGCCAATCGAAATTCACCAAGGATTTGGTTTATAAAAATAAAGACGCACTAGGTGCGTCTTTATAATCTTTGTGGACCGTGAGGGATTCGGACCCTCGACCTTTTGCATGCCATGCAAACGCTCTAACCGGGCTGAGCTAACGGCCCCTACTTTGCTACGCTACGCAGGGCACAGCCCTACAATAACAAAACTTACTATAAAAAATTTTACAATAAATTGCAAGTTTAATCTAATTATGAATTAACTCATGTGCTCTCGGAGGGAATCGGCTACGGTCGCTAAGTTTTTAGCTTCGCTTTAAGGCTCGCTAAAAACAAGCGCCCCGGCCCGGCCTCGTCCGTGCCTTCGCTATGCTATGGCACATGACTCCGGCTTTCGATTCTCTCGCGCACGCCAAGCGGTTGGCGTGCTCTCGAGCACACTCGCTGCGCTCATGTGCTCTCGGAGGGAATCGAACCCCCATTTTATCCTTAGGACGGATTTGTTTTATCCATTAAACTACGAGAGCCTAGTATTATTGTATATCAAGTTTTAATTGTTTTGACAAACCGCGGTCAAAGCGGTAAATTTATAGCAAGGAGTAATTAACTAACTTTAAATTTATGTTTAGCAAAACAGCTCAAGTAAATTCCAAACAAATCGAAACGATTATCGGTCAGTCGGTTAAAGTGGAAGGGGATTTTGTTTGTCAGGGCAGTATTATTGTGGAAGGTGAATTGAAGGGCAGTGTAAAAACCAGTGATTTTTTAAAAGTAGGCGCTAAGTCATTAATTTTGGCTGATGTGGAAGCCAGTGAAGCTTTAGTTTCCGGTGAAATTAAGGGCGATATTAAAGTGTCCGGTTATTTGGAATTAACCGCCAGCGCTAAAATTTTGGGCAATATCCAAGCGGGCAGTATTTCTGTGGCCAAGGGGGCGATGATGTCCGGTCAAATATTGGTCGCCGGCCAAGATAAAAATAATAAAGCCGTTAAGAAAGCCAAAGAAGACAAAGAAGAGGTTGTTGTTAATGAATAGCCATGAACATTTTCATTTACGATTCATATTTGAATCAAAAAAAATATAATAAAGAGTTGATCTCCTTGGAGCGAAAGATTACTGATTTGGGCCTAAACGGTA
>CAIUCZ010000071.1 GCA_903897785.1 Candidatus Falkowiibacteriota bacterium
ACGAAAGTAGAACTTAGTGATCCGACCATTCAATGTAGGATGGTGGAAGCTCATCGGATAAAAGCTACTCCGGGGATAACAGGCTAGTCACGCCCAAGCGTCCACAGCGACGGCGTGGTTCGGCACCTCGATGTCGGCTCGTCGCATCCTGGGGGTGGAGAAGCTCCCAAGGGTTGGGCTGTTCGCCCATTAAAGCGGCACGCGAGCTGGGTTCAGACCGTTTAGCAGCGAAAATTTTTAGCTTCTGAACGCTCTGAACCCAAGGTAGACATCAACATATACGGCGGTGTTTAGCAGTAATGCTCGATAAGAAATCAACTTATATCGGTGAAACCCCACGCGGGCAATACCGAGGGAATGCAAATTTATTTGCTGCCCGTAGAGACTAAACGTTGATCTCCTTAAAGTTTAAGGATGAAGATATAGTCCAATGCACTTAGTGATAAGTGAAAAACATGCGTAAGACAGGTCGGTCTCCTCTCCACTATGATCGTGGAAATTTGAGAAGGCCATTCCCTAGTAGACCCCAAAGGGTTGTGCTACTTGCGAGAGTAATCTCGCATGACAATACGGCTAATAACGGTGAAGGCTAACAAATATTTATAGCTTATGGTATAATATACTTAGGGACCGTAAATATTTTAAGTTAATACCGTGGGAAGTCGATCAAATATAAACAAAGCCGTTGAATTTGCCTATATCGCCGGGTTCCTTGATGGAGACGGCAGTATCATGTTGCAAATTAAACAGCGTAGCGATACCAAAAAAGGCTATCGTTTGATGGCGACGATTTGTTTTTATCAAGACAGCCGGCATGATTTGCCGCTGGCCGAGATAAGAAAGATTTTAGGCATCGGTTATTTATCCAAACGCAATGACGGCATGACTGAGTTGCGCATTAACGGATATAATCAATGCCAAGCCATTTTGACCAAGCTGTTGCCTTATTTAAGATTTAAAAAAACGCAAGCGACAAGTTTGTCGCAAGCGCTTGAAATTTTAATCAAGACGAAATTGGCAAAGTTGTCGCTTAATGAGCGCAAGAAATTGTTGGCCTGTATTTTAAAAATACAGAATCATAATTATCAATCGCCGCATAAGCGATCGCAAGCGCAGCTGGAAAAAATATTTGGTTTGACCCCGTAACGACTGATTCCTTTAAGGATGAGATAGAGGGTACCCGATAATCGGGAAATAAACTTCTATCAAACGCCGTCCCCTAATTCGACAGTTGTCGAAAAGGGTGAAGATATAGTCTAATACGTCTAGAAATAGGCGAGGATATTGACGAGAGGACCGGGAATGACGAAGCTCTAGTGTGCCAGTTGCCCTACCAAGGACATTGCTGGGTAGCTACCTTCGGTTAAGATAAACGCTGAAAGCATCTAAGCGTGAAGCTGTCTTCAAGATTAGATTTCTAGGTTGGTCAGAGAATATGACCTTGATAGGCCGCAGGTGTAAGCATAGTAATATGTTCAGCCGAGCGGTACTAATAAACCATAAGATTTTCCCATATTTTTGCTGTTCAAGAACATTATTTGATACTCCTACAAATACAAATTGTTACAAATTTACAAATTACAAATTCGCATTATTTGTATATTTGTAATAATTTGTATTTGTAGAACTGAAAAGACGCCATTATTCTGGTGATTCTTCCATGAGGGCCACACCCGATCCCATCCCGAACTCGGCAGTTAAGCCTCATAGGGCCGAAAATACTTGGGCCGTCCGTGCCCTGGGAACATAGGTTGTCGCCAGAATTATGGTGTTTTTTATTAGTAAATTTTGCCTTGACAAAGCTATAGTTTTATGATAACTTGCAGTTAGTTGTTAAATTGTCCTTTTTATTATTATTTTTGGAGGTTTTTCATGGGAAAAATTGAAAATATCGTTGTTTTCTCTGGTCGCTCAAACATTGATTTGTTGCCGGAGCCGTTGCTTGGTTGCCTTAATTATTTTAAGGTCGCCGATTTATTGTTTTGCGACGCCCGCATCGCCGTTCGTTATATCTGCGTTGGTGGTGACTCAATAAAAAGAAGCCATCTTTATTCGACGCTCTATAAAGATAAAATATATGATGCGCCGATCGCAATTTTGATAGACGGAGAGTATTGTTCGGGGCAAGGCTCCATTTTTGAGTGCTGGGAGGATGAGCTTAGATATGAATTTGAGCTACTAATATTGGGCTCCAAAGAAATGAACGCCTTTGATAAAAAATTACCCTTGAGTTATCGGCTATTAGCCGCTTTGCCAAATCGTTATCCGTTATCGCAAAAAGATAAGCCGGAGCCCTTAAAATTTGTCTTTTTCCCTTGGCAAAAGACGGCCAACGTGCTTTATGATCCTTATGAGGGAATGGCTCAGGCTATAATTTTTAGCGACATGATTTTTCCTTCGGGATTTTTTGTCTTTTTTTCTGATGAATTGCAAAAGAACCATGATTTTCATAACAGCATTGCTGAAATTTACGAAGATGATCCCGACATGCCGGAGAAAGAAGAGCTTGATGAATTTTTGGAAGATTATGTTAATGATTTAAGCGATGATGATTTTGATGATGAAGATGATTTTAAAGCGCCGACCTGGCCGAACGTTCATCCAAAATAAAATCGTTAAACACAAAAGTCGAACTTTTACAGCTCGACTTTTTTATTTCCCAGGGTTTAGGCGCCTCGACATTGCTTCGGGATGTTTTTACCACCTAAAACCTATGTTTAACTATCTAATATAGTTTAACGGATTATAAACCGCGCCATTGATAATGATTTCAAAATGCAGGTGCGGGCCGGTGGAATGGCCGGTCGAGCCTTCGGCGCCGATATACTCGCCTTGATCCACGCTTTCGCCGGCCGAGACGGCAATCTGCGACAAGTGGCCGTAGCGGGTCTTAAAGCCGCCGGCATGATCAATTAAAATCATGTTGCCGTAGCCGCCGGTATTCCAGCCGGCTTTTTCCACCACGCCGCCGGCGGCGGCATGAATCGGCGCGCCGAACGGACAGGCGATATCGACGCCGGAGTGGCGCCAAGAGAAATATTGGGTAATAACATGACAGGAATTAGGCCACAAAAAGCCCTCGCCGCTGGCGGCCACGTTCGGCCCCTTTTTTCCGGTAAAAGTCGATTGGTTGTTGGCCGGCTGGCGGCGCCAGTTACTGGCAACTTGAGCCGGAGCGCTGGCGGTGGGCAAAGGCGCGCCGCCCGGGATAATCAATTCTCGGCCGGCGGACAAACTTTGATTGGCGTTTAACTCGTTGGCCGCGGCGATTTGTTCAGTGTTGACGTTATATAGTGCGGCGATTTTGCTTAAGCTTTGGCCACGGATCACTTTGTGCAAGACGCCGGAAGTCGGCAAAATTGCTAAAACTTGACCCGGCTTTAATGAGCTGGTTAATTTTAAGCCGTTGGCCCAAAGAACGGTGTTCATCGTCAGGCCAAAAGCGCCGGCAATGCCGGAAATGGTGTCGCCGCGCTTGATGGTATAATGAGTGACGGCCGTGCGTTTGACCGGCGCCTGATTGGTTGGCGCGGCGGGCACGGAGTTCAAAGCAAGCGCTTCGTAAGCGGCTTGCGGGTTGGCCATGACCGTGGCGCGGCCGCGCAAGGAAGTGTTTTTGTTGAGATAACTAAAAGCGGCGGGCGCGCCGGCCGGATTGGTCAAGGCAAACTCTTCGATGATTTCGCCGTTATCGCCGGAGTTGTTGGGGATTAATTGCGCCAAAGAGGTTTGGCCGACCAGCTGGTCGGGTGAGTAGTAATGGCTGCCTTGATTTTGCCAGTTGCTATAAACCAGCCAAGCGGCCAGGAGCAATAAAAAAATATGAATCAATCTTTTGGATAAAATAAGACTGCTAAGTGAGTGCTTTTTGTGGCCGGAGCGCCAATTGATTTTTTTTAAAAACAGCCACCACCAGCGATAGACGGTGATCGCCGGCCAATAAAGTAAGAGCTTTAACGGCTTAACCAGAATCCAGTTGAGCAGAAAAGAAATGGCATTTTTGAGCCAAACAATAGATTTTAGAAAAAATATCAGCACTTCAACCAATATTTTAATGACTTTTTTCACAAACTTTTCAGCTTAAAAAATAAGGATAAACCGTGTTTATCCTAGCATTTTTTTGGGCCGGAGTCAAAGCTTTTGGCGTGATTTTGACTAAGTTCAGCGCTTTTTTGAGGTGAAAGTTTTTATGATTTTTTTGAGAGCCGCTTTGGCCATAAAAAAATCCAAAATATGTTCTATTTTATTCTTAATGCCCGTGATTGAGGCGATCAAATCATCAGCCTGTTCTTTGACTTCTTTGACGGCTTGATAGAATTTTCTAATAGTTAAAGTTGAATAAAATAACAAACCGACCAAACCTAAAGCCACCAGCAAGGTGCCGATGGAAAGACAGAGGTTGAGGAGGTCTTTGGTGGTG
>CAIUCZ010000072.1 GCA_903897785.1 Candidatus Falkowiibacteriota bacterium
ACTTTATAACTTTAAGAACTTTATAACTTTATTATGTTAATCAGCGATTTACTCCAAGAAACCTACGCCGCCGTCAGTGCCAACAAAGCGCGGTCCGGTTTGACGATGCTCGGCATTGTTATCGGCATCGGTTCGGTGATTGCCATGGTGGCTATCGGCAGCGGAGCGCAAGGTTCGATTCAGTCCAGTATCCAGTCAATCGGTTCCAATTTAATTTTAGTGATGCCGGGCGCGCCGCGCGGCGCCGGGGTGACGATCAGTGCCGGCCGGGGCAATGCCCAAACTTTAACTTTGGCCGATGCCGATGCCATCAAAGCGCAAATCAGTTTGGCTAAAAACGTGGCGCCGGAAGATACCAAGCGCTATCAAATTACGGCCAAAGGCACTAACACCAACACTTCGGTGGTCGGTACGGTAACGGCTTACCCGGCGGTGCGCAGTATTACGATTGACACCGGTTCATTTTTTACCGACGCACAAATTGCGGCGCATGCCAAAGTGGCGGTGATTGCGCCGACAACGCGTGATGATTTATTCGGCAGCGGCGTCGATCCGCTGGGCCAAACAATCAAAATTAAAGGTACCAACTTTACGATCATCGGTTTAACCAAGGCCAAAGGCGGCAGCGGCATGTCAAATCAAGACGATATGATTTTTGTGCCCTTGACCACGGCGCAAAGCTATTTGTCGGGTGATACTTACGTTACCACGATTAGCGTGCAGGCGACCGACCAGTCAACTTTGTCCAGCGTACAACAAGAAATTACCAGCTTGTTGTTAGATCGCCATAGGATTAGTAGCGCGGCGCAAGCGGATTTTCAAACATTAAATCAAGCGGACATCGTGGCCACCGCTTCATCGGTGACCGGCACGTTCACTTCTTTGTTGGCGGCGATTGCCGGCATTTCTTTAATTGTCGGCGGCATCGGCATTATGAATATGATGTTAACGACGGTGACCGAGCGCACGCGGGAAATCGGTTTGCGCAAAGCGATCGGTGCCAAGCAAAATGACATCAGCAACCAATTTTTGACCGAATCGGTAATGTTGACTTTTATCGGCGGCATAATCGGTGTTTTATTCGGCTGGCTGGCTTCACTGCTGGTGACGCAATTTTCCGGCATCGCCACGTCCATCACCTTATCTTCGGTGATGCTGGCCTTTGGCGTGTCGGCGGCCATCGGGATTGTTTTTGGCTATTATCCGGCGCGGCGAGCGGCAAAAATGAATCCGATTGAAGCGCTAAGATACGAATAAAATTAAAAATTAAAAATTTATGGAAAACCAAAAATCAAATTTAACAATGACAATTATTGTCGGTGTTGTCGCTTTAATCATCGGCGCGGCGGGCGGTTATTATTTGGCGCCAAAAACAGCGGCCGCTCCGGCCGGAGCGAATGGTCGCCCAAGCGGCAATTTTGCCGGCGTGCGCGGCGCGCGATCCGGCGGCGGCGTGGTCAGCGGTTCGATTATCAAGGCCGACAGCCAGAGCTTATCGGTACAAGCGGCTGACGGCAGCTCAAAATTAATTTTCTTTTCCGGCACGACGGCCATTATGAAAGCGGCTACCGGGACGGCAGCTGATTTGGCGGTGGGTAAAAATGTGACCATTATGGGCACGGCCAACAGCGACGGCAGTGTTTCGGCCCAGACGATTCAATTGCGTCCGGCCGGCCAAGGCGGATTTGGCGGCGGCCAAGGGGCGACCGGCATCGGCAGAACGCCGAACCAAGGCCAGCCTCAAGGTAATCAAGCCGGACAATAAGTTGACCCGCCGGCAACGCTGTGTGCGTAGTATTGCGGGCAGGAAGTTATTAGTCTCTTGACTTTGAACTTTTAACTTTATTGATGTCTTGCTGAATAAAAAACGACTTGCTATAATTACAATTAATTAATAATTAATTTCTAAATTTATGGAAGCGGAAAAAACTTGTGAATGCGGCATGCCCTTGAACGAACAAACGGCTTGCGCTTGCCAGCCGAATTTGTGCAAACATTGTTGCACCTGCGACCCTGGTTGCAGCTGTAATTGTTCGGCTGTCGATGACGACGAAGAAACAGTCGAAGAGGAGGTGTGATATGTATAAAAAAAGAAAAATCGCGCTCAAAAAAAGACGCCGCCGCGCGGGCAAGACAATCGATTCAGTGCACTATCGCTAAAATTAATTTAAAATTCTGTCTCGCCGCAGTCTCTCATAGAGGACTGCGGCGTTTAGTATGACAAACGCCGCAGTCTTTGAGTATAAAAGACTGCGGCGAGACAGATTTTTTTAATTTTTAATTATCTTACAGCTTAATCCCAAAACCGGTAATCACCAAATAAACGGCCAACACCAAGTCGATCAAGACGCTGGCATAATAAAGCCCTTTATATTTCATAAGTTTGACGCCTTTTTTCATGGCGTGGCGAGGGATGAATAAATAGCAAACCGCCTCCAAGATGACATACCAGCCGACCAAGCTGACGACTATGTTCAGCGTACCCTTCCAGACGTTGTGTTGCAAAACGAGCAACAAGCCGATGACTAATAATAAAACTCCAAAAAAATAGCTGCTGAAGTTGTTTTTAAACATGTCCTTGACGACATGAATAAAATGTTTGCGCGTTGTCAGCGCGGCCAAGCCGGTAATGAGAAAAAACAAACCGAGCATTTTGGCAAGGAACAATGTTGTAGCCATACGAGTAATTTAAATACTGTAAATAGCTTAGTTCGTAAAGTTATAAAGTTCATCAAGTTTATAAAGTTTCGAACTTTATAACTTTATGAACTTTACAAACTTTATAAACTAGTATTTGCTGTATTCTTTTTTAGTTTTTTTAAGTTTGTTATTGGCGTTAAAACAATCGCTTGTGCAACTATTTTAAAGTCTGTTATAATTATAGCATAAAATATGTTAGCGTGCACAGTCCTGGCCATCGGCCCGATTAAAACTGATTACTGGAGCGCGGCTTTGGCCGACAACTCAACGCCCTGCGGTTGTTCATCGTCAGCTTTATAAAAAGGACGGGGGTTGGGCAATAGTCAAATTTTAAATTTATTGTTGCGAGATTTTATATTTATAAAAGTTATCAACATGTTAAAACCAAAAGTTAGCCAATCTTTCAAACAGTTTCTCGCTCCGGCTTTGGCGGCAGTGGGCGATGCCGGCCAGCTTTTGTTGGAACAATACAAAACGTTTGATCGTCGCAAAAGCAAATTAAAATCCAAACATGAAATTGTCACCGCGGCCGATGTTTTGTCGGAAAAGATTATTTTGGCGCAGCTGAAGAAAAAATTTCCCGACCATTCGTTTTTATCCGAAGAGGCCGGCGCCAACAAGAAAAGTTCTGATTACCTGTGGATTTTGGATCCGCTCGACGGCACAACCAATTTTTCCATTCACGATCCGTTGTGGGCGATTTCTTTGGCTTTGGTTTATCAAGGCCAACCGGTGCTGGGCGTAGTCAACGCCCCGGCTTTGGGCGAAATTTACACAGCCGTCAGTGGCGGCGGCGCGTTTTTAAACAAGCGGCCAATCAAGATATCTCATTTTAATAAAACTAAAGCAATCAATGCTTTTTGTTCCGGCTATGGCCCGACCGATATCCGGCGCGGTTTGCGCTACTACGCGGCGGCCAAAGAAAAAGGTTTGGATTGCCGGTCGCTGGGCAGCGCGGCGCTTGAACTTTGTTATATTGCCGCCGGGCGAGTGGAATCGCTGGTAATTACCGGCACCAGGGCTTGGGATGTGGCGGCCGGCGTAGTGATATTAGAAGAAGCCGGCGGGCGAGCGACTGATTTTTTTGACCAACATTGGCGCTTGACCGATAAAGACATTGCCGCCAGCAACGGCAAACTGCATCCGGAGATTTTAAAAATTATACAAAATTCGGGCGTTCATCTGTGAGCTTGGAATTTGGAATTTAGATTTCAATGGTGTAGTATTATTAGTGTATGCGTTAATATAATCAATACTGAGTTTGGATTATAGGTGGAGTTTGGAAATTGTTCCAGATTCTAGCTTCTAGATTCCAGATTCTAGATCCAATCTTATGAAAGGAAAATTAATTTTAGTTTTAATTTTGTTCAGCTTGCCATTGTCTATCTTTGCCGCCACCTCCAACTTCGCTAAAGCTTCGACGGACAAGAAAGCCACGGCGCCGACGGCTTTGGTCGGGCGGATTTGGCAGGACAGCCAAACCGGCGATCGGTTGTGGTATGTCAATCCGGTGGATAACTATCGTTATTATTTTGACGATGCCTCTTCGACTTACGCCTTGATTAATAAATTCGCCGTGTCGATCACGCCGGCCAATTATGCCAAATTGAATTATACGGCCATCAAAAAGTTGTCCGGCCGGTTTTTAAAAAAAACGCAAAACCAGCCGCGCCTATATTATATTAATCCCGACGGCTTAACCGTGGTTTATTTGAGCGGAGCCGACGCGGCGCGCGCGCGTTTGCAAAATTTAGCCAAACCTTTGTCTTCGGCCAAGCTAAACGGCGTTCTTTTGCCGCCAAGCACTAAAACGACCGTCACCAAGCCGTTGTCCGGCAGCCGCGCGACGGTTGCGCCCAGCTCGTTTATCGACAACGGCGATCAGCGTGTCTGGACTTACAATTGGCTCTATAAAAACGCGGCTTATTCTTTGGCCTTGGCATTGTCAAAATCCTTGGCCGACGATTACGCCGCTTCGCAGAAAACTTATCGCTATCAAGGCAGTTTGCCGAACGATTGGCACGAGGCTTATTACGGCATGTTTTTGCAGGCCAAAAACAATGACAACACAATTGATCAATTGACGGCGTCTTTTCAAGCTCTGCAGACAAAAAATAATTTGACCAATGATCAGCTGGTGGAATTGATGGCCGCCTTTGTGCAAAACATCCCCTATGACCACGCCAAAAGCTTGGCCGCCGATGCCGGCGACGCCAATGTGGCGCAAAATTATCCGTACGAAACACTATTCAAAAATAGCGGCGTTTGTTCGGACAAAAGCTTTTTGCTGTTGTTGTTGGTGCGCAAGCTGGGCTATGGCGCTTTGATTTTTGACTTTCCCGACAAAAAGCATACGGCTGTCGGCATTCAGTGCTCCAAAGAATATTCCGTCTATTCTTCCGGCTATTGTTATATTGAAACCACCAATTTTTTCCCGATCGGCATTGTACCGCAAGTCTCCAGCAACGTCGTTAATCAAGCGCAAGCCAGCAAAGACGATTTTGCCAAAGTGTTCGATCCGGCCAGCTTGGGCCAAGAGCAGGCCTTGCAAAAAACCGTCGGCACGGCTTATTATGGTATTAAGCAGACGGTTGATCAAACGCTGGTTATTCGCAATTTGCGGCGTAACATTGATCAGCTAAAAATTAAAATTGACGCCTTGGCCGTTCGGTTGAACGATATTAACAAAAAGGCGGCCGATTTGAGCGCGCAAATCACCGAGGCCAAAAGTGGTGGTGATATTGCCGCGGCCAACGGTTTAATTGAGCAATATAATGCCTATGTGGCACCGCAACATGATTTGCGCGACCAATATAACCAACAGATAAAAATTTATAATACCAATATCAATCAGTATAATCAGTTGGTGAAGGATTTTTATCAACTGAATTAATGAAAGCTAGAATTTAGAATTTATAATTTGGAAAAGCTCATTAAATCCAAAGCTCAAATATCAAAATCCAAACAAAGCTCGAAATCAAAAATCCAAAAGTTGAGCTTTGAGTTTTGGAATTTGGAATTTGGATTTTTTATGTTAAAGCATTTGAATTACAAATAATTAAATCAACCCTATGGCCAACATTAAAAGTATCACCGCGAGAGAAATCCTGGACAGCCGCGCCAATCCGACGGTCGAAGCGACAGTCATGTTAGATGATGGCAGTATCGGCGTCGCCGCCGTGCCGTCCGGCGCCTCCACCGGCAGCCACGAAGCCGTGGAATTGCGCGATAATGACCCCAAACGTTATCACGGGGCGGGTGTTTTAACGGCGATTAAAAATATTCAAGAGGTTATCGCTCCGGCTGTCGGCGGTCTGGAGGCGAGCGCGCAAAAAGAAGTGGATGACAAAATGATCGCTCTCGATGGCACGCCCAACAAGGCTCATCTTGGCGCCAACGCGATTCTGGCCGTGTCTTTGGCGACCGCTCGGGCCGCGGCCGCCAGCCAAAAATTGCCGCTCTATGTTTATTTGGCCAAACTGAATCCCGACTTTGCCGGCAAATATATTTTACCGATTCCGTTGATGAATATTATGAACGGCGGCCAACATGCCAACTGGGCGACTGACATTCAAGAATATATGATTTTGCCACTGTCCGCCAAAACCATGGCCGATGCCGTACGTATGGGCGCCGAAGTGTATGCCGCTTTGAAGAAAGTTTTAAAAACTAAAAATTACGGCACCAGTGTTGGCGATGAAGGCGGGTTTGCCCCGGCCGTCAAAGACAATAGCGAGCCGTTTGCTTTGATGAGCGAGGCGATTGTCGCGGCCGGTTATCAGTCGGGCAAGGATATTTATTTTGGCATTGACGCCGCGGCCAGCGAATTTTTTGTTGATGGAAATTATAGCCTAAAAAGAGAAAATAAGATCTTGACAGCCGAGCAATTGTCGGATTTTTATGGTGAACTGAAAAATAATTTTCCGATTATCACCATGGAAGATGTTTTTGCCGAAGATGATTGGACGGGCTTTGCAGATTTTACCAAAAAATTCGGCGACAAGCTGCAAATTGTCGGTGATGATTTGTATGTGACCAACATCGAACGCATCAATCGCGGGGTGGCGCAAAAATCCACCAACTCGGTTTTGATAAAATTAAACCAGATCGGCACCTTGTCGGAAACGATTGCCGCCATCACGCTGGCGCATCAGAATAAATTGACCGCCGTGATTTCGCACCGCAGCGGCGAAACAAACGATGATTTTATCGCCGACTTGTCCGTGGCGTTTTCGACCGGACAAATCAAAACCGGCGCCCCGGCTCGGTCAGAGCGGACAGCTAAATATAATCGGTTGATGGAAATCGAAAGGGAATTGGGCGAGAATGGCGGCTTGTCGACGTGGCCATTTAGCTTGTAGCTTGTTAGTAGTGCTTGTCTTTTTCGGTTGGCCATGCCGGCCTGCCCGTTCCGTTCGGGCGGGTATCCAGAAAAATAATTAACATATAAATAATTTGGATCCCGGCATACGCCGGGATAACAACATAAAAAAATACCTGACGATTTTTTTCGTCAGGATTTTTGTATTTAGAGAACATCTTGCAAAATCGGATTGGAGATATTTGCTTTGATTGTTCTTAGTTCGTGAGGTAAAAGGCTTCGTTGCAGTTTTTCTTTGATCATTTGTTTATAACGGAGAAAGTCCGGGGTGGCGGCCATGCTTTCCAAAATGTACGCGATGGTGTCCGTATTTTTTGTCCTGGTCAAACAATCGACCTGGTAAAAAGATAGCGGTTTGGTTTTTTTAATAACGGCAAATAACGCTTTTTCTTGAGCTGAATCTTCAGTCCTGGCCAGGCAAATCATCACCTTGGACAGGCCGTCGGGCTGAATTTTCATCAGATCGATGATAACGTCATTGACAAACAAAGCGGTTGCTTTTTTTTGCGGATCTCTAATTTCCGTTTTTCCCACCAAATTGTTGGCATAAAGGTAGATTTCCACCAAGCCGAACGGGTTGTTTTTGGTAAAATCCTCGATTTTTAGCCTGATCAGGCCGGGATTTTTCGCGCATTGTTTGTTAATTTCTTCAAATAGTATGGCTATATCTTCTAGCATAGTACCTCTTTATGGATGTGAAAGAACCGATTTTTTACTTCAAGATTGTACATAAAAGGTGATTGCTTGTCAAGATTCGCTCTTGACAAGCTTTTGCTATTGTGATATGAAACTAGTGAGCAAAAAGCTCGGATAATTGTACATTTTATTGTTATTTAATAATTTGAAAGGTCTATTATGGAACACGACGGGGGGTCTCGCGGAGCGGGCGGTAAAGTCGGTTATTCAACAGAACCGTTAATAGCGGTTGACAAAAGTAAAGTTTGTCCGCTTTGCAATCATCAAGCCGCTTATGGCGACGATGAAGTTTGGACGGGAGGAAGAAGGTCGGTGCATGGCAACCGTTGTTTGCGCCGATTGTTACGCGATTTGGGCGGCGAGGCAATCGCCAATCAACTTGATAAAGCCAACTTTTTGCAAAAATCGGCTGACTTTGTCAAAGAAGTTTATAAGAGCTTGGCCAAAACAACAATTAACAGTACTTATGAGCAGCTGCAAAACGGCAAAAACAAGAAGAAAACTTTATTTTTGGCGGAAACTTCTCTGCTTGACGGCGAACAAGACATTGTTTATTGGTTGGAAAGAATTAATCTTTTTCTTGATCATGATGTTTTCTTTGAAAAGCTGTTTCAGCAAACTGTTTGCGCTTGTTTATGCAAGGCCGTTAATGATTTTAAGGGCATCGTTAAGCTAAAAGCGGACGAAGCGGGGCCAATTTTACAAAAGATGGAACTTTGGCACCAAAAGCTTAAGCCCGGCAACTGTCTGGCTTCGACCAAAAAACTGATTAAATTAGTTTATCAAGATTTGGTTTTTGAAGCGGTTAGGTTTGAACGCGACATCGAAACCATGGAAGAGTTGTGCTTTTCGGCGCAAGATTGTTTTGAGATTGATTTGCCCGATAATTTGCAGGATTTGCCGGAAATCGAATTGGATTGCCAACCGGCGGTGGTGTTTGATTTGGTCAGTGATTACCTGACGCGTTATCGAGCCGCCGAGCTGGAAGCTCTAAGTAAAATTAACGATTTTTTTGAGTTTAAACTTAATTTTGAGCGATTGCTTAATCAGGCGATCGGGGTCAAGATCAAGCAAAGATCATTGGCGGGCGATTTAATAAAAAATGCCGACCATACCGCTGATTTGGCGGAGAATTATCATAACAAAGCCGGAGAAGACGTTTTGTCTTTAAACGGTAAGTGTCCCAAGGGCCACATTAAATTGACGGCATAAGCAAGGTGTCCTCAATGAGAAAAATTGAAGTCGACTGTAAAAGTCGGCTTTTTTATTTGTCGGGCGACAATCTCGACAAAATGACGTAAATATGTTATGGTTGGGCCAGTTATTTAAAAATTTAATATTTATTCACGATTACGGGAGACGGAAATGGAAGTCTTGAAAATCCTCAAAGAAGGATTTGACGAATTTTTTTCCGCGGCACAAACAGCGGCCGGCGGAATCAACGACAAACTGGCTGACGCGCGCAAGAGCGTGGAACAAGGTTTGTCGGAAATTGAAAGTTTGATTAAAACAATCTTGCGTCTCGGCCTGGCGGTGGCCGCCGGCTTGGCTTTGGTCTTGCCGGCATTAAGCGCGCTCGGTTTGACCACAATTATTTTACTGATCGGATTTGTCGTCTTGGTGCTGCTGCAGTTTGCGATTATCGGTATTCCCGATTGGTTCAGCAAAAGTGATTGGCTGAAAGCCAAAGGCGTCAACATCCGGCCGACGCGCGGTCTGTTTGTTCCGCCCGGTGTTTTTTGGACCGGTTTGCTGACGGTTGTTTTGGAAAACGCTACCCGCGCGGTGGCCGATGACAGCGGTCTCAAAGCAAAATTGCATCAGATGCTCGACCATCTGGAACGGGCGGTCAAGCATAGCGTCAAATTGCTGGCCAAAATGACGGCTTGGCTGTTTTTGTCGGAAATTACCATCACCCTGTTTTTTGCCGCTTTTCCTGTCGGCTTCAAAGCCGGATTGATGATGATTTTGGCAATTGTTGTTTTGGCTTTGTTGCATTATTTGTTCCCGAGCAAAATTGCTTGGACCAAATTGGTTTTGTATCTGGCAATTATTTTTTCTTGCTGGCGGATTGCCGATAAAACTTCGTTTGACACCGTTTTTGCCACGATTTTTACTTCCGGCGGTTTTGGCTGGAACATAATCGACAGTAAAGTTCAATCAACCAAAGCCGAGGTCGATGTCAATCGCACTTTGGACGCGCTGAAAAACAAGCTGGACAGCCTGGCGCTTGTCGGAGAAATCAAAAAGATTACGGACGATATGAACAGATACCAAAACGATCCGGCCAAACTGCGCGAGCTAAAACAAAAAATTGACTCAATCAAACATTTGCGTGAGACTCCGTCGATTGTCGTCAAGAAAAAAGACGAGGATATGTCCGTTAGAAAAACGCAACCGGACGCCCGTGACCAAAGTTCAGAGTCTGACAAAATTTTGGTCAAGCCTCAAGCAAAAGATCAAACAGTGTCTTACCAGACAACTGTTTGGCCGAACAAAAAAGTTTTTACTTTGCGCGCGGGGCTAGTGACTATGGTGGCGATGGTTAAAAACGGGCAATCGATCAAAGTTTTTGCGTCCGGACCATTTTATATAGTCAACGGATATAATGGTCCTGGTACGGGGCAGGAGGCTTTTTGGCCGGCCGGGGAGCATGTGATTTATTGCACTACAATGGACAAACGTGCCGTTGGAAATGCTTATTTTACCGCCCACAAAAAGGTTACTTTAAC
>CAIUCZ010000073.1 GCA_903897785.1 Candidatus Falkowiibacteriota bacterium
ATATGGTAAGAAAAGAGGAGTAATTAACGGTTCATTTACAAATAACAAAGGTGAACGCCATGATAAAACTAGAAGACGTTTTGCGCAATGCCGGGTTCTCGGAATTTACTCGCGAGTTAACTCGATTAATCAAAGCGGACAACGTCGCTCCGGATTTTTCTAACATTGAAAAATGTCAGAAATTTATTAACGATTTTGCGCTCGGTTTTGAGCTCGCCGCCGATGATGCCGCGGACAAACTAATAGTTGAAGAATCAATGACGCAGGAGACGCATTATGGTGATCTTTAGCAGTGGCAAAATTAAAACGTGAAATCCCGCTTTAGCAGCAAAGCGGGATTTTTTAATAAATGCGAATACAACGAATTACGCTTGACCTGCTTCTGCCACGGTGTAAATAAACACTACGGATAAACTACGAATCTACGAATAAAAATTCGCATCTTTCGCGGTTTACATTCGCAGTATCCGCATATTATCCGTAGATTCGCATTATATAATTCCCGTTTGTAGTATTTGAATTATTGCACGGGAAATTTTTTGCACAGTTCTTTAATCTCCGCTTTTTTTTGTTTGGCTAATTTTTTATCATTAGCTTTTAGAATTTCATCAATCATTTTGACCAAAATTTTTACTTCCGTTTCTTTCATGCCGCGCGCGGTGATGGCGGCCGTGCCTAAGCGCAAGCCCGAGGCTTTGGTCGGCGGCAGCGGATCAAAAGGAATAGTCGAGCGCGAGGTGTTGATGCCGGCAATGGCCAATAAATTTTCCGCTTCCCGGCCGTTAATATTTTTATGGCTCAAATCTAAAATTAATAAATGCGTGTCCGTGCCGTCAGCCACCAAATGATAACTTAAATTTTTAAGCTCGTCGGCCATCACTTTAGCATTAGCTAAAATTTGTTCGGCATAAGTTTTAAACTCCGGTCTTTGGGCCTCGGCCAAGCAAACGGCGACAGCGGCAATCGTATTTTCGTGCGGCCCGCCTTGTGTCCCTGGGAAAATGGCTTTGTCAATTTTCTCGGCCAAGGCAAGTTTACATAAAACAATGGCCGCACGCGGACCGCGTAAAGTTTTATGCGTCGTCATCATCACCACGTCAGCTAAATTTGTCGGATTAGGCAAAACCCCGGCGGCGACCATGCCGGCGGTGTGCGAAAGGTCAATTAATAAATAGGCGCCGACCTCGTCGCAAATATTTCTGAATTTTTGCCAATCAATATTGCGCGGATAAGCGGAAAAGCCGGCGACAATAATTTTAGGCTGATTTTCCAACGCAAGCTGTCTTAATTTTTCAAAATTAATTTGCTCGCTCGTCTGATCAACTTCGTAATTAATAAACTTGTATAATTTACCAGAAGCGCTGACGCTATGGCCGTGCGACAGATGGCCGCCATGAGACAAACTCAAGCCCAGAATCGTGTCGCCGTAGTTGCAGAGCGCCGAATAAATCGCCAGGTTGGCCGGCGTGCCGGATAAGGCTTGCACGTTGGCGTGCTCGGCACAAAATAAAGCTTTCGCGCGCTCGATGGCTAAGGTTTCCACCTTGTCAATAATTTTATTGCCGCTGTAATAACGTTTGCCCACGTAACCTTCGGCGTATTTGTTGGTCAGGGGACTGGCCAGAGCTTCGAGCACGGCCGGCCAAGCATAATTTTCTGAAGCAATCAGCGTCAGCTCGCTAGCCTGGCGGCGGGTCTCGGCCCTTACGAGTTTGTAGATTTCGGGGTCGGAGGATTTGAGATGTTTGTAGTTCATAAATTTATAAGTTGAAAGTTTATAAAGTTATAAAGTTCATAAAGCAAGAGACTTTCAACTTTACAACTTTATAACTTAATTATACCTTAATTTTCTTAATCATATAAGTCTCTTGTAAGCGGTAGCCCAGCTGGCGATAATACCCCCGCACACCCACGCCGGAGATGACCGCGATTTTCTGATAGCCGTTTTCGCGCGCGATAAGTTCTGCCGTGGCCATTAATTTTTTGCCCAAGCCGGCATGCTGAATAATCTTTTTAGCGCCGACCGGTACCAGCTGGCCGTAAACATGCAGTTCGCGAATCAAAGCTGCGTCATCTAAAATTTTAATCTCATGTTGAGCGGTGCTTAGACGCAGTCGACAAAAACCGTACAAAATTTTTCCATCTTCGCTTTGGACTTGGATAAAATATTCTTTGCCGGCGGAAGCATTATATTCTTGAATTTTTAACTCGCCCGCCGATGAGGCGGGTTGATTCTTTGCTTCGCGACAACGAATACAGCGGCAAACAATGCCGCGCTGTTGCATTATTTGGCGCAGGTTGGTGATGCGGTTGCCGGCAATAATCGATTGTTCGGGAATATCACGAATCAGTCTGATGATACGGCAGTATTCGGGAATAATTTTTTTGCATTCAATAATTAAATTTTGCAATTCGTCGTCGGTGTAAGGTTTGTATTTGCCGTCGCGATACCAGCGATACAATAGGCTACCTTGAGTAACAACAGTCGGGTAGAATTTTATTTGATCGGGAGAGAAGGCGTTGTCATCCCGGCGTATGCCGGGATCCAGTTTTGTGCCAGCCGACAAATCGATTGGTTGAGCAAACAGATCGCGAAACATCTGCAAATCTTTTTGTGGTGTGGAGCCGGGCAAGGCCGGCATCAGGTGATAAGTCACTTTAAAACCGTAATCTTTTAACAGCTTGGTCGCTGCCGCCACTTGCGCCACGCTGTTGCCGCGGCGATTCAACTTTAAAATTTGATCATCAATCGCTTGCACGCCCAGCTCCACGCGCGTGCAGCCGAGCTCGCGCATTTGTCGCAATTCTTTTTCGTTAATATAATCAGGCCGGGTTTCCAGTGTCACGCCGATTAAGCGGTAAGCGGCATTTTCATTTTTTTTCTGTTCGCGCGCCAGAATTTTTTTAATCTCGGCTAGGCTTAAATTTTGTTTAATACTGTCGATTCCATGCGGGCGAGGACTTATTAATGGATTCCCTTTCCCTCCGCTGGGCTTCGTTTCGCTGCGCTCCACTTCAACTGGGAATGACAAGCTAGAGAGAAGTCTGGACTGTGCTTTTGTTCTTTGCTACAATAGGCTTGCAATAAAAAAATATGAGCGATGAATTAAATAAAAAAATAAATTTTGAAGATCTAGCTAACTTTACTGAGCAGGTTTTGTTGCCGGCGATAGAACAGTTGATTTTTGATTCCGAAGCAAGAACGGATAAAAAGATGGATCAAAGATTTGCTGATTTTTCCAAAGAAATGGATTATAAATTAGACAAGCACTTTGCCGATGCCGATGGCCGGCTGGATGATAAATTGATTTTAATGAATCTTGAAATTCAAGCAATCAAGAAAGATCTAGCCAGCTTAATGATTCGAGTGGAAGAAATTCGTCGCGCCGGTAACGAGGACGTTGGTGCTGTCAGCAGCTTTTGTATTCAATTGAAGCGGCGAGTTGAACGAATAGAGATACAGTTAAAACAAAGGATAAGCGCCGAATGCCCGTTTTAAAATTGGGTTTTAGACTTTAGATATTGGATTTTAGATTTTTTAGAGATGAAAAATTCGGTAATTGCCGAATTTTTTTTAAGTCAAACTTTGACTTGATAACGAAACGCCGCAGTCCCCTTTGGGGAGACTGCGGCGAGGCATGTAGGCTTGTCGGATGTTTTTAGAGTGATTATTTAGCTAGAACATTGACGATTTTTGCTTCTTTCATTTTGCCGGTGAACTTGGTCAACTTTTTG
>CAIUCZ010000074.1 GCA_903897785.1 Candidatus Falkowiibacteriota bacterium
AGCGCTGAGTCTGAAAATAATCTTCTTTTGTGATGATTCTTTTTGCTTTAAGTTCTAAAATTATCTTGTCATCAATAATAAAATCAACGATGTTACAAGTATCCCCAATTGTTACTTCTCGACAAAATTTTATTTTTACATCTCTGAGTCGACGCTCAACTTCATCACCATACTGTTTTTCCCTTGCATATCTTCCAATCTCATTTTGTGCGTTAAAACAAATCCCAACAACCGCATAGGAAAGTTCCGGATAAATTATCTTATTGGTATTATTCGTATCATTCGCATGCATTCGTATATTAGTATCTCACTTTAAATCACATTAATATCAAGGCAAGCTATAAGCCGGATTCTGTCCCCGATATTATATCGAGGGCTGACCATCTATCTAGCCTCGCCATTGCTGACGAGATCAAGCGAGCCACTTTTCGTCTAATTTTATTTATACCAAGATGACTGCTCGAGCTTCGCCGCTCGGCAAAAACCAAGCAGTCATCTTAAATAATTATAAAATCAGGTTTGCTCTTGCTTCAGACAGGGTTTACCGCGTCATCTCCGTTACCGGAGAGCGAAGTTCGTAGCCATTTTGGCATCGAACAACTTTTCACCTTTCCCTGCCAACTTTAAGTCGGAAGGTAGTATTGTCTCTGTGGCACTTTCCCTGGGATTACTCCCGGCGGACGTTATCCGCTGTCTTTTTATCCGAAGTCCGGACTTTCCTCCTTCGCTCCGCCGAAGCTTCTTGCCCGCCGATGAGGCGGGTAGCGTAGGCGAGTTTTCTACAAAGGCGGCCAGCCGCTTACCTTGAAATTACTTAAACCTGGGACAGCTGGTAGTTTAGCTAAAACTGGAAAAAAGTCAATAGCGGCAAGTAGTTTTTTCGCTAACTTTAGGAATAAATAATTTAATTAATGCGAAAAATGCGAATTTATATGCGAATACCGCAAATTACATAGCGAAAGCCGCGAATTCGAATTCGCATTTTTTGCGGTTTCAATTCGTGGTATTCGCGTGCCAATTCGCATTTTTCGCATTAATGAACTTCATCTTGACATACCCTCTTTTTTCACCTATTACTGTATGTATGTTAAACTTAATCGAACAAATTTCCACTCAAGTTTCCGAAGCGCAAAAAGTCTTGCTCGCCGTTAATGCCGAGCGCGGTTTGGACGCCTTGGCCGCCGGTTTGGCTTTAACTTTATGGCTAAAATCAATCGACAAACAAGCTGTTTTGATGATTGACGGCGCACCGACCGCTTATCGTTTTTTGCCAACAGACTTGATCAGCGCGGCTGACGCGCCGCAACAAACGATTGTCAGCTTGCGTTTAGGCGCGGCCAACGTTAAACAAATCAAATACAAGCTGGAAAGCGATGAATTAAATTTCATTGTCTTGGCCGATAATGCCGCTTGGACCGCCGATGACCTGACGTTAAAATCCGCGGCCGATGATTTTGATTTGATTATCACCGTTGGCACGCAAGATTTGCATTCCTTGGGCCAAACTTATTTAAAACGGACGGAAACTTTTTTCAATACGCCGATTATCAATCTGGACAACCAAGCCGACAACAATAATTTTGGCCAAATCAATGCCGTCAGTCTAAAAGCGGCTGCCTTATGCGAAATTGCCTATTCGATGATCAAACAAATTTCTGAGAACTTAAATGATAAGAAAGTTAATACTTGTTTGCTGGCCGGCTTGATTAGCGCCACGGATAATTTTACCTCCAGCCGCCTGACGCCGCGCTGTTTATCCGCCGCCGCCGACCTGTTGGAAAACGAAGCCGACCGCTCCGCCATCATCACCGAGTTATATCAAAAAAAAGATTTGGCCACGCTGAAATTGTGGGGGAAAATTTTAAGCCGCATCAATATCATTGCCGACAAGCTGGCTTGGACAACTTTAAATCTGGACGATTTCTTGGATGACAATATCAGCTTGGATGATTTACCGGCGGTAATTAAAGAACTGCACGCCGAATTAAAACATTATCCGTTGTTGGTCTTGTTATACGAATTGAGCGCCGAACAGACCGAAGGCCTGGCCAGCGCGCAAGGCAATTACGACGCCATAGAATTAACCAAAGCCTTTGGCTCGACCGGCGACAATAAATTAGCTAAAATAAATCTGGAGGTCGGCTTGGAGATCGCCGCCCGGGACGTGGTTAATCATCTGGAAGAACAATTAAAAAATTTAGGACAATAAAAATATGTATAGTGTTTACGTCTTAACGGACGAAAACGGAAAATTATACAAAGGCATGACTAATGATCTAGTTAGACGGTTTAAGGAACACAAAAGAGGCAAAACAAAAACTACCAGCAAAATGGGAGAATTAAAAATAATTTATACTGAAGAATTTGCCACATTTGACGAAGCCAGAAAACAAGAGCTATATTTTAAAACTGCAGCCGGCAGAAGATATTTAAAAAATAAAATAGGGACAATTAGCTCAGTTGGTTAGAGCGCTACATTGACATTGTAGAGGTCAGAGGTTCGAATCCTCTATTGTCCACTAGACGTGGGTAGCTCAGTTGGTTACCCGCCCGAACGTACCGTTCGGTACGGGCGGGGAGCGCTACATTGACATTGTAGAGGTCAGAG
>CAIUCZ010000075.1 GCA_903897785.1 Candidatus Falkowiibacteriota bacterium
AAAAAATATTGAGCGCGAAAGACCAGATTAAACGGGTTATAATCCGTTGCCAACGGGATATGATAAAGTACTTGGCCGCAATTGCCGTTATTCTCGCCGATTTTTGCCTGCAAATAATGATAATCGGCCAACAAGAAATTATAGTTGTAAAAATACAAGATCATTAGCATAAAACCGGCCAAGAGAACCAATAGGCAAAAGCGAAAAGTTTTGCTTAATTTATTAAAATTTATTTCGTAATCTACGTTTTTTGTCATCCCGAGTTTACGAGGGATCTCTAAAGTTGCCGAGCCGGAATAGTCAGAGATCTCTCGCTTTGCTCGAGATGACAGTGCTATTTTTTCTGGAAGCACATCGCTATTGGCTAAAATATAAATCGCGGCCAGCAAGAAAAAATAATAAACATACATCACCGTCATGGAAAAACTGAACAGGTTGTTAAAAACATAAGCCGCTTGCGCCGACAACAAAGCCATCATTAAAAATTTTTGTTGATTATCGGCGTCGCCTTGCAAAAATCGCCAAGCTAAACGCCAGAGATAAAAATTAAGCGCCAGCCACGCCAAAACGCCGAGCAAACCGAATTGCAACTGGCAGTCCAGCAAAAAATTATGAGCTCGATCCGGGAAAGAGTTAATTGCTTCATAACCAGCCCAATTTGCCTGATATAATTTTTGATAGAACACCGACTGCACGTCCGGACCATAGCCGATCAATTGCCGTTCCAGCGGCGCGTGCAACAAATTTTGCATTGTCGCCTGCCAATACAGCAAACGAATGTGGCCGGTGTCGGTTTTTAAATTAAAGGCGGAGAACAAATGAATGCTTTGCAGTTGGCGCGACAAAGCGGTTTGATGATTGCCTAAATAAACCAAACCACAAAACAAGCCGATGGCCACAATCCAACCGGCCAGCAATAAACAATATCTTTTTTTAGTGCCAAACCAGATTCCCGCCTGCGCGGGAATGACAAGCGCTAAAGAACCGGCAATAAACAAGCCAAAGATTAAAGCTAATTCGGCGGCGCGGCTGGCCGTATAAGTCAAGCATAAAATTTGCGCGCCAACTAAAATCAGCGTCAGCAAACGGCTGTAAATTTTATGACACCTGAAGATTAAAAAATAAAGGCTTAAAATAATTACCACGGCCAAATAATGTGCCAAAAAATCCGGCTGGCCAAAGGTGCTGATTACCCGGCCGACCACTGACTCGCTCCAGGTCAGGAAATCCAGTTTGAAATGTTGGACAAATCCGTAGCTGACGACCGGAATGGACGACAGCACAATCGGCAAAATTAATTTCTTTATTTTCTCCGAGTTATCCACAACCAAAATCAACAGCCAGAACCATAAAAAATATAAAGCCCAGCTATAAAAACCTTGCATCCGCTCAAAACTGCCCCACCAGCTTTGCACGGGCAAGACGGAAAAGATGGTGCTGATGAATAAAGTTATTAAGCAGGGCAGAAAAAACTGAAACAGCTTCGGAGAGCGTCGCAGTCCGTCGAGTACGGCGAGACTACGACGCGGCGGAGTGCTGATTGCGCCGCAATCGTCAACTAAGCCTTTTTGCATTATGGGCTCCACAGTCCCGACAGCCGTCGAGAGCGTATCGCCTCGGACTATGGAACCCCCGAAAACTTTCGGGAAAAACGCTCGTGCGGCCAAAATCCACCAAGCAATAAACAATAATAACTCCAAAAGCATTAATTTTGGCAATTCAAAAGCTGACCAGCTGGTTTTAAAGCCATTAAAAAAGCCGGGCAAGAGCAATAAAATCAGCCAGACGAAATGGATAGGTTGCAATTTAAATTTGTTAAATCTTTTAGACATAATGAGATATTATTAATATCGCTTTACATATCAATCTTTTGCCATCCAAAAATATTTTGTCATCCCGAGTTTACGAGGGATCTCTAAAGCCATAAGCCAGAGGGGTAAGAGATCCCTCGTTCCTCGGGATGACAAACACCCTTATTTTTTAAAAAATTACAGATTCGAGACCGCCCCGCTCTCTTTAAAACAC
Organism: Candidatus Falkowiibacteriota bacterium; assembly: GCA_903897785.1. Taxonomy (GTDB): domain Bacteria; phylum Patescibacteriota; class Patescibacteriia; order Patescibacteriales; family Patescibacteriaceae; genus CAIUCZ01. The sequence goes on from CAIUCZ010000075.1 coordinate 2,026, forward strand.
CACATAATCGAATAGGCTGTTTAGGCCATGTCACGAGGAACCTTAACCGTCGGTGCCCTCCAAAAGAACTATTTATACAAATCATCAAACAAATCAAACCAGCCTTTGTTTAAACCATTAACCAGCCCCACTTTTTTCTCTCGACGCCAACCTTTCAATTCTTTCTCTCGAGCGATGGCACAATAAACATCGGAAAAATGTTCATAATAAACTAAGCTATGACAATGATATCTTTTAGTAAAGCCTTCGTGAATATCTCTTTTGTGTTGATCAACCCGGTTTAACAAATTATTGGTCACGCCGATATAAATCACCCCTGTTTTACTGGCCATAATATAGATATAATAATTATAGTCTTTCATGTGGTTGTTAAAAAATTTAACGGCTACAGAGATCCCTCGTTCCCCTGGATAACAAAGGCTTTGTTTGGTGATTAAGAATGCGTTGGTAAAGTAAGAGATCCCTCGTAAACTCGGGATGACAAAGTATTCTCGGGATGACAAATGCCTCAAGATAACAAAGTATTTATCTTTTGCTATTCCCCCGCCTCTAATTTGTAGCATTCGCCTTATATTTTAGCAAACTCCATCCTTATGTGCCACAAAAACAAAGACGAGGAAAAATAAATTTTCCTCGCCCTGATAAAAGTAAAACGATCGTTTTATTTTTAGTTAAACGCGCCCGGAATTGAATAATGCATACCGGCTGAAAGGTTGCCTGTAGGAGCGCCTAAACACCATTGAATAGTATAAGACGGCCAAACGATAATCGCGGAATTTGCCGGGGAAGTCGAAGTAGCGCCCGTGCCCAAATTCGACTGATAGCTGTAATAGGAACCTTGGCCCAAAGACGAATTGCAAAAATTAGTTCCGGAGGTGGCTTGATTGTCAGCCGGGGTCGGCGGAGTGGGCATGGTAGCTAAATAGGTGGTGGTGGCGTTAGATGTTGTGGAAAAAAGTGAGCCGGCAGCAGCTGATGCGCTAATCGCGCAAAAGCTGGTGTAGGTAGAAAGACATGGCCCGGTGGCTCCGCTGGACGCGACCAAATCAAACGATAATGAAGACGGATAGCCGCCCATATCGTTATTATACAATTCCAAAGCCGCCATGATTTGCCGGATATCGGAAACTCTCTTGGCATCGCGAGCTTTCTGTCTGGCGCCATTTAAAGAAATAACCGCCAGAGTAGCCAAGATACCGATAATGGCAATAACCACTAACAACTCAATTAAAGTAAAACCTGTTTGTTTTTTCATAAGCTCACCCCCTTCCTACGTTGATAACTAATCAACCTAATTATCTTGATAATTATCTTTTTTGCTAACTGTTAAATTATAGCACACAACTTTTTTTCTGCCTAGTCCGTCAACCTTAATAAGAACTGGCCAGATTATACATCGGCAAAATAATCGCCGCGGCCATACCGCCGACCGCCACGCCCATAATGACAATAATAATCGGTTCCATCAAGGTCATTAAGGTGGCTAACAGCGTATCCACTTCTCGCGTGTAAAACGCGGTGACGCGATCAAGCACCAAGTCCAGTTTGCCGGTTTTCTCGCCGATCAACAGCATTTGCGACACCATATTGGGAATTTCCGAGCTCTTCAGAAAGACACTGCTGATCGAATTGCCGCCCTCCACTTCCAAAACCGTTTTTTCGATCAAATCTTTATAGGTTTGATTATTGACCACGTTGGCCGCCGCTTTTAAGCTGTCCACCACGGTGACGCCGGAGGTGAGCAAGGTGCTCATGGAACGGGTAAAACGCACCAAATAAACTTTTTGAAACAAATTGCCAAAAATCGGCATACGCAACAGCAAAAAATCGACTTGTTTTTTACCCAGAGGATTTTTAACATAGGTACGGATACCAAAAGCCAAAAAAATCGTGCCGATAATCAACGCCCACCAATAACCGACCATAAAGTTGGAAACGGCGATTAAAATTTGCGTGGCCAGCGGCAATTCGACGTTTGATTGTTCAAAAACGGACGTCAATTGCGGCACGACAAAGATCATCATGGCCACGCCGACGATCAACATGCCTGTCACCACCACGGCCGGATAAATCATCGCACCTTTAATCTTGGAGCTGATGTCATAATCTTTTTCCAATTCGTCCGACAAATAGTTGAGCGACTCGTCCAAACGGCCGGATTTTTCGCCGGAACGGATAACGCTGACATAAAAATGAGAAAAAATATTAGGATGCAATTCCAAGGCGTCGGACAAGCGTGAACCGCCCTCCACTTTGCCGGCCACTTTGGAAATCGCCAGTTTTAATTTACTGTTAACCAAGTTCTCCGCCAAAATATGCAAAGCGACCGTCATGGCGACGCTGGCTGAAATCATGACGGAAAATTGCCGCGAAAACAAAGCCAAATCTTTCAGAGTCACCCGCTGGATAAAACCCAAGTCAATTTTGATATCCATGGCGCCGCTATTGATGCTGGTCACGTTAAACCCCCGCTCGGCCAGAGCGGCTTTGGCTTCGTCGATCGATGCCGCTTCCACCGAACCGTTAACGGCTTGATTGTCGCGATTTAAGGCTTTGAAGTGAAAATTTGACATATACTATTCGTAGATTCGCATTATATCTTGCCGCTCAACGTCTCTTTGACTTTATCCACCACTTGCGACGGCATATAGTGCGCTTTAATCAGATAATCCGCCGCCCCCAGATTAACACACTCTTGAATTTGCGCCCGCTGGTCAAGGTTGGTCAGGACAATCACCGGGATTTTTTTCAATGCCTCGTCGGCTTTGATTTTTTTCAAAATTTCCGCCCCGCTGATTTTGGGAATCATCATGTCCAGCAAAATCAAATCCGGCTGCCAGGCGGTAATTTTTTCCAAAGCCTTTTCCCCGTCCTCGGCCAACTGCACATCAAAACCTTCCAGCTGAAATTTTTGGCCGTACATGGAACTTAAGAAAGTGTCGTCCTCGACTAATAAAATCTTCTGCTTACTCGTGTTATTCATAAAATTATAAGTTAAAAGTTCATAAAGTTCGTAAAGTTCATAAAGTTTCACATTCCGCACTTTATAACTTTATAAACTTCCTGCCCGAAATGCTACGCATAGCGTTGCAGGCGGGTCAACTTTATGAACTAATTTTGCATCACCCTAAACACTTCTTCCAGCGTCGTTATCCCCTGCATCGCCTTAATCAAGCCGTCTTGTTCGATGGTCATAAAATCCTGGCTGGCGATAATTTCTTCCACTTTCATCATGCCGTGTTTGTTTAAAATCGCATCTTTGACCACATCGTTAATTTCCAGAGCTTCGGCAATACAAACGCGGGAAATATAACCGGTGTTGCCGCAACGAGCACAGCCGACGCCTTTGTATAGCTTGATATTTTTGGCGTCAAATTCGGGATAAACTTTCTTGACCGATTTTTCCGGAATTTGTTTGATCCGCTCCACCATTTCATCCATAAACTTGCCGGTAATTTTTTGCTCCTGTTTGCAATCCGGGCAAATGCGGCGCGCCAAACGCTGGGCGATGACAATATCCAAAACAGAAGTCAGCAGAAACGGCTCGATGTCCATATCCAGCAAGCGCGGCACGGCACCCAGGGCGTTACGGGTGTGCAGAGTCGACAAAACCAAGTGCCCGGTCAAAGACGACTGCACGGACAGGCTGGCCGTTTCTTTGTCGCGGATTTCGCCGACCATGATCACGTCCGGATCTTGGCGCAAAATCGAGCGCAAACCGGTGGCAAAAGTATAATCGATTTCCGGTCTGACCTGCGACTGGTTGATGCCTTTAATAAAATATTCCACCGGATCTTCCAGAGTAACAATATTGACCGCTTCGCGATTAACCATATTCAAAACCGCATACAGCGTGGTGGATTTGCCGGAGCCGGTCGGCCCGGTGACCAAAATCATGCCGCCGGTTTTTTTGGTATTGGCCATGATGACGTCATAAGTGCGGCCGGCAAAACCGAGATTTTCCAGCTTGATCAAACCCTTGGTCGGATCCAGCAAACGCATCACCACTTTTTCTTCGCCCATCAGCGGCAAAATGGAAATACGAAAATCAATGTCTTTGCCGTTGACGTTTAAACGAATGCGGCCGTCCTGCGGAATACGCGTTTCATCCAACTTTAAATTAGCTAACACTTTGACGCGCGATACCAGCGACGCGGCGATATCTTTGGGCAAAACCAAAAAATTATGCAAAATACCGTCGATCCGATAACGCACTCGTGTTTCCTTGGGCAAGGGCTCAATGTGAATATCCGAAGCGTTGACTTCGGCGGCGTGCTGAATAATGACGGAAATAATTTTGGCGATCGGCGCGTTTTTGACCGCGTCGTCAAACTTCAAGTTGCTTTCCACCACTTTTTTCAGCTGGGTTTTTTCCGATTCTTCTTCTTTGGCTTTGACCTCCAAGGCACTGGAAATTTCTTTGGTGATGCGGCGATATTGTTTGGACGCGGCGCTAAAACTTTCCGTCGAAATTAAGCAATATTCCACCTTGACACCTTGGCCTTTGGCCAAAAAATCAATCGCCTCTTGCGCGCCCAGATTGTCCGGATCGGTCAAGCCGACGCGAATTTTATCTTCACCGTGCTCAAAACAAATTACTTTATAATTCTCGGCCACATCAACCGACACCACATTCAAAACTTCATCCTCGATTTTTGACAAACGCAAATCAACATAAGGCAAGCCTAAAAATTCGGCACGCGCTTTAACAAACGTTTCCTGATCCAGCCCGCTTTTTTCGGTAATCGCCTGCTCCAGCGGCCGGCGCGTCAAAGCGATATCGGCGACAATTTCCGCCGCCTGATCTTTGGTCAACAAAGCCTTGCTCACCAGGTTGTCTAGCAACTGTTGTTGCTTGGGTAAAATTGTCGTAGCCATAGATTAAAAAGATTGGAAGGGATTACTATGCCGCACATCTTTGGGGTCTAATATCGGTTGGCCGGCAAGATTATCAGGCATAGTCGTCGAGGCGCTGGTCGAAGCACTGCCGACCACTTGACTGATTTGCGAAATATTAACCGCCTGCAAATCTTTAAACTTTTGGGTATAGAGGAGCGAAGCGTCAATCTGTTTGACCGACAGGGTTGGCGCTTGTTGCACATCCATTAACGAACCGGCCACCACCTGGCCGCGATTGGCCAAATTGCTGACAATGCCATAGGTATAAACCAGCCAAGCGGTCAGACCGATGGTCAACACTAAACCGACCGACAACAGCGCAGTTTTCTTATCAAATCCCTCTTTGGTTTGTTTGGCCCCGGCTTTGATAGGCATAATTAATTCTTAAATTGATAAGTATAAAATTCTATTTTGGCCGTCTTTTTGGCCGGCTGAAAATCAACGCTGACCACGTCCATCAAACGCAAATTCGTTTCAATGCCATGAATAATATTGATTAAATCGTCATAATAAACATTGCGCAGTTTTAAGACGACATGCTGCGTCGCCATATTGGCCAGCAGCTCGCCGGCTTGAACTTTTTTGTCGCTGGGCACCAAATTTAAAGGCGCAGCCGCGTCGGCGACAACATTGATTGATTCCGGAATCAGTCCGTTATTGGCGGCAATCGTGCTCAACTGGTCATAAACCGCGTTTTTATTTTCTTTGGCCGAAGCCACCAAACCGTCCAATCGGTCTTTGCTGGATTGATCAATCGCCTCATATGCCTTGCGCAAAATGATTACCCTTTTAAAATAATCCGACTTGTTAAGATAACTTTGTTGATAAATTGCATCTTGCCCTTTGTTGATAAACTCATATTCCGGCTTGAGCAAAAAAATCACACCGCAAACGGCCACTGCCGCTACGGCCGCCGCAATTATCCAATTAAAATAATTAACCGCCAAAAATCTCACCTGATTTTTTACGCTATTGGGGATAAGCTGTTTTTTGGTTGTTAATTTTATTTCGGCCATAAAAAATTTATTTTTTCAAAAAAATAACCATCGGATCAATGGAAAAACCAAGATTAAATGAAAAGCTGTTACGCTCGGCCGTAGCCGCCGTGCTGGTGTTGGATAAATTCTGACAATTATTGCCGGTCGGCGCACTGACACCCGGAGCCGTGGCCAACCAAGCCGTTTGCAAAGAAACATAGCTGCAGTTGCGCGCCACCGCCGGCAAAGTATAAGCTGTCCCGACGGCGCCGATTTGCCCGGCAAAGCTCTGATAATAAACATTTTTCAAAGTATAATTTTCCAGCATTTTGAAAAACTGCGTCCAATACGTATGATTGTCCAGCAAATAACCGGCCAAAGCCAGCTTTTTATCAAACAAGATAATCTGATTGACCAGCGGCTGCTGCTCGTCGATTTGAGCGGACATTTTTAAATAGTTGCTATACGCTTGGCTGTTTTGCGCCAACTTGTCTTTTTGGATCGCCAATAGTCCGCCATAAGCCGCCACCACGGCCAACGCGGCGATCATCATCCATAAAGCCAGCCATAAAAATTTCTCGCGCCAATCGACAAAAATAAACGCCTGTTCTTTGATTAAATTAACCCGCGCCACACTGTCGGTCTGCCAGCCTTTCAAATCGGCCATCATATCGTTGCGATGGCCGCCGGACACAATCTTGGGCGCCGTTGCGGGCGCTTGGTTTAATGCCGGCTTTTCTTCCGGCTTAACAACCGTACTCGGCTGCGGCGCAACTTGTCCGGACAAGTTTTTTTCCGTATCGGCTTGCTCTTTGAGCCGGGCTTGCTGTTGTTGCATTTCTTGGCGCAGTTGGCCGATCAGTTGATCGGCTTGAACGCTGGTCAATTGCTTATTTTTGATAATCATATCCAATTTGGCTTGAATCGCTTGAATCGCTTTCAAGGTTTCGGCTCGGCGCTGTTGAACGGCCGCGGCATTGGACGCCCCGACAAAATCAACCTTGTTTTTGTCGACAGTCGGCGCGGTTTTGGTTTTGGGCGCGAACAAACCGGACAAGAAAGATTTCTTGGCTGGTTTTGTTGACACAGATTGTTGATTATTAACGGCCATAAACAAGTTGAAAGTTTATAAAGTTATAAAGTTCATAAAGTAAGAAACTTTATAACTTTAAGAACTTTATAACTTTAAGAACTTTATAACTTTAAGAACTTTATAACTCTTAACTCTTATCGAATTCCTCCATCGCCAGTCCGATGGCCACCGCCATTCTCGGGCCGATCTGATCAAGCACCGGTTTTAATTCTACAGGATAATTGATTCTAAACCAAGGGTCGCCGACCACCACCGGCAATTTCAAACTGGTACTGACATAATCAGCCAAGCCGGCTAGCATTGCCGAACCGCCCGTCAAGATTATTCGTTCAACCACTCGCCCTTCTTTGGAGCCAAAAGCGTTCAGAATATATTTTATTTCGTTGACAATCGGCGCAATGGCATCGGTAATAGTTTTTGGCAAACCATTGTTATCCGCCGCCGAAGCCAAATCCAATTTAAACTGCTCGGCTTTGGCCAAATCGACATTCATACTTTTACCGATCGCCCGCGTCACCGCCATGCCGCCGACATCCAAACTGCGGCTGATTAACGGCGCCCCCCGATCGACCACAAATAAATTGGTGGAATTGCAACCGATCTGCACAATCATGTTCACGGAAAGATCTTTGCCTAAAAGCGACCGAATCAAAGAAAAAACCTCGGTTTCCATCGACAATAAAGACAGCTGGCCGGCTTTAAAAGTTTCAACATACAATCGGACCAGATTGCTCGGCGCGCCAACCAACAAAACTTTGATTGTTTTCGGTTCGGTGGCGATATTTTCAATCTTTTGCCAATAAAGGACAACGTTATCCAAAGACAGAGGGATAACTTTTTTGGCTTCCCAGCGCACCGCCGCCGCCAAATCGTCTTTGGACAAACCTTCGCCGACGCTGATAATCGAAGAAAACACGGCGTATGTCGGCAATGAAGCCACGGACAGATTGCTGGCCGTTTTGGCTTTGTGACAAACATTTTTAATCGTCGCGGCTGTTTCTTTGACATCCAAAGAAGATTGATTGCCGACTGTTTCTTTCAACTGATCGTTAAAGCCGTAAGTCGCCAAAACCACCTTGTTTTCCAATTTTTTTAACTCAACAATTTTTACGCCGGATAAGCCGATATCCACCCCGAGATAACTGTCGTGATTTGCTCCGCCCAAAGACATAAATTAAAAATTAAAAATCAACTTGTAGCCATTTTTTTGCATGGCATTATCATCAAGAACATTATAGCACGAAAGCTAATTTGCCCGCAAGAGAAATAGAGTATATAATTTAAGAGTTCATAAAGTATAAAGTTCATAAAGTTATAAAGCTTCGTGCTTTTAACTTTATAACTTTATAAACTTTTAACTTTTAACTCATATGAATCTATTATCAATAAACTACCGTCGTTTATTATTCATCCTCGGTTTTATCCTGGCCGTCATCGCCCTGGCTTGGCTTTTGTATTATTTTTTCTTTGTACCAAAAAACATTCCAAGCAATAGTCCGAATAACAATCAACCGAATTATCAAAATCAACTGCCGCAAACCGAAAACGGCCAAGGCAACGTCACCACTTCCACGCCGATAACGCCTTTGCCGGCCGCGCCCGGCAACAACAACGCCAGCTCGACCAATCCGGACGGCATCGGCAGCAGCCAAAACCCCAACCTGCCCTTGCATCAGCTAAGTCAAGATGTGGCTATCGGCGTCACCTCGGCCGGCAGTGGCAACAATGTGCAGTATTATGATGGCGGCACGCAAAAATTTTATCGCATCACCAACAACGGCACGGTGCAGACCTTGTCCGACAAAACTTTTCCCCAGGTCCAGCAAGTCGTTTGGGCGCCGGACAAAAATCGCGCCATCCTCTCCTATCCCGACGGCACCAACGAATTGTATAATTTTACCACCAACCAACAAATCACTTTGCCTAAAAACTGGAGCGACTTTTCTTTCTCACCCGGCGGCACGCAATTGGCGCACAAGACCGTCGGCGCGGACAATGATCCGAGCAATGTCTGGGTCGATGTGGCCAATGCCGACGGTTCGGCCGATCATCGCGTCGAACAAATCGGTATCAACGCCGAAAAAGCGGTCATCACTTGGTCGCCCAACAACCAAATCATCGGTTTGTTTGTCGATGGCAATGGCAGTAACGGCCAAGAAATTTATCCCATGGGCCAAAATCAAGAAAATTTCAAATCGTTTACCGTCACCGGCCGCGGTTTTGAGAGCGTTTGGTCGCCCGACGGCTCGCAGTTGCTTTATAGCGCCAATAACGCAGCCAATGGCTATAAACCGCAGTTATCGATCGTCAATGCCTCCGGCGACAGCATCGGCCTAAATAATCAAAGTCTCAATGTAGCCACTTTTGCCAACAAATGCGCTTTTGCCCAAAGCGGCGCTTTATACTGCGCCGTGCCCGCCTCTTTGGCCGACGGCGTCGGCCTTTTTCCCCAGCTGGCTGACGGTGTACCGGATCAGCTTTATAAAATTGATTCCCAGACCGGAGCCAAAACCTTGATTACTTCGGCCGGATCCAGTTATACTGTCAGCAGTCTCCAGATCAGCGCTGATGGCCGGTGGGCCTACTTCACAGATGCCAGCACTGGGGCGTTGCACTCTGCCAAACTTCATTAATGCGAAAAATGCAAATTTATATGCGAATACCGCAAATTACATAGCAAAAAATGCGAATTAGCCAATTCGCATTTTTTGCGGTTTCAATTCGTGGTATTCGCATGCCAATTCGCATTTTTCGCATTAATTAAATTTATGCCAAAGCCACAAACAGTCTTCACCTGCACCAAGTGCGACGCCCAATCCCACAAATGGTCCGGCCGTTGTTTGGCTTGCGGCACCTGGGGCAGCTTGATTGAAAGCGCGGCCCAGCAAAGACAAACCGCCGGTCCGGCCAGCGCACCGGCTAAAATTTTAAGTTTAACCGATCTTGAGCAAAGTCCGATCGAACGTTTATCCACCGGGCTAATCGAAATCGATCGGGTGTTTGGCGGCGGCCTCGTTCCAGGCTCGTTAATTTTACTCGGCGGTGAACCGGGCATCGGCAAATCCACCATTGTCGCCCAAATCGCCCAGCTCTTGCCGCCGGATAAAAAAATAATTTATGCCAGCGGCGAAGAATCGGTCCAGCAAATCAGTTTGCGTTTGGCGCGCTTGAATATCACGGCCGATCGTTTGGCTTTTATTGCCGACAATGAAGTCGGCGCCATCATCGCCGCGCTCAAACCCAATCCGCCCGCTTTATTGATTATCGATTCGATTCAAACTCTGCGCTCCGACCTGGAGCCGGGTTCGGCCGGCGGTTTAGCCCAAGTGCGCGCCGCCACCGGACAACTGTTAGAATTTGCCAAATCTAGTCAAACAGCGGTTATTATCATCGGCCACGTCACCAAAGACGGCACCTTGGCCGGACCAAAAACTTTGGAACATCTGGTGGACACGGTCATTTATCTGGAAACCGATCAAAGCCAAAACTATCGCCTCTTGCGCGCCAGCAAAAACCGTTTTGGTTCGATCAATGAAATCGGCGTCTTTGAAATGACGGCGACCGGCTTGCTGGCGGTCAGCAATCCGACCAGTATTTTTTTGGACCACGGCCACGCGCCCGCTTCCGGCAGCGTTATCAGCGCGGTGATGGAGGGTACGCGGCCATTTTTAATCGAGGTGCAGGCCCTGACCGCCAAAACTGTTTTTGGTTATCCCCAGCGCCGAGCGGCCGGACTCGATGCCAATCGCTTGCAAATTTTAACGGCGGTCATGGGCAAGCGCGCCAAAATAAATCTGGGCACGCACGATATAATTTTGAATATTGTCGGCGGTTTAAAAATCACCGATCCGAGTTTAGATTTAGCGGTGTGCCTAGCCATTGCCAGTTCCTTGGGCGAACAGTTAATCGATCATCATACGCTGGTTTTGGGCGAGGTCGGTTTGGGCGGCGAAGTGCGCGCCGTGCCGCAACTGGAAACCAGATTAAGAGAAGCGCTCAAGCTCGGTTTTACGCAGGCCATCGTGCCCAAAGCTGTGACATTACCAGGTTTGGAAATTGTAGTAGTGAAAAATCTAACAGAAAGTTTAGAAGCAATAAAAAAATAATCTGAAGTCTGGAAGCTGGAGGCTAGATTTCCAGATTCCAGATTCTAAATTCTATCCCTTAATTTTTAATTTATTTTCCCGCCACTTTTCAATCTCTTTATGATTGCCAGACAACAGAACTTCCGGCACTTTCAGCTCTTTGCCGTCAGCGTTAAAAGCTTCCGGCCTCGTATACTGCGGATATTCCAAGACGCCCGGTTCGTTGTGGCTCTCACTATTCAAGCTTGCTTCGTTGCCCAAGACGCCCGGCAACAATCT
>CAIUCZ010000076.1 GCA_903897785.1 Candidatus Falkowiibacteriota bacterium
ATTGGGGCTAAAAACGGCATTGGTTGCCGGAGAGTTTATCGCTAAACTGAAAGCTTTTTGATTTCTAACAGTACTTAAATTTAGGGTGATAGCGACGATTTGCTCGGCGCAATTATCAATATCGTCGCAAGCACTGATTTTAAATTGATAATCGCCATTCGGCAAAAAGCTTAAATCTTTATTTAAACCATAAGGTGCGGTAGTTTCTGAATCAATTAAGTTGTTATTAATGTAATAATCAACTCTTTGTAGACCGCGCGGAGCCGTGGTAGTGATAGCTGAAGTTAAATTGCCGGTGACTGTTTGATTGGCGGTCGGCGCGCTGACTTGCAAGCTGGGCATATTGGCCGGCACATGCAAATTATCGTATTCAGTGGGCGGAGTGGAGGAATCGACATTGTTTTTTTGCGCCCAAGTATTAATCGCGTTTTGCCAGTTGTGATATTGCGGATCATCGGCCGGATTTGACGGCGCCGGGCCGGTCGGATCGCTTTTATCGATATAATACAAAATATCGTGCAGGTCGGTAAAAGTTTTGCGCTCGGTAAAGCTCGGCGGCGTACTGGAAGTGGCCAATAATCCGCTGGCGCGATCGATTAAAATCACTTGTTTGCCGGCGTTGGCGCCGTCCAAAATACCTTTGCCGGTAATCGGCATGGTCGGGGCGGTAAATTGCTCAACCGAGGTGGTGGCCAGGGCTTGCTGCATAAAATTATGCCAGATTGGCGCGGCCACTTGAGAACCGTCAGCTCCGGTCTTCATTGGTTTGTTGTCATTGTTACCTACCCAGACGCCGGTAACCAAGGATGAGGTGTAACCGATCGTCCAAGCGTCTTTGAAATCATTGGTCGTGCCGGTTTTGGCGGCGACCGGCCGGTTGGCCAAGGTTAAATAATTATGCGCGCCAAAAACAAAACTGCGGGCATTGTTATCTGATAAAACGCTGGTGGTGAGGCGAGCATAGTTGGCGTCAAAGACTTGAGATAATTGCGGCTGGTTGTTCTCGATTTGTTTGCCGGTGCGATCGGTCACCGACAAAATCAGAATCGGGGCACTGATTTGGCCTTCCAACGGGAAAACGCGATAAGCATTGGTGTGTTCCAGTAAAGTCACTTCGCCGCCGCCTAAAACCAGGGATAAACCAAAGCGGTTGGCGTCGTTGAGCGAGCTATAACCCAGCTTTTGCGCCAGATTAATCACGTCGTTCAGGCCGGCTAAGTATAAAGTTTTAACCGCCGGCGTGTTTAAAGATCCAGCCAGAGCCATGCGCATACTGATCGGGCCGTATTCTTCGTTGCTGTAATTTCTCGGGGTATATGGTTTACTCGGATCAGTGGAAAAGTTGGTCACCACGTCATAAAGTGTGGTGTTGGGGGTGTAGCCTTTAATAAACGCTTCAGTGTAAACGAAGGGCTTAAACGACGAGCCCGGTTGGCGCGGTCGAGTGGCGACGTTAACTTGGCCGTCGATAGCGGTGTCAAAAAAGTTGCGCGACCCGACCATTGCCAGCACTTCGCCGGTTTTAACATCCATGGAAACCAAAGCGGCGTTGGATGCTTTATAACTTTTGGCATTAATGGCCGCTTGTTTTTCTACCACGCCTTCGGCAATTTTTTGTTTTTCGACATCCAGCGTGGTAATAATTTTGTAGCCGCCTTCCTCAATGGCCGCTTCACCGTATTTATCGGCCAGCAATTCTTTGATATACATCACAAAATGCGGGGCAATCATGCTATCCAAATGGTTTTCAAAAGCCAGTTTGTATGATTTATCAACCCTAGCTTCATCTTCATTGAGATAACCCTGCTGGGTCATTAAATCCAAAACATATTGCTGGCGCTGTAATAATAAATCTTTATTATTGCCATAGGGCGAATAACGCGTCGGGCTCTGAATTAGGGCTGCGAGTAATGCATCTTGCGGTGCAGATAGTTCGCTGGCGTGTTTGTTAAAATAATATTCACTGGCCGCTTCTACGCCGTAAACATTGGAACCAAACGGAATTTCATTGAGATACATCTGCAAAATTTGGTCTTTGGTGAATTTTTGTTCGATTTGATAAGACAAAATCAACTCTTTAATTTTGCGGGTAAAGGTTTTTTCGTTGGTCAGAATGGCATTTTTGACAAATTGCTGGGTTAGAGTCGAGCCGCCGGCTGAGCGGCGCAAAACAACATTGGTAAAAGCGGTGCGAAACATCGCCCACCAAGAAACGGCGCCGTGTTTATAAAAATCCTTATCCTCGATGGCAATAATCGCTTGTTGCAATTGTTTTGGTATTTGATCAAGCGGCACCAAGGTGCGTTTAGTGTTGCCGCTGACTTCGTAAAGCAGGGTGTTGCCGGTGCGATCGTAAATCTTGGTGCTTTCGGCCACTTGGCGATCGATTAGTTTATTCGGATCTGGCAAATCTTTGGCAATCCAGAGAAAATAGCCAAAGCCAAGTACAAAAAGACATAAAACTAAAAATAAAATAAGTTTTAAGCGATTTTTTCTATTCTTTTTGTCGGCTGATTTGTGATGAGTCGGCTCGGTGCGCCAACTTTGAGGTGATGATGGGATTAACATAAAATTATTATAAAAAGGAAATTATATAATGCGAATCTACGAATTGTATCCCCCTACGCGGAGGACAGGTGCGAATACCGCGAATGTAAACCGCGAAAAATGCGAATATTCTGACAACGTTAGTTAAAACATTAAACTTTGGCATTTTATTCGCATCTTTCGCTATGCTATTTGCGGTATTCGCATACAATTCGTAGATTCGCATTATGTTTTTAACCTTAGCAAAAAAATCAATTTTTTTCAACTTATTTCTTCTCGAAGATAATAAAGCGCTTGTCTTGATAAATTG
>CAIUCZ010000077.1 GCA_903897785.1 Candidatus Falkowiibacteriota bacterium
AGTAAAGTCCACGTTAATGTGGACTTTACTTTTATACACCGCCAAACATGTTTATCAACAAGTTGTGCACTGTTATAGACTTCTGTCCACGCTAGCGTGGACAGAAGTCCTATTTTAACCAGTTAAAGCTGTGGATAAGTATGGGATAAACTACAACTTATCCACTTCTGTCCACGTTAATGTGGACTTTGCGCAATCTTAAAAAATCATTAGCCCCTTTATTTACCGAGTAAAGTCCACGCTAGCGTGGACTTTACTCGATTTATAGCTATAGACTCTTGACGGGTTTCTCTATTTTTGCTATAATTGAATTGTAAGTTAAACACATACTTACAATCGTACATTAGTTCTTTACAGGACGCAAAAAGATTAGATCCCTCTAGGATCAAAACTTTTTAAAACTAGTTATTACGCTAAATTTATCGCTCAATGAGCAGGATTATTTAATATTATTAAATAAATACCAAAATTTGGCCCAAAAAATAACTAAAATATTAGACAAAAGTCTAATACAAAACATTCCTCAGGAAAAATTAAATAAATAATTTATCTTAAGGAATAAAGGGTGCGCATGACCTTTAATTAATTTTAAATTTATCGGGTCAATTGTGTACCCTTTTATAATACTCAAAACTTTATTTTATATTACGCAAAGTCCACATTAACGTGGACTTTACTTTTTTATCAACAACAAACAAACAAAGACTTCTGTCCACATTAATGTGGACTTTGCTTTTCGGTTTTATCAGTCAAGAACAAGACTTCTGTCCACGCTAGCGTGGACAGAAGTCAGTTTTTTAGACTATTTTTAGTAATTACTTTTGCACAACCTCGGCTTCGATTACTTTAGTTGCTGACGGTTTGTCATTTCTATAAACCCACCATTGCTGACCAACCATTAATAAGGTTGATAAGAACCAATAGAAGGTTAAGCCGGACGGCAAGCTTAAACAAATAAACAAAGTCATTACCGGCATCAAAAACATCATTTGCTTGCTCATCATGGCCGCGGCATCCAGCTTTTTATCGGCTGATTTTGGCGGTTGAGGCATCAATCTGGTTTGTAGAAACTGGGCACCGGCCGCTAAGACAGCCAAAACAATATTCGGTTTGGATAAATCGAACCAACCAAATACCACCGGATTAATAATGCCCGGGTTGGTAATAAACGGATAAAGACCGGTTAGAACTTTATTGGATAAACCGTTGCGAAAAACACTAAAGATGGCCCACAGGAAGGGGAGTTGAATTAATAAAGGCAAGCAAGAAGACATCGGATTGATTTTCTCTTGTTTATAGAGATCCATTAATTCCTTGCCCATAGTCTCTTTATTGTCGCCATGCTTGGTTTTTAAATCATTAATCTTTGGCTGCAACTGCTGCATCGCTTTTTGCGACTGGACAGATTTTTTAAACAGGGGATAAAGCGCCAAACGCGAGACAATGGTTAGCGCGGTAATCGCAAACACAATATTTTGGCCGGGAATTATATTATAAAACCAAACCAGGAGATTTAAAATTGGAAAGTAAAAAATGTTAGCTAAAATATTTCCCATAAATAATCGGATTTAGGATTTAAAATTTAGAATTCGCATTTTTCCAAATTCCAGAGTCCAAATTCCAGATTCTATTTCACCGGATCATGCCCGCCTTTATTCCACGGGTTACAGCGTAGAATGCGCCATAGGGCCATAAAACCGCCTCTGACAGCGCCGTAACGCTCAATCGCTTCTAAACCATATTGGGAACAAGTCGGGCTAAATCGACAGTAACCATCAGGAAAGAATATTTTTGGCCAACCATAATCAAAAGATAGAGTTTTTTGATAAAGTTTTATCAGCCAAATCGCCATTAGCCGCGGTTGGTAGCGCCAGCCGGTCATAAATTTATTAACCTTAATTGAGTCAAACGAGCGACCAGAGTTTTTTCCAGCTCAATAAAATCAAGTTTTAGGCTTTCGCGCGAGCAAATCACCACCACATCAAACCCTTGAGTCAAAAAAAACGCGTGTTTATTTAAAATATAGCGCACCCGTCTTTTTAATTTATTGCGCACCACAGCCAGTTTACTAACTTTATTACTAACAATCACGCCAAAATGATTAGTTTGGCTATGGTTACTAACAGCGCGCACCACCAGAGCCGGATGATAACTACTACGACCGGTTTTAAAAACTGCGGCAAATTGCTTGTCTTTAGTTAAACGCTGGTCGCGAGTAAACATATGGTTATTTACTTAAACGCTGACGACCCTTATCGCGGCGGCGTTTTAACACATCTTGGCCGTCTTTGGTTTCCATGCGTTTTAAAAAGCCGTGTTTCTTTTTAGCCCGTTTAACATTAGGCTGGAAAGTTCTCTTTGTTGCCATAAAATTAAGTTAAAAGTTAAAAGTCGAAAGTTAAAAGTTAGAGGAGAGGATATTTCTAATAAAAAATCCTACAATTTTAAACTTTATACTTTTAACTTTCAATTCTTAACTTAGCATTACATCTTATATTAGTCAATATTTACCTCTTTTTTTGACCAATCAGTCAAAACATTTCTTTTTATCAACAGTTATCAACAAGTTATCAACTTTTTTCCTATTTTACTTTTTAAAATTAACTGCTACAATATTCAAGTTAACATTTTTTTAAAAAACCCTTGATTTTATTGGCTTTTTATATGAATTACGATCAAGTCTGGCAAGCGGTTTTAGGCGAAGTAGAGCTTAATATCTCGCGGCCGCACTTTTCAACCTGGTTTAAAAACACTTTTATCCACAGTTTTGGGGATAACATTTTAGTTATTTGCGTACCCAATAATTTTACCAAAGATTGGCTACAAAATAAGTTTTTCAAAGAGATTTCCGTGGCTTTTACTAATGTCACCAAAGAGCTAATCAAAGATATTCAATACCGGATCGAGATCAAGAAGTCCGCACCGCTCTTTCCGGCTGCGCCCAAGCCAATCAACAGTCATCCCCAGCCAACAGTGTATAACCAGTCCGAGTCTAATTTTGGCCGGCAAATCATTACCAACCGCTTCGGTTTAAATAATCGCTACACCTTTAACAATTTTATTGTCGGCAAAGGCAACGAGTTGGCGCACGCCGCCTGTATGGCAGTGGCTACCAACCCAGGCAATGCCTATAACCCGTTATTTATCTATGGCGGCGTCGGTTTGGGTAAAACCCACCTCATCCAAGCTATCGGCCATGATTTATCCCATAAAACCGATAAAGTTTTATATGTTACCTCGGAAAAGTTCTCCAGTGAATACGTTGACGCGGTGCGCAGCGGTCATGCCAAGGATTTAAAAGATAAATATCGCAACGTGGACGTATTCTTAATTGACGATATTCAATTTATGGGCGGCAGAGAGGGTACGCAAGAGGAATTTTTTCATACCTTTAACGAACTTTACCAAGCTAACAAACAAATCGTGATTACTGCCGATAAACCGCCAAAAGCTTTACCAGCCTTGGAACAGCGCTTAATTTCGCGCTTTTCTGCCGGTATGATCGCCGATATTACTATGCCGGATATTGAAACCAGAATCGCCATCCTGGAAAACAAGTGCCATGAAAAAAACTTCCCCTTAAATGACAAGATTTTGCTTTATATCGCCCAAAGCTTTACCAATAACATCAGAGAATTAGAGGGTGCGTTGATTAAATTAGTAACTTATTATGAATTTAACAATCTGCAGCCTACTCTAGAGTCGGCTAAAACCAGTTTGGCTAATATTATTACTGAATTTAAAGAAAATTCTTTGACCGCCAAAGGAGTACTCTTGGGGGTGTGTAAATTTTTCGACATCGAAATGAAGGATTTGTTAGGCAAAAGCCGCAAAAAAGAGCTGGTCGGCCCGCGCCAAATTGCCATGTACATTATTAAGGAAGAAATCAAGAGTTCTTTCCCTAATATTGGCGCGCAGATCGGTGATCGCGACCACACTACCGTCATGCACGCTTGTAAAAAGATAGAAAATGAAATTAAAATCAATCATCAAACCAAGCAAGCTGTCGAATCAATCAAGCAGTTAATCTATAGTTGTTAACAAGAGGGGATAACCAAGGTGGATAAGAATTAAAAATTAAGAATTAAAAATTAAAAATTAATTATAAACAAACTATCAACTGTAAAATTATTTTATCCCCATAGTTATCACCTTTTATTAACTGCCAAACACTAATAACTAATTGAATAAAAAAGACTTATCCTACTTATCCCCAAACTATATTATATATTCTGTTTTTATTTTTTTTAAATTTAAATTAATAACTCTATGAAGCTAACTTTATTGCAGAAAAATTTAAAGAACGGATTAAACTCAGTTAGCAATAAAGCTAATAAAACTAATAATTTGGCAATTTTAAATATTGTTTTGATTTCAGCCAAAGATAATGTAATTAAAATTGCGGCTACCAATCTAGAAATTGGTATTACGGCGATTGTGCGGGGAAAAATCGATGCCGAAGGTGCGTTTACGATTGATGCCAAGATTTTAGCCGAGAGTGTGGCTTTATTGCCGAATGAAAAAGTGGATTTGGAGTTAAAAGGGGATGAATTAGTAATGACTTGCGGCGGTTATAAAACAAAAATCAAAGGCCAGTCGACTGATGAATATCCTTTAATTCCGGAAATGGAGCAACAAAGTTATTATCAATTGGACGGTAAGGTTTTAAAAGACGCTTTGACGCAGGTGTTATTCTCTTGCGCTCCGGCCGATAGCCGGGCGGAAATGACCGGGGTGATGTTTTTGTTGGCCAAAGATAAACTAACGCTGGCGGCGACCGATAGTTATCGTTTGGCGGAAAAATCAGTGGCCGTGATGACAAATTATTCAGAGGCCGAGCAAAAAATCATTATTCCGGCCCGCACGATTTCGGAGTTGGTGCGGTTGCTTTGCGGAGAATCGGAAATGGATGAGCAGTCGGAGGTGAAATTAAGTATTGCCGACGGCCAAGTGTTGTTTAGTTTTTATAACCTGACTCTAATTTCACGTTTGATTGATGGTCAATATCCGGATTATCAACAGATTATCCCGAGTGGCTGGCAAACTACGCTAATGATTAACCGCACCGAACTGACCCGCACCATAAAATTGGCGGCGATTTTTGCCAAGAACGGCGTCAATGACATTAATCTGGATTTATCGATCGAGAAAAAAACGGCGACCGTGTTTGCCGCCACCAGTCAGATTGGTGAGAATACGACTAACTTGCCAGCGGAAATTTCCGGGATTGATAATAGTGTAACGATTAATTATCGCTATTTATTGGATGTACTGGCCAATTTGGCGGGCGAGAATGTGATGATTCAGGTGGTGGATGGTAATACGCCGTGTTTGGTGAGCGGGCAAGGAGATGAAAGTTATCGGTATATTATTATGCCGATCAAGAAATAATTAGACTGGTAGATGAGTAGAAAAAACAGCCTTGCGGCTGTTTTTTAAATTAAATTCCTACTCACTAATCTTTTGTCGACTTCACCGTGTTATTTACTATAATCTTCACCGGCGCGGCTTTATGGCTGTTACCTTGCCAATCAAACGCCGTGGCTACCAACTGATAATTGCCCGGAGTTAAACTTGGGTTAATTGTCACGGTTATATCCTGGCTGATTTGGTAAATCGTTTTGATTAAGTTTGAATTATTTGCTTGATCGATTAAATTTATTTCAATTCGGCCGATTTGTTCCGGATTGGCCGTTTTGATTTTGATCGTCAAATCTTGATTGGGGCTAAAAACGGCATTGGTTGCCGGAGAGTTTATCGCTAAACTGAAAGCTTTTTGATTTCTAACAGTACTTAAATTTAGGGTGATAGCGACGATTTGCTC
>CAIUCZ010000078.1 GCA_903897785.1 Candidatus Falkowiibacteriota bacterium
TCAGTTCGGATTGAGGTCTGCAACTCGACCTCATGAAGTTGGAATCGCTAGTAAACGTGCATCAGCCATGGCGCGTTGAATACGTTCTCGGGTCTTGTACTCACAATAAAAGCGCCGGGC
Source organism: Candidatus Falkowiibacteriota bacterium (assembly GCA_903897785.1). GTDB lineage: Bacteria > Patescibacteriota > Patescibacteriia > Patescibacteriales > Patescibacteriaceae > CAIUCZ01. The sequence goes on from CAIUCZ010000078.1 coordinate 121, forward strand.
AGTTTAAATGTCTAGGGAGTTAAAATCTCCTCTTTCGTTTTCTATGACGAAACGTAGTTGAAAGATAGTCGTTAATCGCGAGATTAACGGTGAAGGATCTGGAAACAAATTTTAGTCCAACACAAAGACGGTCGCATCGACCTTTGAATAGCGGTGAGCAAAGGGAACATGCCAAGAAAAGACCGGTTGGAATGAAAGGAATAGATAATTAAATGACCCCGGGAGATCTTACGTCGTTTTGATTATTATGTTATAATCAAATAACGAAACTTACGCGGCGTAAGAAGTCAGCTGAATCATAGTACTCTTCGATAGTTAAGGGCTTTTGTTCTGAGTCTGTCGAAGGAGAAGGATTTACTCGAATGCATATGGGATTAAATCCAGATTATATTGTCGGTTTGGTTGATGGAGAAGGCAGTTTTACGGCTTACGTAAAAGACCCTGATTCATCAAAAACAGTTAAGCGGCGGACAAAAGTCGAGCCCAGATTTTTTCTAAAATTAATCGAGAAAGATAAAGAAATTCTCGATGAACTGAAAAAATATTTTGGCTGCGGCAATGTCTACTTCCAGCAAGACAAGCGAGATAATCATCAAGATTGTTATCGCTATGAAGTGGCCAATCGAAAAGATTTGGTAGAAATAATAATTCCATTTTTCAGAAAGAATGCTTTGAGGTTACGTTCAAAGCACGGTGACTTTGAGATTTTTTGTCAGATTCTTAATTTGGTTGTCCGTAAGGAACACCTTAAAGAATCAGGCTTGCGTAAAATATACAAGCTGAAGCAAAAAATGCATTAGAGCTCGCGTAGTGCGGGAAATCCGCTCGCTACGTGGGAACATCAATTTACTGTTTCGTAAAGATAATCGCCCGTCACACCAAGAGAGTTGGGGGTACCCGAACTTCGATGTATTTCGGAGGACGGTAAAACCAGCGATAAGGGTGAAGTCGTAACAAGGCATCCGTAGCGGAAGCTGTGGATGGATCACCTCCTTTCTAGGGAGAATAGATTATGGGCCATTGGCCGATAATCACTAGTCGACTTCCCGATGCAAATCGGGATGACACTACCTTTGGTAGTACAAAAGCGAGAAATAGTACCTGTTGACACAAAAATTCAGACAAGTTAAAAGTTAAAACCAAAGTTAAAAGTTATTTAATTTTATGTTTTAGCCTTTAATTAATAAACGGTTTTATGGGAGCCTGTTTGTAGAAAAAGACTAGCATAAGAAAACCGTTTGTTTTGCTGGCCTTTTTTTTGTTTATGACTATTAAAAAATTTGAAGACATTTTATCTTGGCAAAAAGCCGGAGGCTTGACAGTCGATGTTTTTAGAGAATTTAACGATTGTCGCAATTGGAGTTTTAAAGACCAAATTCAAAGAGCTTCGGTGTCAATTATGAATAATATCGCCGAGGGTTTTGAAAGAAAAAGCAATAAAGATTTTAGATATTTTTTGTACATGGCAAAAGGCTCTTGCGGCGAAGTTAGATCAATGTTAAGTTTAGCCGCAAGATTAAATTATGTTGACAGCTCCACTTTTGAAAAGTTAATTAAGCAGTCTATAGAGATTTCAAGATTAATCGCCGGCTTAATTAAAATTTTAAACTTTTAACTTTGAACTTTAAACTCTTTGGGGCAATTAGCTCAGCTGGTTAGAGCGCTACACTGATAATGTAGAGGTCGGAGGTTCGAATCCTCCATTGCCCACACAGTAGCTAAAAGTTAAAAGTTGATAAAGTTAAAAGTTAGATGACTTTTAACTTTCAACTTTTAACTTTTAACTTCGTAGCGGGGTAGAGCAGTTGGCGGCTCGCCGGGCCCATAACCCGGAGGTCGTGGGTTCGAATCCCACCCCCGCAACAATGGATGTTTGATTTTAGATATTGGATTTTGGATTAGCTTCCGGTTAAATTAACCGTAGGCAATATCCAATATCTAATATCCAACTTCCAAAATCCAACCCGCCGGGGTAGCTCAGTGGTAGAGCAAATGACTGAAAATCATTGTGTCGTCAGTTCGATTCTGACCCTCGGCACCAAAACAAGTTCAAAGTTAAAAGTCGAAAGTTTGTAAAGTTAATTTCTTTTAACTTTTAACTTTCGACTTTTAACTAATGCGGGGTGTCGTATACCGGTAGTACGTCTGCTTTGGGAGCAGATAGACAGGGTTCAATTCCCTGCACCCCGACTAGATCTGTTCTTTTAATTTAAAGGTGATTTTGTGTGAATGAATTAGTTGCTGAAGTTGATTATTTTGAAAAATTGGAGCCGGCCGATGAAGAAATCTATGATGTTTTTTTCTGCAGTGAGGCGACGCTTGATTTGCTTGATGCCGGTTTAAAAAAAAGTTGCTTTGTCGGTTTGCGGCGATTTTTGGCGAGTGAGGCTTGCCGGCTTGGTTATCGCCACAACAAAATCGTCGATTACGAACTGGATATTTGGTCGGTGCGCTGGCCCAAGCCTGATCGCGGTTCGCGTTCCGGTCTTCGGGTGATTTATTATCGCCAAGAAAAAAATATTTTTGTTTATCGCATTTTTGATAAGCATGAAGTCGATTGCGCCAAAGAAAAATTGCATAACAATTTGGCGCAAACCTACAGTGATTTGCAAGAAAAATTATTGTTAAAGCAGGATTAAAGCCTGCTTTTTTTATTTGTTTGACTTTGTCCTTGGTTTATGGTTATCTTGTCAGTATTATGACTAAGAATAAACAAAAAGTTATCGTCGGCTTATCCGGCGGCGTCGATTCAGCGCTGGCGGCTTATCTGTTGTGTCAACAAGGCTATGAAGTCATCGGCGTGTTTATGCAAAATTGGAGCCAAGACGTGGCCGGTTTTTGTTGCAACACCGACGAAGAAGCGATGATTGCTCGGCGGGTGGCCAATTTTTTAGGTATCAAGTTTTATATTTGGAATTTTGAAGAAGCGTACCGACAAAAAGTAATCAGTTATTTTTTTGATGAATATAGTCGCGGCCGGACGCCCAATCCGGACGTGATGTGCAACAAAGAAATTAAATTTAAATTATTTTTACAGCGCGCCTTGGCCATGGGCGCCGATTTTGTGGCGACCGGTCATTACGCCCGCATTAATCATGACGCCGCCGGTTATCATCTGTTAATTAATCACGACAAAAATAAAGATCAAAGTTATTTTCTGGCCACCTTGCAACAAGAACAACTGGCCCATGCCTTGTTTCCAATCGGTGAATATGACAAACCGACAGTTAGACGCATGGCGGAGGCGGCCGGTTTGCCGAATTTTGCCAAAAAAGATTCGCAAGGCATTTGTTTTATCGGTAAAATAAATGTGCGCGAGTTTTTGCAAGAAAACATCAAACCGGCGCCGGGTAAAATTATCGATCCTGTTGGAAAAGTTTTGGGCGAGCATGAAGGTTTGGCGTTTTACACCATTGGCCAGCGCGAAGGGCTGCCTATGTTATCCAATGGCCCGTATTATGTTGTCGATAAAAGAATGAAAACCAATGAATTGGTAGTCAGCAAAAATCCGGACGATGAATTATTGTGGCGCGATGAGTGCTTGATTACCGATTTGTCTTGGACCAACAAAACGCCAACCTTGCCGGGTGAGTTTGCAGTGGTCATTCGTTATCATCATGCTCCGGCCAGCGCTCATTTGGAAAAAGTTGGCGATAATACTCTAAAATTAAAGTTTAATACCAAACAACGCGCCATTACGCCCGGACAATTGGCCGTGATTTATCAAGGTGAGGAGTTGTTGGGCTGTGGCACGATTGACCAGGTGTTTTGACGGACGGACTTGAATAAGCCAAACAGCCGTGATAAGCTGGGTTTAGTTAGTTTTGTTCATTTATAATATAGAGGCAAAAGATGAAAAAGAAAGATCTTGGTAATGAGCCTTATTACAAAAGCGCTCGCCGGTTTTTTGGCCAAGCAGTGCAAAAAAGTCTTTATCCGGAAAGCGTCCGGTTAGCCCTAGTTGACGTTGGCTTACTAAAACATAGTGAGCCGGTGATGTGTTTGCTTGATCGGCGGCTGGAATTACTTTTTGATTTTTCCGAGGACAAAGATAATATTTTGGCTATGGGATTGTTAAAATTCAAGCAAGAGTCATTTTCCGGCATAGACGCCAACGGTCTATTGCAAATTAATGTTTCGGAGACGGTGATGAAAAGTTTTATTACGGTTTGTTCTGTTTGCAGTATTGATGTTTGCGGTTTTTCCGACAATGTCAACGAGATTATGATTCAAACGTCGGCGATTAGCGTGCTCGATCGGATGGTTACCAGTCTGAAGATAGTCGAGCGGCGGTTAAAAGCCGTTTGTTTTGTGCCGAATCCTTCCGCGGGGTTTGGCGAAGACGGGCCGAATTATGAAGGCGATTACGGGTGCAATGAAGATGACGCCGTTTATGCCGGTCAAGACAACTTAAGCTATGTAACGCTTAATGTTAATAAGTTTGTAATTTTTTAAGGAAATTATGAAAAAATTAAAA